>JAUXRW010000021.1 GCA_030681555.1 Acidimicrobiales bacterium
AGGGGAGAGTCGAGCCCGGCGAACTTCGCTTGCGCTTCGTCGAGAGTGAGCGGCTTGGCGACGTCGAACACCGCCCTCGCACACGCGGGGATCAGCTCCACCAGGGACGGGAAGTGCCGGTACACGGTGGCCGGAGCCACCCCTGCGGTCTCGGCGATCTCCTCCCAACTCGTAGCCAGCACCCCGCGCTCGGCATGAACCACGGTCGCGGCCGCGACGATGCGCTCGCGGGTCCGATCGACCGCCGCTGCCCGCTTGGTCATCCGATAACGCCGCGGGCTCATAGAGTTCGTGAGAGAGGTCCGATATCGAAATCATCACACGACGCTCCCGGCGCGTCAACCGCATCGTCGAGCAATCGCCTCGATGAGCGAGGAAACCCGTCGGCAATGGACTTGCGCGACCGGGCGCTCCACGCCGAGCGGGGCCGACGATCGACTCAGCAGCGCCTTCTGTGCCCGGGACACCGCCGAACTCCACACCCCCGACGGCGCGAGCCGTTCCGGGCGCATGCGCCCCAGAACGCGCGACGCGCAGGGACGAGGACCATCCCCGAGGATTCGCTCGGCCACGATCGCGAAAGGGACCGCCAGCCGGCAACGATTGGAGGCAGTCTCGAGACACCGAGCGATCGAGCACCATTGGGAGATGGAGATCCTGTGCGCCGAGTGCGGTTGTCTCGTCGAGCGTGGGTTCGTGGTCATGGCCACTCGCGGCTGCACGAACGATTTCCGTCGATCTGCACGTCTCCGCGGAACACCAACCTAGACGACCGGCGTGAGCGTTCGGCGCACTATGAAGGGTGGCCATGTTCGTCCAAGTGATCCGTGCTCCCGTCAGTGACGAAGCGACGCTCGACGCCGTGCTCACCCGATGGGAAAACGAAATTTGCCCTCGTGCGACGGGCTTCCTCGGGTCCACCGCAGGTCTCACAACCGACGGAGAGCTGTTCCTCGTCGCCCGCTTCGAGAGCGAGGATGCTGCTCGACGGAACCGCGACCGCCCGGAGCAGGCCGCGTGGTGGGCTCAGCTTGAGCAGCTGGTAGCCGGACCCGCTCGGTTCCTCGAGTCGTCGGCGGTCGACGTCTCGATGGGTGGCGGGTCGGACGGCGCAGGGTTCGTCCAGGTGTTCTGGGGCAGCGGTGATCGCGAAGCAGCACGCATAGTGATGGGCGAGGCTGAGCCGATCCTGCGCACGGAGCGGCCCGATATCCTCGGCGGCTTCACCGTGTGGCTGGATGATGGCCGCTTCATCGACGTGGCGTACTTCCGGTCAGAGCGGGAGGCGCGCGACGGGGAGGCGAAGGAGTTGTCGGAGGAGGGCCGCGCCGTCTTCGAGGAGTTCGGGCGGGTTCTCGCCGCCGAGGGATACGCCGACATCCCGGAACCCCGGCTTCGCTGATCCCCCAGGCGAGCGCCCGCATTTCCGCGCGGGAATCGGCGTTGTACGAGCGACCTGCCCTGGAAGGCCCACCGGCGCGGCGAACCGAACGCCGCTGTCGATGCGCTCGCTGCCGGCGATTGCGGGCACTCCAAGCGAGCGGCTGGGCCGAGTGTTGGACGTTCGGTAGAGCCGACTCCCAGCTGTACGGCACGAAATAGCCGTCGATCTGGTCGATCAAGGGCCCTGGCGAAGGAGGGCCGCCTCGAGCAGCGCGGTGATGTGGCTGCGGTATCGCGCGGTCGACCAGCCCTGATCCATGACGAGGTCGTCCCAGACGCGCTGGGACGTCACTGCCCAGAAGCAGCGGGCAGCCGTAGGGACATCCCAGCCCGGTGCGAGTTCGCCGTCGTCGTGGAGGCGCTGTAGGACCTGCTCGCACCGGCGAAGCCGAGCGTGCTCGCGCTCCTTCCACGCCGCGTCTGCGGCGGGGTCGCTCCGGCGCAGAACGTCAAGTGCGGTGGCGACCCCCTTCAGTCGTGGCTTCAGGAAGGCCTGCAGGGCGATCGTTTCTCGAAACGCCTCTCGCCCGGTCGGGGCTTCATCGATCCTGCGTTGGCGCGCCGGGGTTCGCGCCGTGGAGTCGGCCAGCCGGGACACCTCGAGGAACAGGCTCGTGCGGTCGCGGAAGTGGAGATACAGCGCCTGACGGGAGACGCCGGCCTGCTTGGCGACCTCGCCCATCGCGATGTTGGCACCGGGTCTCGACTCGAGGAGCTCCCGAGCAGCTTCGAGGATGCGCTGCCGGGTCGCCGGGTCTCCGCTTGACATGCTGTCAATCTACGCCCCAATATGTCATTGACAGCCTGTCAAGTATGGCGGGGCATCGGCAAGGAGGCACAGCATGGGACGTGTCGAACAGCGGCTCCAGGAACTGGGACTGCAGCTCCCCGGCGAAGCCATGTTGCCTCCGGGCGTAACCACCCCGTTCAAATGGGTGCGCGTCCGGGGCAACCGCGCATACGTCTCCGGTCACGGGGCGCTCGCCGCCGACGGGACACCGCTCGGCCCGTTCGGCAAGGTGCCCAGCCAGGTGTCGCTAGAGGAGGCCCAGGCCTCGAGTCGCTCCGCCCTCTTGGCGATGCTGGCGAGCCTCAAGCGCGCCGTCGGTGCCCTGGACAACATCGCGGCGTGGCTCATGGTGTACGGCAACATCAACGCTGACCCGGGCTATCCGCAAACGACCCTTGTCGTTAATCCCGCCTCCGAGCTGCTGGTCGATCTCTACGGCCCCGAGGCAGGCGCCCACGCCAGAACCGCCATCGGGATGGCGGCGCTCCCGCTTGATCTCCCGGTCATTCTTGCCGCAGAGGTCGAGCTCGCCGCGTAAAAGCAGGCAGCTCGAGGTCAGTACGCGCCGCACCGTTTCCCGGAGGTGTACGAGAGACGTAGCGTCGGAGACCCAGGTGCCCGGCGACAGAACGCCACTGTCGATGGCGCTCACTCGCCCCAAGGTGCCGCTCGGCCGCGATCGCGAACGCGGCTCAGCCGGCGGTAGGTGGCGCGGGCCACCGATCACGCAGCCGCGCGTTCTGTGACACTGCCCGGTGGGCTCGATCACGAGCAGATCGCCGGATCGGGCGCGACCACCGTCTGTGGGATCCATCGGACATGTCCCGTTCGGCGCTTGAAGACCGGTGCTGCCGTCTAGCAGCGGGCGAGGAAGCGTTCGTCGTAGGCGGCAGACAACTCGCGCAGCGCGCCGGCGCCGTCCCCCGTGAACGCGGAGCCGTGCATGAGCGCCAGGGTGCCGGGCTTGAGCGCGGCGAGCCGCTCGAGCGTGGCCGGCAGGCTGGGTGTGAGCGACGAGTAGTGCTGGAACGTCGTCTCGAAGGCCATCGCCGGACCGACGATGTCGCCGCCCGTGGTGGCCGGGCCGTTGCCGAGGTGCGTGAACAGGTCGCCGCAGAGAAGCGTGCCCGTCGTCTCCTCGAACAGCATGCGGGACTCCCAGTTGTGCGGGACCTGTGGGGTGTCAAGGTGACGCACTCGCTTGCCACCGAGGTCGATCACCTCACCGTCCACGAGGGAACGCGGAGGCCGGTCACACAGGTCGTTGAAGGAGACTTCGCAGCCGAGGGCGCCGTGGGCGACCTGGGAGCGTGGTGCCGCTTCGAGGAAGTCGTTCATGCTGCCGCACTCGTCTGATTCGAGGTGGCCGAAGGTGATCCAGCGGAGGTCGTCCACGGGGCGGATCGATGCGATGGCGGCCGAGACGAGCGAGAGCATCGCCTTCGGTCCGGTGTGGAAGAGCAGCGGCTCCTCGGCGTCGATGAGGAACTGGTTGAAGGCCAGACCGGCAGGTGGGGCGACCTCCGGGACCCAGGTGGAGATGCGGTAGATGCCGTCGGCGATCTCGTTGACTGTGGTTTCCATCGTCTCCTCCGTCTGACCGGACGTCCGCCGGTCTCGGAGTGATGATCCGACGACGACTAGCGCACGACATCGGGGGAGCGACCTATTGCAACCCCTATTGCTTGGTCTGGGGGTCGCTCGCCGCACTGGCGGCGGCGACGGCTGCCGCTTCGGCGCGGCTGCGCACTCCCAGCTTGCTGAGGATTGCAGAAACGTGATGCTCGGCCGTCTTGGCGGAGATGTAGAGGCGCTCGCCGATCTCCGCGTTCGTCAGCCCCTCGCGGAGCAGGCCGAGGACCTCTCGCTCACGGTTGCTGAGGGCGGTGACCAACGCGGCCGTGGACGCGCCGGCGCGACGGCCGCTGACACCGAGCGATCGGAGCAGCGCCCGGGTGCGGTCACCGAGTGGGGCCGCGCCGAGCCGGTCAAACGTGGCAACGGCGCGCTGCGCATGAGCGATGGCCTCGCCCTGGGCTCCGGCCTCGACGTGGACGTGCGCCAGCTCGAGAGCGGTGATCGCCCGGAGCAGTGGGCGGTCATCTGGCTGGAGCACAGCGAGCGAGCGCTGCAGGAGGTCTCGGGCGCGTTCGTGGTCGTCCATCGCGGCGGCGACCCGGCCCTCGGCGAGGAGCGCCTCGGCTCGAATCAGGTCGGTGTCGTGGTCGCCGGCCAGTCGGGCCAGGTGGGCAGCGTGCGCGGCCGCGGAGGTGGTGTCGGATCTGGCGAGGCTGATCTCGACGAGCAGCGAGGTCAACGAGCCGCAACGGAGCACGTCGGCGTCAGCGGCGTCGAGCGCCTGCCGAGCGATCGCGTATGCCTGATCCAGCGCGCCGGTAGCCAGATGGACCCGAGCCAGCACCTCGCACGCGCCGGGCCGTTCCTCGCACGGCAGCAGCAGCACACGTGCCTCGTCGGTGTGACCCTGCAGGAGCCGCAGCTCGGCGAGCCGGACCGACGCCTCGCTCCGATGCGCGTACATGGCCGAGCCGCCTGGGCCGAGGGCTTCCAGCAGCGCTGCCTCGCCCTCCTCCCAGCGACCGGTGCTGCACAGCACCGAACCCAGGACGAGCCGGCAGTGCATGTGCAGGGCGCGAGGTCGGTTGCCGAGCGGTTCGGTGACCCCCCGGGCAACGACCCGCGTCCACTCCTCGGCACGCGCGGCGTCGCCGGCCCGCTCGCAGGCAGCGAGGAGCGCGCAGAAGCTCATCGCCGCCACCGCCGGATTGCGGACCTCACCCGCCGACAGGGCCGCCATCGCCTCGTCCAAGCGGGCGAAGCCGTCGCGCGTGCGGCCCTCCACGACGAGCGCGTAGCCGCCGTCCGCCAAGGCTCGAACCTCCAGGTCGGAGTCCGCGAACTCGAGTGCCAGGTCGAGGGCCGCTGCCGCGGCCATCTCGAGGCCACGCACGTCGGGCGATTCACAGGCGATCACGGCCAGGTCGACATAGCCGCGTTCGATGCACCGCCCGTAGGGCTCGAGCAGCCGATGGCCCCGTGCCGCCCATCCCTGGCCCGCTCGGCGGTTCCCGAGCCACGAAGTGTGCAGATCCGCGAGCGTCGCGGCCACCAACGCCGCCGCCTTGTACTCGCCGGCCTGGCGCCACTCTCGAAATGTCATCTCATACTCCCGGCGGGCCCCCTCGATATTGTCCTCGAAGAGAAGGAGCCCGCCCAGCATCTCGCGAGCCGCGGGCCCGCCGCCCGCCTCGACCGCCGCCCTGGCGTGCCCGGTAGCAGCGGCCACGTCGCCGCTGCCCAGCGCCTGCTGCGCGGCGACGATCAGCTCGGTGGGCTGCACGGAAAGAGGCTAGAAGGCGACGCCTCGACGCACGCAGGTCCATCCTCCCGTGAGCGCCACATATCGACGGCTCAGGTCGCGCCACGGCTGCCGGCGGTGTGTCCACGAACGAGCGTGCATATCGACGTGGGGCATCGCCCGAAGGTGCCGTTGGGGGCGCCTCGCGCTCGACACCGGGCGCACGGTGGGATGTCGCCGATGTCGCCCCGAGAAGGCTTGCACTACGTGCCGGGATCTCTCGCTTCCAGCTCGAACCTGTAGATGTTGGTGTCGCGCTGGGTGAAGCCGACCTTCTTGTAGAGGTGGTTGGCGGCTTCGCGTGACGGGCGGCTCGTGAGGTCGACCGTCGCACAACCGAGCTCCCGCGCCCGCTCGAGCATCGCCCGGATGAGCTGGGCACCGATGCCCTGGCCGTTGCTGGCCTCGTCGACGATGACGTCCTCGACCCACGCTCGCCGGGCCGTGGGGATCGGGAATACTGCGAGGGTGGCGACGCCGACGATCGCGCCATCATCGGCGCGGGCGACGAACTGCGTGATGGCCTCGTGGGCGAGTATCGCGTCGACGGCGGACCGGTCGGGCGGTGGGTTCGAGCGCGAGAGCTGCGGGACGAGGCGCTCGAACGCCGTGGTCAGCTCGGCGGCCTCGCCCGCCGTGACGATCGAGACGGAGGCAACCACTCAGCCGTCGCCCGGGAGCGGCGCAGGGGGTGGGGGGCCGACGTAGCGCGCCGACGGGCGGATGATCCGGTTGTCCGCCGCCTGCTCCAGGATGTTGGCGCACCAGCCGATCACGCGGCTCGACGCGAACGTCGGCGTGAACAGCTCCCGCGGCAGGCCGCAGTGGTCCATGACGACCCCCGCGTAGAACTCGACGTTGGCGTAGAGGTTGCGGCCCGGCTTGAGCTCGGCCAGCACCTCGACGACCGTGCGCTCCACCACCTTGGCGAACTCGATCTTCTCGGCGCCGATGCGCTCGGCCACGCCCCGCAGGAACACCGAGCGGGGGTCGTCGGTCTTGTAGACGCGGTGGCCGAACCCCATGATCTTCTCGCCCCGGGTCACGGCGTCGACCAGGTAGGGACGGGCGTTCTCGGCCGTGCCGATGGCGTCGAGCAGGTCGAGTGCACGCGACGGCGCCCCGCCGTGCAGCGGACCCGACAGGGCACCGATGCCACCGACCACTGCGGCTGCGACGTCGGCGCCCGACGAGCAGATCACCCGGGCGGTGAACGTCGACGCGTTGAAGCCGTGATCGATCGTCGTGATCTGGTACTGCTCCACGCCACGACCGCGCTCGGTCTGCGGCTCGCCGCCGGTCAGCATCCAGAGGTAGTTGGCGCCGTAGCCGAGGTCGTCCCGCGGCGGGATGGGCTCGAGGCCCTGCTGCAACCGGTGGATCGACACGATGAGCGTGGGGACGACGGCGCACAGCTGCAGCGCGTTGCGGCGGCGCTCCGCATGGTCGATGTCGAGCGTCGGCCGGAAGCCCTCGACGGCGCCGACCATCGACACGGCGGAGCGCACACCCTCCATCACCGACCGGCTCGACGCCGCCAGCGCCGGCAGGAGGTCGACCATCGCCTCCGGCACCGCCCGCAGCGGAGCCACCTCCTGGGCGAACGCCGTGCGCTCGGCGTCGGTCGGGAGGTGCCCCTCGAAGAGCAGGAACCAGACGTCCTCGAGGCGCAACCGGTCAGCCAGCTCGACGGCGTCGTATTGGCGGTAGTGGTAGAAGCCCTCGAGGCCCCGGACGTCGCCGACCGACGTCTCGGCCACGATGACGCCTTCCAGCCCGGGCGGGGCCTCGATCGTCGACGGGTGCACGACGGGCTGGATGAGCGCCACCTCCATCAGGTCCCGCAGGGAGACGATGCCGACGAGGCGGTCGGCGTCGACCACGGGGAGGTGCCGGTACCCGTGGTCGAGCAGGTCCTGGAACGCCTCCTGCACCGACCGGTCGGCGGGCGCGCAATCGGGCTGGCCGGTCATCCACTCGCTGACCTTGGTGTCGGCGGCGGCCGCTCCCGCTGCGCTGAACCGCACGAGGTCGCGCTCGGTGAGGATGCCGATGGGCCGCTCCCCGTCCACCACGACCACCGAGCCCACGCCGTGCTCCACCATGCGGGCAGAGGCGTCGGCCACGGTCTCGGACGACCTCGCGGTGACCACGGGGGCGCTCATCACCTCGCCGACCGTGCGGGTGGTGCTGGAGGCGCTCATGCCCGGAGCCTACCGAGCCCCCGCCGGGCCCGATCCGCCGCCGTCCTCCTGGGACAGCAAGCGTTCACGCAGTCGCGACCCGCCGGTCACGCCCAGGCGGCACCAGGGTCACATCGCGGCGCGACAGTCCTCGCATGGTCCAGTTCACCACGTTCCTCCGGAGCCTCGGCTCCGACGGCGCGGTGGCCAACGTGCGACACGTGCTCGAGGCACGACAGCGGGAGGAGTGGGTCGTCGACGGCCTGTCCCGCAAGCTCGAAGCCGTGCCGCAGGTGGCCGTCGCCCGCCGGGTCGCCTAGCCCGGGTCCGGGCCGTCGTCCCTCCGGCTCGCCCGGGACAGCAGGGTGCCGCCCACGCCGATCAGGAGCACCGCGGCGATGCCCGAACCGATCACCCACGGGACGGCCGACGTCGTGCCGTCGTCCCGCTCCTCTGCCTCCAGCTCGGTGCCCGGCAACTCGCGCCTCGGAGGGTCCTCCTGGGCGCCTGCGGGCGCCACGAACGCCACGGTGGTCGTGGCGGCGGCCAGCAGCAGGGTGGCCAGGACCAGACCGGCGAGGAAGGTCACGAGAATGCGAGATCGGTGGATCCCCCACCGTAGGTCGCCGGGCCCCTCGGCCTGGGCGCCCGACCCCGGCGGTAGGTTGTCGCCATGGAGCACGTCCGCTGGACGGTGCAGCCCGACCTGACCGAGCCGGTGCTGATCGCAGCCTTCGAGGGGTGGAGCGATGCGGGTGACGCCGCCACCACCGCCGCCCGGTACCTCGTCGACCGCTGGGACACAGAGCGCATCGCGGAGATCGACCCGGAGGAGTTCTTCGACTTCTCCTCCACACGCCCGCAGGTGCGGCTCGACGACGAGGGCCAGCGCGAGATCGTGTGGCCGGCCACCGAGGTCTTCACCGCCACCATCCCCGGCGGCATCGGCGAGGTGGTCATCGTCATCGGCCACGAGCCCCAGCTGCGGTGGCGGACGTTCAGCGAGCAGGTCGTCACGGTGGCCAAGGCGTGCAACGCCCGGCTGGTGATCACCCTGGGAGCCCTGCTCGCCGAGGTGCCGCACACCCGGCCCACGACCGTCGTGGGCACGGCCTACGAGACCGACACGGTCGCCGGCATCGAGCTCCAGCCGTCGTCGTACGAGGGCCCGACCGGCATCGTCGGCGTGCTGCACGACGCCTGCCGGCGGGCCGGCTTCCGCAGCGCGTCCCTCTGGGCCACGGTGCCGTCCTACGTGCCGGGCGCCCCGTCGCCCAAGGCGGCGCTGGCCCTCATCGAGCGCACCGCGGCGATGCTCGACACGTGGGTCGCGACCACCGACCTCGAGATCGCGTCGGCGTCTTATGAGCGCCAGGTCAGCGAGCTGGTCGACGACGACGAGGAGACCTCGACCTACGTGACGTCGCTCGAGGAGCGTCACGACAGCGAGCCGGGCGTGGTGCCCACGGCGGAGTCGATCGCCGAGGAGGTCGAGCGCTTCCTCCGGGAGCATCCGGAGTAGCGGGTCAGCCCGGGTGCCAGGGGTGCTCGCGCGCCTCGTCGAACAGCACGCCGGTGGTCTCGCCGCGCACGGCGGCGAAGGCATGGGCGCCCCACTGCGGCAGGCCGACCGTGAGCGGCGGCATGTCGTGCTCGGCGAACCACCCCACGTCGCTGGTCTCGAGCGGGTGGGCCGTGAGCGCGCCCCCGGTGGCGCGGCAGAGGAACACGATCGAGTAGAGCGGGATCGCGGTGAAGCCCATGCGCATGCCGTCGAGCACCGCCACCACGCGCTCGGGCACGCAGGTGATGCCCGTCTCCTCGAGCACCTCCTTCACGGCCACCTCGCTGGCCGAGTAGCCGACGTCGGCCCATCCGGTGGGGTACAGCCACACGCCCGAGTCGGCCCGCTGGACCAGGAGGATCCGCTGCTGGTCGTCGTAGACGATCGCGCCCACGGCGGCCTTCGGGGTGACGTAGCCGGCGACGCCCGTGCCGACGCTGCGCATCCACTCGTCCACGTAGTGCTCGACGTCCAACTCGTCGTCGGCCTCCACGCTCGCACGGATGTCGGCGGCGACGTGGAGCACCTCCTCGAACCGCTCCTGCTCGTAGAGGCTCTGGGTGAAGGCCAGCCCGGTCCGGGCGATGCCCGACAGGGCCTCGGACCAGCGGATCAGGTCCTGGCGGGTGGGCGGCAGGCGGTCGGCCATCAGCGCTGCGGCTCCCCGGGGGCGTACCCGGGGCGGCCCACGGGGATCGCCTCCACCTGGGGGGTCGATGCCTCGCCGGGGTCGTTCATGGGATCGGACGCTAGGCCAGCCGCCGGAGGCGCGTCCGTCAGCTGGCGAGGACGTGGAGCAGGGCGCGCTCGATCTCCACCAGGGTGGCGGGGTCCTCGACCTTCCCGCCGGCAGCCCGCACGTAGAAGGCGTCGACCACCCGCTCGCCGAGCGTCTGCACCTTGGCGGACACGATGTCGAGATCGAGGTCGGCCAGTGCCCGGGTGATGCGGTAGAGCACGCCCATCGAGTCCGGGGCGTGCACCTCGACGACCGTCGCGCCGCGGGACGCAGCGTTGTCGACCAGGACGCGGGGCGGCTCCTGGATCGGCGCGGTCGCCCGCCGGCCGCCGTACACGCGGGCGCGCTCCGCCAGCCGGGCCTGGAGGGCCAAGCGCCCTTCGAGGGCGCTCTCCAGGTCGACGATGACCTTCTCCCAGCTGATCGTCGGCCCGAAGCTCGACTCCACGCGCAGGACCTCGAGGGCCATCCCGTCGACGCTGGTGACGGCCGCGTCGAGCACGCCGAGGCCGTGCAGCGCGAGCACCCCGGTGACGCGGCTGAACACACCAGAGCGGTCGCGCGCGACGACGGTGAGGCGGTCGCCGTCGCCGCGCAGCACCTGCTGCCCCCTCGCGAGCAGTGCCAGGTGCTCCGGCGTCGGGAAGTCTTCGCGCACCTCTTCCGGGGACCCACCACCGAGCACGTGGGCGACTCGGCTGACGAGGTCGCGGACGAGCTCCGCCTTCCACCGACCCCACGCCGCCGGTCCGGTGGCGAGGCTGTCGGCCTCGGTGAGCGCGGCAAGCAGCCCAAGCGTCACGGAGTCGCCGACGGCGTCGACGACGAGGTCGATGGTGGCCGGATCGTCGAGGTCGCGGCGGGTGGCGACGTCCGGGAGCAGCAGGTGGTGACGCACCATCGCCTGGAGGGTGGCGACGTCGGCCGCCGGGAGGCCGATGCGCTCCCCGATGCCCGCCACGAGGTCGATGCCGACGACGGTGTGGTCGCCGGGGTAGCCCTTGCCGACGTCGTGGAGCAGCGCCCCGAGCACGAGGAGGTCGGGACGGTCGGTACGGGCCACGAGCGTAGATGCGTTGGCCGCCGTCTCGATGAGGTGCCGGTCGACTGTGAACCGGTGGTAGGCGTTGCGCTGCGGCTTGCTGCGCACGGCGGGCCACTCAGGGAGGAACGGCGCCCAGAGCCCGAGCTGATCGAGCGCCTCGATCACGGGGATGGCCCGGTGCCCCGCGAGGAGCAGGTCGACCAGCGCCGCCCGTACGTGTTCCGGCCACGGCTCCGGCACGGGCGCGGCGGCGTCGACCAGGCGATCGAGCGAGCCCCGGTGGATGCGCACGCCGCCGGCGGCCGCTGCGGCCGCCGCCCGCAGCACCAGCGTGGGGTCCCCGCCGGGGTCGGCGTCGACCGTGACGTGCACCTCGCCGTCGCGGAGGACCAGCCCTGGGCCGATCGGCTTGTCGCGCCGGGCGCGCCACCCGGCGGGCCCGCTCAGCGACGCGTCGATCCGCTGCCACGCGTCATCGCTGCGCCAGGCGATCGTGCGGGCGGCGGAGGAGACCGACCGCATCAAGGTGTCCGC
>JAUXRW010000098.1 GCA_030681555.1 Acidimicrobiales bacterium
CCGGCAGCTCGACGGCGAGCGAGGCGTGGCGCTTGGCAGCCCGCGCCAGCGAGCCTGCCGAGTGCCGAAGGGCGGCCGCGTCGACCTCGGCAGCGGGCCCGAGGCCGACCACGTAGCGGGGGCGGCCGTCGACCCCGGCCACCACCTTCACGTCGCCCCGCTTCCCGTCGAAGCCCTGCGCGGCCAGCATGATCGCGTCCGGGCCCTCGGGCAGGGCGCCGGCGGCGACGCCGACCGCGACTGCCTCCACGTCGTCGGGCACGGTCCGGGTGAGCTCGATGGTGAGGGGCACGGATCCTCCGGGTGGGGCGATCAGGAGCGGGACGTGAGGGGCTCTCCCTCGACCCAGCGGGCGAGGGTCCACAGCAGCGAGGAGAGGCGGTTCAGGTACGGGATGACCGACGAGCCGTCGACGGCGACGGCGACGGCGCTCCGCTCGGCGCGGCGCACGACGGTGCGGGCGACGTCGAGCGCCGCCGAGCCCCGATCCTGCCCGGGCACGACGAACTCCGCCGGCAGCTCGAAGCGCCCGGCCACTCCCTCGATGCGGGCCTCCAGCGCGGCGACCATCTCCGGTGTGACCAGCGTCGACCCGCCGGCCAGCTTCTCGCGGTTGCCGTCGTCGGTGGCCAGCTCCGCCATCAGGACCCACAGGTCGCGGGCCACGGCGACGAGCAACTCGTCGAGCTCCGGCCGCCCCCTCACCTCGGCCCGGGCCAGGCCGATGGCCGCCTGCGCCTCGTCGACGGTGCCGATCGCCTCGAAGCGGGCCGACGACTTCGGCTCCCGGCCGCCGTAGTACAGGCCGCTCGTGCCGTCGTCGCCCTTGCCGGTCCACAGCCTCGTCACCGCCGCACCCTACCGATCCCGCCTGCCCGCCCCGCCCGTCGAGATGCCCACCACCTCGAACTGGTGGACCTCTTCATCCAGGACTGCAGGGAAATGTGTCCACCGGTTCGCGGTGGTTGAGGCGGAGTGCAGGCCCCCTGCCGCGACGGCCCATCTGGCTCCGGCGGCCGAGGGCCGCCCCGGTAGCCTTGCCAGACCATGAGCGGCAGCCGGTACCTCGATCTCATCGCCGAGCGGATCGTCGTCTACGACGGCGCCTTCGGCACCTACGTCCAGACCCTCGGGCTCACCCCCGACGACTTCGGCGGCGAGGCCATGGAGGGCTGCAACGAGATCCTCGTGGTCACCCGGCCGGACGTCATCGCCGGGATGCACGACGCCTTCTTCAACGTCGGCGTCGACATCGTGGAGACGGCCAGCTTCGGCTCCTTCGCCGTGCCGCTGGCGGAGTACGACATCGCCGACCGCTCCCACGAGCTCAACGTCGCCGCTGCGCGCATCGCGCGCGAGGTGGCCGACGGCCACGGTGGCCTCGTCGCCGGCTCCATCGGGCCCGGCACGAAGTTCGCCTCCCTCGGCCAGATCCGCTTCGCCGCCCTGCGTGACGCCTACGAGGTGCAGGCCCACGGCCTCCTCGAGGGGGGCGTCGACGTCTTCCTCGTCGAGACCCAGTTCGACCTCCTCGGCGCCAAAGCCGCCATGATCGGGTGCCGGCGGGCGATGGCCTCGATCGGCCGCGAGGTGCCGATCCAGGTCCAGGTGACCATGGAGGTCACCGGCACGATGCTCCCCGGCACCGAGATCGGGGCCGCCCTGTCGGCGCTCGACGCCATGCGGCCCGACGTCGTCGGCATCAACTGCGCCACCGGGCCGGCCGAGATGAGCGAGCACCTGCGCTACCTGCACCAGCACGCGCGCATGCCCGTCGCCTGCCTGCCCAACGCGGGGATGCCGTCCGTCGTCGACGGCAAGATGCACTACGACCTCACGCCGGAGCAGCTGGCCGAGTACCAGGCCCGGTTCGTGACGGAGTTCGGGGTCCAGGTCGTGGGCGGCTGCTGCGGCACCACGGTCGACCACATCAAGGCCGTGGCCGACGCCGTGCGAGGCCTCGAGCCGGCTCGCCGCGCCCCGGAGCACGAGGCCGGTGCCACGTCGATCTACAGCTTCACGCCCTTCGAGCAGCAGCTCACCTACCTGTCGATCGGCGAGCGCACGAACGCCAACGGCTCCAAGAAGTTCCGTGAGGCGATGATCGCGGGCGACTGGGACATGTGCGTCGCCATGGCGCGCGAGCAGGAGCGGGAGGGCGCCCACGTCCTCGACGTCTGCGTGGACTACGTCGGGCGCGACGGCGCGGCCGACATGGACGAGATCGCCAGCCGCTTCGCCACCCAGGCCACGGTCCCGCTGATGATCGACTCGACGGAGCCGCCGGTGATCGAGGCGGCCCTCCAGTGGATCGGCGGCCGGGCCATCCTCAATTCGGTGAACCTGGAGGACGGCGACGCCCCGGGCACCCGCCTTGACCGCTTCCTCAGCCTGGCCCGCGAATACGGCGCCGCCGTGGTGTGCACCTGCATCGACGAGGAGGGCCAGGCCCGCACCCCGGAGTGGAAGCTGCGGGCGGCCAAGGCCATCCACGACATCGCTGTCGACCGCTACGGCCTCGAGCCCGGCGACCTGTTCTTCGACCCGCTGGCCCTCACGCTCGGGACGGGCATGGAGGAGAGCCGCCGCGACGGCGCGTCCACGATCGAGGGCATCAAGCTCATCAAGGAGCACCTCCCCGGAGTCCACACCACCCTGGGCCTGTCCAACATCTCCTTCGGCCTCAACCCCGCGGCCCGGCACGTCCTCAACTCCGTGTACCTGGCCGAGTGCCACAAAGCCGGTCTCGACTCCGCCATCGTGCACGCCGCCCGCATCACGCCGCTGGCCCGGATCCCGGACGACCAGAAGCAGGTCTGCCTCGACCTCATCTACGACCGCCGGCGCTCCGTCGAGAACGGCGACCCCGACGACTACGACCCGCTGCAGGTCCTGCTCGGCATGTTCGAGGGTGTCACGGCGTCGACAGTCGAGACGGAGGATCGCTCGGACTGGCCGATCGAGCAGCGGCTGTCCACCCGCATCATCGAGGGCGACCGCGACGGCCTCGTCGACGACCTGCAGCTCGCGCTGGAAGCCGGCTACAAGCCGCTCGCCATCATCAACGACGTCCTCCTCGAGGGGATGAAGGTCGTGGGCGACCTCTTCGGCAAGGGCGAGATGCAGCTGCCGTTCGTGCTGCAGTCCGCCGAGACCATGAAGATGGCCGTCGCCCACCTCGAGCCGCTCATGGACAAGGTCGAGGGCGAGTCGACCAAGGGACGGATCGTGCTCGCGACGGTGAAGGGCGACGTCCACGACATCGGCAAGAACCTCGTCGACATCATCCTCACGAACAACGGCTACGAGGTGCACAACCTCGGCATCAAGGTCAACGTGTCCGAGATGGTCGACAAGGCCGTCGAGGTGAAGGCCGACGCGATCGGCATGAGCGGCCTGCTCGTGAAGAGCACGCTCATCATGCGGGAGAACCTCGAGGAGCTGAACACGCGCGGCCTGGCCGAGATCCCCGTGCTGCTCGGCGGCGCCGCCCTCACGCGGGTGTACGTCGAGCGAGACCTGCGCGAGGTGTACGAGGGGCGGCTGTTCTACGGCAAGGACGCCTTCGAGGGCCTCCACGTCATGGACCGCATCGGCGCCGTGAAGCGCGGCGAGACCGAGGACGACAGCGACTGGGGCCGCGTGCCCATCGACTCCACGCTCGAGCTGCGCGGCCGCTTCGCCAAGCCAGGGTCTGAGGACGAGCCGGCGGTCGAGCTGCCCGCGCGGTCGCCCGACGTCGCCACCGACAACCCGGTCTTCACGCCGCCCTTCCTCGGCACCCGCGTGGTGAAGGGCATCGCCGTGGACGACATCGCCGCCTACATCAACGAGACGGCGCTGTTCCGGAACCAGTGGCAGTTCCGCCCGGAGCAGGGCGAGAACGACGACGAGTTCAAGGACCGCATCCGGCCCATCCTGCGCGAGCAGCTGGCCAAGGCCAAGGCGGCCGGCGTGCTGCTCCCCCAGCTCGTCTACGGGTACTTCCCGGCCAACGGCGACGGCGACGACCTCGTCATCTGGGCCGACGAGTCGCGCACCGAGGAGCGGGCCCGGTTCCACTACCCGCGGCAGCGCAAGGCACCGTTCCTGTGCATCGCCGACTTCTTCCGCCCGGCTGCGGGCGACGAGGTCGACTACGCGGCGTTCCACATCGTCACGCAGGGCGCCGCCATCTCCGAGGCAGCGGGCAAGCTGTTCGCCGACGACCGGTACCAGGAGTACCTGCTGCTGCACGGCCTGGGCGTCGAGATGGCGGAGGCGCTGGCCGAGCTGTGGCACCGCCGCATCCGCGAGGAGTGGGGGTTCGCCGACGAGGACGGCCCCAGCCTCACAGGCCTCTTCCGGCAGAAGTACCGGGGCGGCCGCTACTCGGCCGGCTACCCAGCCTGCCCCGACCTCGAGGACAACCTCATCGTCCTCGACCTGCTCGACGGCGGCCGCATCGGCCTCGAGTGCTCGGAGGAGACCGGCTTCCAGTACCAGCCCGAGCAGACCACGAGCGCCCTCATCTGCCACCACCCGCAAGCCAAGTACTTCGTCGCGAGGTAGCCGGCGCCACCGGGCCTCGGCGCCGTCAGCGACGCTGGCGCTTGCCCCGGGCGACCTCGGTGGCCAGGGCGTCCAGCCGCTGGTCCCAGAACGCACGGAACGGCTCGATCCACGCGTCGACCTCCCGGAGGGGGCCCGCGTCCACCGCGTACACCCGGCGGGTGCCCTCGCTGCGCACCGTGGCGAACCCGCTCTCCCGCAGCACCCGGAGGTGCTGCGAGACGCCGGGCTGCGACAGCCCGAACTCCGTCCGGATGACGTCCACGATGGCCCCTGACGTGCGCTCGTCGTCGGCCAGGAGCTCCAGGATGCGACGGCGCACGGGATCGCCGAGGACGTCGAAGGCGTGCATCAGGGATCTTCGCCTGCCGTGTAGGCCTGCGTCGTCCGCTCGGCGGCGGCACGCGCCTGCGGCTCCGGGGTGCCGGCGTCCACGTCCGCCCGTCGCCACCCGTCGCTGCTCCGGCGCATGAACTCCTTCGCCTCCTCGGTACCGACCCAGGCGGCGACGAGGGCCGGTTCGACCCCCGCCCCCGACTCGAGGTGCAGCGCAAGGCCGAGGAGGCTGAGCTCCCAGCCGATGCCGACGGCGCCCGGACCGAACTCGTCCCAGTGCTCGTCGACCGGGGCGGTGTGCTCGAGCTGCAGTCGGGTGCGGCCGTCCGGGTCGTCGGCGTGGGGCGACAGGCGCACCTCGACCCACGACAGCTGCTCGCCGAACTCCCAGGTGAGCGCCAGGTGGTCCGGCGGTTCGCAGGCCGTGATCTCGCCGCCGGCGTTGCCCTCGAGCTGGTAGCGACCGCCGAGGCGGAGGTCGCCGCCGATCGGCAGGAACCAGCGCGGGATGCGCGCCGGGTCCGTGAGGGCGCTCCACAGGTCCTCGACCGTGGTGTCGTACGTGCGATCGGCGCGCACCTTCCGGGTCGGGCGGCCTTCCCGCTCGCCGTCCTCGACCTGGCGGGTGACGGCACCGATGTGCCGGGTGATGTGGATGTCCACTCGATGTCCTCGTCGCTGTCGTGGCTCTACCCGCCTGCACGAATATAAGCATACCCTTATAGATGATGCCGGTGCTGGGCGAGATGAGGGGCGTGGCCATGAAGCTCGGCCAGCTCATCTCCTTCCTCGACGCCGCCGCCATCCCCGAGCAGTACCGGGCTGCGTACCAGCAGATCGTGGGGACGCTGCAGGCCGATGCCCTGCCCATGCCCATCGCAACCGTGCGCGACGTGCTCGCCAAGAGCTCGGCCGTCCGATGGGGGCGTCTTCGAGGGGCCCCTGGCGGTCGATTCACGACGAGCCCCTCGAGAGGACGCCCCCGCAGACCGAGGTCGGTCGGGCCCACCAGACATGGCTCGCCACCCGCCGTTGAGGCAGCCGGGTTGTGCGTTTCTTGTGACCATCCGGTGGACAAGCGCAGCGGCTCTGGGGACAACCGAAAAGGTTCGGGGATAACCCTGGGGACGACGAAAACACCGCTTGACGGTCGCCGAGCGCAGGTTCATCCTCGCCTTACCGCAGCGAAACGGAGCGGTACGGAACCGGGAGGCGACCGGAGGCTTCGGCCGACGGAGAACCACTTGGGGAAGCACCACCACCGCCGTTGTGGAGGGACAGATCTGCCGACCGCGACGAGTGCCAGGCGCAAGCCACACGCTCGGAGCGGCTCCCGCCAGGGACCGGGGGCAACCCCGACGACCAGCGGGTCGTGACCGGAGCACTTCGGTGCGACGGACGCGAAAACGGGCATCGCCCGCCGGAGCTTGCTCCGACGGGCGATGTGAGTGATCAGAACGAGGCTAACCCCTGGGGACGATCGCTAGGTGGATCTCGACCGACTGGTGGCCCCGGGCCGCCGACCGGCTTCGGCTGGTCCGGCGCCCGGGGTCGCCCTCGTTTTGCCTCGTGCTCCTCAGCCGGTCCGGGGACCGCCCGGCCGCTGCTTGTCGTGCGATCGGAGCGCCCTCGAACCCTTCCGCTCGTGGGCGCGCCGCTCCTGCTCGTCGGCTCGCCGGGCGGCGGCAAGCGCCTCCCGCCGCAGCACCCGGAAGGCCTCGAGACGGGCCGGAGCGAGCGTGCCGTCCCCCACCGCGCCGGCGACGGCGCATCCGGGCTCGCCGTCGTGCGCGCAGTCGTTGAACCGACACCCCGACGCCAGCTCGTCGATGTCGGTGAACGTGGCGTCCACCGCTTCCTCGTCGCCGGCCAGCCCCACCTCGCGGATGCCGGGCGAGTCGATCACGACGCCGCCGGCCGGGAGGAGGTGCAGCTGCCGGTTGGTCGTCGTGTGCCGTCCCTTGGCATCGCCCTGCCGGACCTGGCCGGTGGCCGCCGCCTCCGCTCCGAGGACGGCGTTCACCAGGCTCGACTTGCCGGCCCCGGACTCCCCGAGGAGCACCGAGGTGGGCCCCGTCAGCCGCTTGCGGAGCTCGTCGAGGCCCTGTCCGGTCGTCACCGAGGTGACGTGCAGCTCGAGGCCCGGGTGGTCCCGCTCGATGTCGGCCAGCACCTCGTCGAGCGACGGCGCGAGGTCGGCCTTGGTGAGCACGAGCACCGGGGTGGCGCCGGCGTCCCAGGCCAGGGCCTCGCCGCGCTGCACCCGGCCGGAGCGAACCGGACGATCCAGGCCGCACACGAGGAGGACGAGGTCGACGTTGGCCGCGAGGAGCTGCGCTCCCTCGCCGCCGGCCGCCCGGCGCCGGAACGTGGAGGAGCGGTCGAGCAGCCCGAGCAGCTGATCCCCGTCAAGGGCCAGCCAGTCGCCGACCGTCACCGCCTCCACCCCGCGGCGGAGCGGGATCACGCGCTCGCCCTCGGCCGTGGCAACGGTGACGGCGACGCCGTCGTGGCGCAGCACGCGCCCGGGGCGGGCGGCGGGCCCGTGCTCTGCGAGGAGCGCCGACCAACGGTCGCCCCACCCGATGGCGGTCAGCGACTCAGGCACGCTCGCCGCTCGGCATCGGTTCGGACGCGACGGAGCCCCGGGCCACGTGACCCGGGGCTCGGCACCGCGTGCTCGTCAGGCGGGGGGCCAGACGCCCTTCGCCAACTTGGGAGCCTGGCTCGGCGTCATGACCGCGTCCTTGAAGCCCTTCAGGGGCGTGATGCGCGCCTTCTTGGACGCCTTGATCTTGATGGCCTCGCCAGTGGCCGGGTTGCGGCCCATGCGCGCCGCCCGCTCGACCTTCGAGAACTTGGCGAAGCCGGTGATGGCGACGGGCTCGCCCTTCGACACGACGGCGGTGGTGACATCGGTGAAGCCCTTGAGCACCGCATCGACGGTCTTCGTGTCGGTGTCGGTGTGCGCAGCGATGGCCTTGACCAGGTCGCGACGGTTCATGCGTAGCTCCTCCGTTGGACGTTGTGTACGGACGAGCGAGTCTGCCCGCTCCGGCGCGTCCGCGCGCGGATCTGGCCCGGATTTCTTGGGGTTTCCCGCGAGCCCATCCTCACCGGGACTGCGCCGGGAGCTCCTGGCGGAGGGCCGCAGCGGGCGCGAACAGGTCGCCGTGGGCCTGCACACGCGCCAGCACCGCCGGTGCCTCGAACGACAACGGCGCTCCCGAGGCGGCGGCGTCCACCTCGTCCCAGCTGACAGGGGTGGAGACGGTCGGGTGCGATCGGGCGCGCAGCGAGTAGACGGCCACGGTGGTCTTGTGCCGGCTGTTCTGGCTCCAGTCGATGAGAATCTTTCCCGGGCGTGCGCTCTTGTTCATCACCGAGGTCACCCGCTCACCGTGATGCTTCTCCAGCACCTGCGCCACCGCCTGCGCGAACGACGAGCACTCGTCGTGCGTGTGCGGTGTGTTCAGGGGGACGTACAGCTGCAGGCCCTTCGACCCCGACGTCTTGACCACGCTCTCGAGCCCCGCCAGGTCCTCGAGCAGCGCCCGGATGTCGAGCGCCACCTCGGCGCACTCGGTGATGCCGGCCGGTGCGCCCGGATCGAGATCGAACACGCACATGGTGGGCGCCTCGATGTCCGCACCGCGCGCCATCGGCGCGTGGAGCTCGAGGGCCGCCATGTTTCCCGCCCAGGCCAGGGATGCCGTGGAGTCCAGGGCGCAGTACCCGATCGTGCCGTTGCGGTCGCCCGGGCCGAGGAACGTGCCGATCCACTCCGGCCGGTGCGAGGGGCACCGCTTCTCGAAGAACGACGGGCCGTCGACGCCGTTGGGGTAGCGCCGCAGCGTGAGCCCGCGATCGCCGATGTGCGGCAGCATCACGGGTGCGATCCGGACGTAGTAATCGATGACCTCCGCCTTGGTGAACCCGGCGTCGGGGTAGAGCACCTTCTGGAGGTTGGAGACCCTGAGCCGGCGCCCGTCGATCTCGACGTTGCTCTCGGTCCGAGGGGGCGGCATCGGCCGCTACGCGCTCTTGCGGGCGCGCTTGTTCACGGGAGCCGCCGCCTTCTCCGCCTCGTCGTCGGCGGAGGCGGCCGCCGGGTGGCGCTGGCGGGCTTCCTTGGCGGACTTCACGCTCGCCTCGAGGGCCGCCATCAGGTCGACGACCTTCGTCTCCTCCATGGCGGCGGGCGGCGCGACCACCTCGGCCTGACCGGACGCCTTGCGCTCGATGAGCTCCAGCACCTGGTTGCGGTAGGTGTCCTCGAACCGGTCGGCCTCGAACTCGGCGGACAGGGAGCTGATGAGCTGCCGCGCCATGTCGAGCTCCTTCTTGGTGACCTCGACGCCGTCCACGTCGGCGATCTCCGGGATCTCGGCGGGGTCGTGCACCTCGTCGGCGTAGACCATCGTGGAGAGCACCAGGGCCCCGTCCTTCGGTCGGACCGCGCACAGGTACTGCTTGGAGCGCATGACGAAGCGGGCGACGCCGACCTTCCCCGACTCCTCCATCGCCTTGGTGAGCAGCGCGTAGGGCTTCAACGTCGCCTTGTCCGGGGCGACGAAGTAGGCGGAGTCGTAGAAGAGCGGGTCGATGTCGACGAGGTCGACGAACTCCTCGATGTCGATGGTGCGGCTCGCGTCGGGATCGAGCCCCGACAGCTCGTCGTCGCCGATCGTGACGTAGTCGCCGGACGCGAGCTCGTAGCCCTTCACGATGGCCTCGCTCGGCACCTCTTCGCCGTCGAGCGCCGACACCTTCTTGTGCTTCACCCGAGCTCCGGTGCGGGAGTCGAGCTGGTTGAAGTGCACGGTCTTGCGGGAGACGGCGGCGTACAGCTTGATCGGGATGTTGACCAGGCCGAAGCTGATCGATCCGCTCCAGATGGCTCGGGGCATGGCAGAAGCATTCCCTGCGCCGCGGTTTTCGACAACCCGGCAACGCGGGATCCGGCGCTCCGGGGCCGCTCGGCTCAGATGAGGCGACGGTCGTCGGCCCCGCGGGTGAGCTCGCGGTCGCGTAGAGCCCCTTTGGGTGATAGTCCCTCGTGGCCCTGGCATGCTGCTCCGATGGCGAGGGGTCCGCTGACCACCTCCGAGTACGAACCCGCCTGACCAGACCGTTTTCGGGAGATCGCGGCGTCGCTGCGGGCGAGTGTCGCAGGTGAGGCGCTTCGCATTGACCACATCGGGTCGACATCGGTGCCCGGACGGCGCAGCTGCCGTGAGGGGGCTCAGCCCGGGGACCTGCGTGCCCATGCGGCGTAGAGGGGGTCACCGGGGTGGCCCGTCGGTGTGCGCCGGTCGACGACCGGCTCGTCCCAGCAGCCGGCGCGAGCGAAGTACTCGGTGACGAGGCGGCAACGCCCGTCCTCAGTGGCGTGCAGCCAGCCGCGGATCGCCTTCGTGGGAAAACATCGATTGGAGAACGTGCACACGAACAGGCCGCCGGGACGCAGCACCCGGGCCACGTCGGTGAACACCTCGACTGGGTGGACCAGGTAGTCGACCGACACGCAGCACACCACGGCGTCCTGGGATCCGGTGGGGAGAGGCACTCGGGGGTCGAGGTTGAGGTCGTGTACGACGGAGTCCGTCGCTTGGCCGTTCGCGTCGAGCTCCTGGGCGTTCAAGCCGAGAACGGTCAGGTGTCGGGGTGCGCGACGGAAGTGCGAGACCCACGAGCCCATCAGGTCCAACACGTCGCCCTCGATCTCGAGCTCCTCGTAGAGATCGCCCACGGCGGCGACAGCGTGGTCGTCGAGGTGGAGCACGAGACGGGGTGGCGCGTAGAAGATCGGATCCGGGCCCGTGTCGAGCCGGTCGAAGAATCCCGGAGGGAACGGTTCGGCCGACACCTTCAGCTCCGCATGGGCCCGTTCACCCGAAGCAAAGTAAGCGGAGCTTCATCACGGCGACAGTCCATGCCCTCGTCCAGCATCTCTTTCACGAACAGCTTCGTCGGCACCGCCCCGGGCTTCGGCCGCCTCGTGTCGACAGCGACTGGAGGCCGTCGCGGAACACCGGTAGTGAGTGCATCGCGCCCGCATCGTAGGTGTCAGTGAGCGATCTCGTCCGCCTGGACCATGACGGACCGCCGCCTCAGCCCATGGATGGAGGATCGCGAGGTGCGCTCCGGTGGGCTTGGTCCGGCACGCTCATCAGGCCGACACCGAGCCGCCTGGGTCCTTCGACGAGGGCTTAGGCGGGATCCCCAGAACGCGTCGTAGGCACTCAGGCCAGGACGGCGCGCGCCACGAGGTCCTGGCCGAAGGCCGTCAGGATGGCCAGGTAGAGCAGCCCGGTGGCTGCCATCACCGCCGCGTACTGCCGCTCCTTGAGGGCCGCCCGCGTCACGCCCACCAGGATGATCGTGGCCACGGCGCAGGCGACCCAGAACCAGCCGAGGATCCCGTTGTAGCCGTCGTCGACGGTGCCGCTGATGACGGACAGCATCCCCGTCGGCCACAGCATCGCCACCACCTCGAAGGGCCAGATGACGCCGAGCCAGCGGACCAGCTCCAGCAGCGGGCCGCGAGCCAGCCCGGGCTGCACGAGGTACCAGTGGCCGAGGAGCATGGCGTCGGTCACCGCCCCCAGGAACAGCGCCCCGACCAGCACCCGCGCCGTCGACAGGGCAGCCGGGTCGCCCGCATCGAGGCCGGCCGCCACCAGGCCCACGAACCCGACGGCCGGCGCCAGCAGGTCGAGCGAAGGGGAGAACTCGGGCAGCGAGGCATCGCCGGCCTGGCGCTCGCGCTCGATGCCGGTCATCGCAGTGATCCGCGCATTGGCCCGCTCCACCCGGTCCCGCTCGCCGGCCACCCCCGCCTTGCGACGGACGACGGACACGGCGAGGGCACCGCCGGTGGCGAGGGCCACTCCGATCGACGCGACGTCCCGCACCGGCACGGCATCGCCGTAGCGGATCCCCACGGAGGCCGCGCCGACGGCGAGCAGGCCGAATGTGCCCCGCAGCAGCCACCCGTAGCCAAGGCCCACCATCCGGCCGCGGGTGGTGACCCAGAGGAAGAGAAGACCGCCGGTCGCCCACTGCAGGAGGACGGTGGCAGCGTCGAGGCGGATCACGAGGGCGAGGGCGGATGCAGGAGGCTAGAGCAGCGCGAGGTCGTGGTCGGCGTGGTTGAGCGGGTCGGGGCCCCCGTCCGCAGCCACGACGATGTCCTCGAGGCGGAGCCCGAAGCGACCCGGGACGTAGATGCCCGGCTCGATCGAGAAGGCATGGCCGGGCTCCAGCGCGGCCTGGTTGCCGGTGACGATGTAGGGGTCCTCGTGCTCCTCGATCCCGATGCCGTGGCCGGTGCGGTGGATGAAGTGGTGGCCCCAGCCCGCCGACGCGATGGCACGGCGGGCCGTGGCGTCGACCTCTTCGCAGGTGGTGCCCACCACGGCGGCGGCCACCGCTGCCTGCTGGGCGTCGAGCAGGACGGCGTAGGCCTCGGCCAGCTCCTCGGTGGGCTCGCCGAGGTGCACGCAGCGAGTGATGTCGGAGCAGTACCCCACACCGTCGGGCCCGAGCATCGTGCCGCCGAAGTCGCACAGCACGCCCTCGCCCTCGGCGATCACCTGCGAGCCGGGCTCGTGATGGGGGCTGGCTGCGTTGGCCCCCGCCGCCACGATGGCGAAGTTCACGCGCTGGTGCCCTTCGGCGAGGAGGCGAGACCCGAGGTCGGCCGAGACCTCGGCCTCCGTGCGGCCGGCGAGCGGGATCTGACCACTTTGCAGAGCGCCCGCCACCCGGTCGGCGGCCTCGCCCGCTCGGCGCAGGGCGGCGATCTCGGCGGCGTCCTTCCTGGCCCGCAGGGGTCCGAGGATCTCGCTCGCTCGGCTCCAGCTGGCCCCGGGCAGGGCGTGCTGGAGGTCGACGACGAAGCGGGCCCAGGTGCGGTCGCCGACGGCGACGCGGTCCACCGCGCCGGTGAGGCCGGCGACCACGGCGATCGGGTCGTCCGTCTCGTCCCAGGAGCGCACGCCGAAGATTTCCGGGCGCTCCACGACGCGTGGCGCTTCGAGGCGCGGCACCACCAGCGTGGCGTCCGCCTCACGGGGCAGCACGAGCATCGTCAGCCGCTCCAGCGGCATGGCCTCGTAGCCCGTCAGGTACGGCAGGTCGGGGCCGACGGACAGCAGCAGCACGTCCACGCCGAGGTCGTCCATGCGGGCCCGGACCCGGTCGATGCGCTCGGCGAACATCGCCGAAGTCTGGCACGGGCGTCGGTCAGCCGAGGAGGCCGGGCACCCCGTCGACGCTCTCGGCATTCTTCTTGGCCCGGTACCGCTCGAGCCCGTCGTCGCCCTTGCGCTCGGCCCAGGTCAGCAGCGTGTCCCGCTCGTCGACGAGCTCCATGCGCGGCACGGCGTAGCCGCACGACGTCTGCACCCGGTCCAGGTGGACCGTGACCACGGCCCGGGACCCGGGCAGATCCGGGAAGAGCACCCGCTGCTCCTCGAAGGCCGGCTCGCCCACCACGGCCACCTCGCCCGTGCCGGAGAGCCGCACGATGAGGGGCGGCCCCCAGAACGCGCACAGCATCACGGTGATCCGACCGTTCTCCCGGATGTGGGCGATCGTCTCCACGCCGCTGCCGGTGAGGTCGAGGTAGGCCACGGTCGACTCGTCGAGCACCCGCAGGGTGTCGTGACCTTTCGGCGACAGGTTCACCCGGCCGCCGTCGGACGGCGCCGTCGCCACGAAGAACATCGGCTGACGGGCGATCCACCGAGTGAGCTTGGCGTCGAGCCGCTCGAGCATCAGGCCCATGTGGGCACCTCCCCGCGGGTCGGGGCGGCCACCGAGTCGGCAGCCTGGCGGGCGTGGTAGCTCGCGCGCACCAGCGGCCCGGCCTCCACGTGACCGATCCCCATCGCCTCACCGAGCCGCTTGAGCTCCGTGAGCTCCTCGGGCGTCCACCAGCGCGCCACCGGGAGGTGGTTGGTCGTGGGTCGCAGGTACTGGCCGATGGTGACGATGTCGGCGCCGACGCCCCGGAGGTCGGCCAGCGCCTCCACCACCTCCTCGGTGGTCTCCCCCATGCCGACGACGAGCGACGACTTCGTCGTCAGGCCCGCAGCCTTGCCCCGGGCCAGCACCGCCAGCGAGCGGGCGTAGCCGGCGGACGGCCGGACGGCCCGCTGGAGCCGGGCCACGGTCTCGAGGTTGTGGTTCAGGACGTCCGGACGTGCGTCGAAGATCGTGCGCAGCGCATCCGGGTCGCCCTTGCAGTCCGGGATCAGCACCTCGACCGACACGTGCGGGGTGCGCTGGCGGACGCCTCGGATCACGGCGGCGAACTCGGCGGCCCCGCCGTCGGCCAGGTCGTCGCGGGCGACAGCGGTGACCACGGCGAAGCGGAGGCCCATGCGCTCGACCGCCTCCGCCACCCGTGCGGGCTCGGTCGGGTCCGTAGGCACCGGCCGCTGCGTGTCGACCAGGCAGAAGCCGCAGGCGCGGGTGCACCGCTCGCCATTGATCATGAACGTGGCGGTGCCGTCGGCCCAGCACTCCGACAGGTTCGGGCAGCCGGCCTCTTCGCACACCGTCACCAGGTCGAGGTCGCGCATCGTCCGGCGCACGTCGGTGACCGCCGGGGTGAGCTTGAGCTGTGCCCGCATCCACGTCGGCTTCCGGCTGGAGATCTCGAGGCCCTCCGTCACGCCCGCTTCGGCGAGGCGCGCCGACCGGCGCTCGGTGGTGGCGCCCACGCGGACCGGCGCCCCCGGCCCCTCGCCGCGGCTGAACGCCGACAGGTCGGACGGGCGGTGGCGCCACACGACGTCGGCCCGATCGGCGCCGGATGCGCCCCAGCGCTCGATGGCCCGGGCGGCGACGACGTCGACGACCTCGCGCATGGTCGCCTCGGTGCCCTCCGCGGCCAGCGACGTCACAGCCTTGCCCGTCAGGCCGCAGGGCACGATGTGCCCGAACATCGCCATGTCCGGGTGGACGTTGAGGGCGAACCCGTGCATCGACCGACCGCGGGTGAGCTTCACCCCGACCGCGCAGATCTTGCGCGGGTGGTCCGACGCCGGCGCGACCCAGACGCCCGGGAACCCGGGGAGGCGCCCGGTGTCGGTCAGGCCGAGGTCCGCCAGCGAGTCGATGACGAGCTGCTCGACCGAGCACACGTAGGCCCCGGTGTCGGCCAGCCCCCCACCCCGCCTCCCGGGCACCGTGAGGATCGGGTAGCCGACCAGCTGCCCGGGCCCGTGGTAGGTGACGTCACCGCCGCGGTCCGTGCGGACGAGGTCGGCGCCCACCTCGGCGGGCGGGCGCAGCAGGTTCCCGAGATCCCCTCGGATCCCGAGGGTGTAGACGTGCGGGTGCTCGAGGAGCAGCAGGTGATCGTCGGCCCCGTGGGTGTGCAGGCCGGTCTGCAGCGCGTGGGCGTCCCGATACGGGACCAGGCCCAGCCAGCGGACGTGCAGCGGCCGCGCCGGGGCACGTTCGGCCGGCGCGCCGGCGCTACAGCTCGGCGGACCAGTCACGGGTCTCGAGGAGCTCCTTCACCCGATGGAGGAAGGCCGAGGCGTAGGCGCCGTCGAACGCACGGTGGTCGAAGCCGAGGGCGAGGTACCCGACAGAGTGGATGGCGATGCTCTCGCTGCCATCCGGGAGCGTGACGACGACCGGACGGCGCTTCACGCCGTCGGTCGACAGGATCGCCACCTGCGGCTGGTTGATGACCGGCATCGTCAGCAGGGTGCCGAACGGTCCCGGGTTGGTGATGGTGAACGTGCCCCCGGAGATGTCGTCGGGGGCGAGCTTCTTCGACCGTGCCCGGGCGGCCAGGTCGCTGACCTCTCGAGCGATGGCCCGCAGCCGCTTCGTCTCGGCGTCGTGGACCACCGGCACCATCAGGCCCTTGAAGTCGAGGTCGACCGCGATGCCGAGGTTGACGTAGTTGTGCACGACCAGGCTGTCGTCGGCGAACGTGGCGTTCACCTCGGGGAAGTCGTGGATGGCATCGGCCACGGCCCGGGAGACGAAGGGCAGGTAGGTGAGGCTGAAGCCCTCCTCGGCCTTCCAGCTCTCGCGCTGAGCGCGCCGCACTCGGTCGACGGCTTCGTAGTCCACCTCGATGGACACGTACACGTGAGCGGAGGTGTCGAGCGAGCGGACCATGTGCTCCGCGGTGCGCTTCCGGATGTTGGTGTGCGGGATGACCGTGTCGCGCTCGCCCGACCGTGCGATCGGCTCGGGCACGCGGGCCGACGCCGCGGCCGGCGGCGCTGCTGCGGGCGCAGTGGCGGGTGCAGCGGGCGAGGCGGTGGGAGCGGCGGCCGCGGCGCCGTTGCCCGCCTTCGCGGCGGCGAGCACGTCGTTGCGGGTGATCCGGCCGCCCACCCCCGTGCCCGCGATGGCAGCGGGGTCGAGGCCATGCTCGGCGATGAGTCGGCGCACGACCGGCGAGAGCAGCCGGCCACCTCCGGACGGCGCCGGTGCCGGCGCGGCCGGGGCCGGCGGTGCGGCGGGCTCGGCCGGGGCCGCCGGCGGGGGTGGGGGCGGAGCCGCGGCCGTGGAGGCCGGCTCGACGGGAGCCTCTGCGGCCGGCTCGGCCTCGGCGGCCGGCGCATCGGCCGCGTCGGCCGCGGGGGCGGCGGCGGGTGCCTCGGCCGCGTCGCCGATGACGGCGAGGACGACACCGACGTCGACGGTCTCCCCCTCCGCCACCTTGATGTCGGTGAGGGTGCCGCTCATGGGGGCGGGCACCTCGGAGTCGACCTTGTCGGTGGACACCTCGAACAGCGGCTCGTCCTCGGCGATCGTGTCGCCCACCTGCTTGAACCACTTCGTGATCGTGCCCTCGGTGACGGTCTCACCGAGCTGGGGCATCGTGATGTCAGCCATTGCGGTCCGGGCTCCTTGTCGGCCGTGCGGTCATCCGTGGAGGGGACGCCCGGTGAGCGAGATCATGGCCTCGCCGAGCACCTCCGTCATCGTGGGGTGGGGCTGGATGAGGGAAGCCATGTCGTCGACCGTCGCCTCCCAGTTCACGGCGAGGTACCCCTGGCCCAGCTGCTCGGTGACCCACGGCCCGACCATGTGCACCCCGACGATGCGGCCGGCGCGCCCGTCGGGGGTCTTCTCGGCGATGACCTTCACCATGCCCTCGGCCTGGTTGACGATCATGGCGCGGCCGTTGTGGTTGAAGCGGCTCTTCTGGGTGACGACCTCGAGGCCGGCCTCCTTGGCCGCCTCCTCGGACAGCCCGGTGAACGCCGCCTCGGGCCGGCAGTAGACGCACCACGGCACCTTGCCGTAGTCGATCGGGGCCGGGTCCTCGCCGAGGATGTCCTGGATCGCGATGACGCCTTCGATGAAGGCGATGTGCGCGAGGGCGGGCGTGGCGATGGCGTCGCCCACGGCCCACACGCCGGGCTCGCCGGTGCGGCACCCCTCGTCGACCTCGATGAACCCGCGGTCGCTGACCTGCACGGCGGTGCCGTCGAGACCGAGGTCGTCGGTGTTGGGGCGGCGGCCGACGGACAGCACCACGACATCGACGTCGAGGCCCTCGCCGTCGACCCGGACGCTCGTGCCCCCGTCGCCCGGCTCGTGCCCGTCGACCTTCACGCCGGTGCGAACGGTGATGCCCCGCTTCTTGAACGACTTCTCGATGACGTTCGTGACGTCCTTGTCGAGCCCGGGGAGGATCTTCGGCAGGGCCTCGAGGATCGTCACCTCGGTACCGAGGTCGCCCATCATGGAGGCGAACTCGCAGCCGATGACGCCGCCGCCGATGATGGCGGCGCGCTTCGGCACCTCGCGCATGGAGAGGACCTCGTCGGAGGTCATGACGACGGCACCGTCGACCTCGAACCCGGGGAGGGTGCGGGGCAGGGATCCGGGCGCGAGCACGACGGCGTCGGCCGTCAGCTCGACGTCGCCGGAGCTGCCGCCGGAGACCGTGACCTTGCGCTCGGCGTGGAGCCGGCCGTGCCCGTCGAGCACAGTGACCTTGCGGCTCTTGAGCATGGAGCCGAGCCCGGACACGAGCCCGCCGACGATCTTGTCCTTGCGGCCGAGCGACACGGACCAGTCGAGCGTGGGCTCGCCGGCGTCGACGCCGTACTCCTTCGCCTCGGCCACGTGGAGGTAGGTGGCCGCGGTCTCGAGCAGCTCCTTGGCCGGGATGCAGCCCACGTTGAGGCAGGTGCCGCCGAGCTTGTGCGTCTCGATCATCGCGACGTTCAGGCCGGCGGACGCTCCGTAGAGCGCCGTGGCGTAGCCGCCCGGGCCGCCACCGATCACGACGACGTCATAGTGCTCGGCCGTTGGAACCACCTCCAGAAGGAGCCGCAGCCGGGGGAAGCTGCTGCCAAGCCGGATCCTACCGGCAGAGACCGCCCCCCAGAACGGCCGACCGGTTACCGAAGGGTAGGCAGCGATGGGGGCCGGGCGGGGACGGTGCGGGGGTGCGGGAGGGGCGCAGCCCCTCGCCCGCGAAGGATCCGGCTCCGCCGGTCCTGAGCAGCAGTGAGGCGGCCGAAGGCCGTCCGCTGAGCCTCGCCGAGCTCGCCGAAGGCGAGCGACGGCGAGTGGGGGCTACTGCTGCGCCTGCAGCTGCTGCGCCACGGCAGTCTGGCGACGGATCTCGACGCCGGCCTGGGTGTTGGGTCGGCCGCCGCCGGAGTAGACCCCGCGGATGGGGGGCACGTCGTCGTAGTCGCGCCCGTGCCCGATGGTGATGTGGCGGGGCCCGACCTGGAGGGCGTTGGTGGGGTCGAGGGCCAGCCAGCCCCATCCCGGGATGGCGGCCTCGAACCACGCGTGCGTCTGGACGGAGACGACGTCGCCGTCGACCTCCTCGCCGGTGGACTCCGAGGCGGCGAAGAAGTAGCCGGACACGTAGCGGGCCGGGATGTCGATGCTCCGGCAGAGCGCGACGGCGAGGTGGGCGTAGTCCTGGCATACGCCCTGGGCCTTGGCCAGCACCTCGTTGACGTCGACGCCGATGTAGGTGGCGCCGGGGGTGTAGCGCAGAGACGTGTGGGCGAAGCGGTGGAGGGCGAGGACGATGCCCACGACGTCGTCCCCGCTGATCGCAGCCACCCGCCGGGCGGCCTCGGCCATGTCGTCGTCCCATGCGGTGTGGCCGGTGCGACCGAGGTACTCGGCGTAGCGGTCGCGGAAGGACGGCGATCGCAGCTCGGCGACGCGCGGCGACACCGTGACCAGGGCGCGGGGGAAGGTCTCCACCGAGGCCTCGGCCGAGATCTCGAGCAAGACGTGCGGCTCCCGGACCCCGAAGGTGTCGACCCGGGTGCCGAAGTAGTCCTGGTACGTGAGCACGCGCGACGCCGGGTGCGTGGTGGTGCGGTACGCGACGACCTGCTGGTGGTCGTCGGACGCGGGACAGGCGCGCAGCTCGTTCTGTGAGGCCCGCACGATGTCGTCGTAGTGGATGCTCGTGCGGTACACGACGTCGTACCGGGTGACCGGCATCATCCGAGCTCCAGCACCGGGCCGTAGGGGTCGAGCGCGTGGATGTCGTGCTCCTGGGCGTTGCGGAAGTACTGGAGGGCGACGGACTCGGCCACTTGGCGCACGCCGTTGAGCATCTGGTCGAGGAACACGTGGAGGTCACCTTCGAGCAGCTCGTGGGAGTCGAGGAACTCGAGATCCGACCGCGTGCGACCGAGCAGGCGCTGGGGGCGGGTGAGCGTGGGGCGGCCGGCCTCGAGACGCGCCAGGCCGTTCTCCGCCGACGCCAGGCAGAAGAGCACGGAGCGCGGGAAGGTTCGGGACAGCAGGAGGAACTCGACGACGTCCGCCGGATCCATCGACGCGCGGTACCGGCGGCGGAACGCCTCGGAGCCCGAGGCCGACTTGAGCGTCTGCAGCCAGTGGTGGAAGCCGCCGGTAGCGCCGGCCGTGACGAGCTGGCTGTAGCGGACGTCGAGCAGCCGGCAGGTCATCTCGGCCCGTTCGAGCATCCAGCCGAGCATGAGGAAGCGCCACCCGTCGTCCCGGGGCATCGTCTCCCCCGCCACGCCGGCGATCATCTGGCAGCTCCGCTTGACGAACCCGTAGAGCTCATGGGGCCGGGCCTCCACGTCGGCGCGGAGGTTCCTCGACCGCAGCTCCAGGTGGAAGCTGTTGACTGCCTCCCAGAGCTCGCTGGAGATGAGCTCGCGCGCGGCGCGGGAGTTCTCACGGGCCTGGCCGACGGACGAGAGGATGGCGCCCGGGTTGTCCGGGTCGAACACGAGGAACTCCGACACGGTGGCGGCGCGGACGCCGCGCTCGAGCTCTGCGAACGGGCGGTCGAGCCACAGCACCTTGAGCAGGTCCATCCACGAGCGCTCGGCCTCCCACGGCATCGCCTCGAGCAGGCCGTGGTAGGTGACGTCAAGCATGCGCGCGGTGGACTCGGCCCGCTCGATCGAGCGACCGGCCCAGAACAGCGACTCGGCGTGGCGGGCGAGCATCACGGACGGCCTCGGCTCGTGCGGGCCTCCGGGCTGGCCAGGACCCAGGTGTCCTTGCTGCCGCCGCCCTGGCTGGAGTTCACGACGAGGCTGCCCTTGCGCAAGGCGACGCGCGTGAGCCCGCCGGGGATGACCTCCACCCGGTCGCCGCAGAGCACGAAGGGGCGCAGGTCGATGTGGCGTCCCTCGAGGTGGTCGTCGACCAGGGTCGGGTGCCGGGACAGCGCGACGACCTCCTGGGCGATGTAGCCCCTCGGGTCGGCCTCGACCCGGCGGCACATCGCCGCGATCTCGGCATCGGTGGCCGACGGCCCGATGAGCATCCCGTAGCCGCCGCTCTCCGCCACGGGCTTCACGACGAGCTCGTCCATCCGGTCGAGCACGTGGCGCCGCTGGTCGGCGTCCCAAAGCAGGTACGTGGGCACGTTCGGGAGGATCGGCTCGGCGCCCAGGTAGTAGCGGATGATGTCGGGCACGTACGCGTAGACGGCCTTGTCGTCGGCCACGCCGTTTCCCACGGCGTTGGCGATGGTGACGTTGCCGGCGCGGGCGGCGCTCATCACCCCGGGGACGCCCAGGATGGAGTCGGAGCGGAACACCACCGGGTCGAGGAAGGAGTCGTCGATCCGCCGGTAGATCACGTCCACCCGCTTGAGTCCGTGGGTGGTCCGCATCGACACGACGTGGTCGTCGACGACGAGGTCGCGCCCCTCCACGAGCTCCACGCCCATCTGGCGGGCGAGGAACGCGTGCTCGAAGTAGGCCGAGTTGAAGACGCCCGGCGTGAGGACGACGACGGTGGGCTCGGGATCGGCGCCCGCCGGGCTGACGCGACGCAGCGCGTTCAGCAGGGAGGGCCCGTAGTGGTCGACGGGGCGGACCAGGTGGTCGTCGAACACGCGGGGCAGCACGCGGGTCATGGCGGCCCGGTTCTCCAGCACGTAGGACACCCCGCTCGGGTTCCGCAGGTTGTCCTCGAGGACGCGGTAGGTGCCCTCTGCGTCCCGGACGAGGTCGATCCCGGCCACGAGGCAGCGGGCGCCGTGGGGCACGGAGATGCCGTGCGCGGCCCGTTGGAACCCGTCGCTGCTCGAGATCAGCCACTGCGGCACGATCCCGTCCTTGATCACGGCCTTGTCGCCGACGTAGAGGTCGTCGAGGAACCGGTTCAGCGCCGTGACCCGTTGGATCAGGCCCTCTTCCAGGTGTTCCCACTCCCCGGCCGGGATGATGCGGGGCACGAGGTCCATCGGGAAGGTGCGTTCGATGCCCTCACCCTCGCCGTACACGGTGAAGGTGATGCCGGCGCTGCGGAAGGCGGCGTCCCGGACGCGCTCCCGTTCGGCGAGGTGGTGCGGCGTCAACCCCTCGAGGCGGCGGACGAGCGCCTCGTAGTGGTCGCGTGGCGCGCCCTCGCTCGTGACGGCCTCGTCGAAGAACCCACCGGGGTCGTATCCCTCGAACAAGCCGGACAGTGCCACCCGGCGCAACCTATCGGGGACGTCTTGCGGGTAGATGGCGAACTTCTTTCCCGTTCCTGACCCACCGGCCGGACCGCGCCTACGTGGTGGCGATCAGGACGAACTGGATCGCGGCGGCGAGCAGGATCGCCAGCCCGCAGAGGAGTGCAGCGAGGATGAGGCGTCGGGTGCTCACGGGTTCGCCCTCAGCGTCCCGTGAGGATGTTCTGGACGTTGGTCTCGCTGTCCGGCGTCACGAGGACCAGCACCTCGTCACCGGGCAGCAGCCGCGTGTCGCCACGGGGGAAGATCACCCGCTCCTCACGCAGGACGGCGACGATCGTCGAGTCCCGGGGGAAGTCGAGCGAGACGATGTCCTGGTTGGCCGCCTTGGCGTCGCTGGCCAGCGTCACCTCGATGAGCGAGGCGCGACCACGTTCGAAGCTGAGCAGGCGGACCAGGGTGCCGACCGACACGGCTTCCTCGACGAGGGAGGTGAGCAGGTGCGGCGTGGACACGGCCACGTCGACGCCCCAGTTCTCGGTGAACATCCAGTGGTTCTTCGGGTTGTTCACGCGGGCGATCACGCGCGGCACTGCGAACTCCTGCTTGGCCAGGAGCGACACGACCAGGTTGTCCTCGTCGTCACCGGTGACCGCGGCGAGCACGTCCACGTCGTCGAGGGGCACCTTGCGGAGGTTGTCCACCTCGCAGGCATCGGCCAGCACCCATTCCACGCCCATCGGCTCGCCGGACCGCTGCGCCTTGGCGACCCGATCCGCCTCCACCTCGATGATGGTGACGTCGTGGCCGCCCTTGGTGAGCTCCTCCGAGATGAAGGTGCCGACGTTGCCGCCGCCCACGATGACGACCCTCACGGATGCCCTCCGCCCCCGCCGCCCAGGTGGGCGTCGAGCTCGTCGATCTGATCGGTTCCGACCGCCATGTACACGACGTCGCCCTCCTGGGTGACGACCTCCGGCGTCGGCACCTGGCCGACGCCGAGACGGGACAGGGCGGCCACGCGGGCCAGGCCCGGGAGGTCGAGGTCGCCGAGCCGTCGGCCGGCCCAGCTGGGCGATACCGCCCGCTCGATGAGCACCACCTTGGCGGAGGGGTCGGTCCACTCCGTCGCGGGGACCTCGGGCAGGATGCGGCGCAGCACTCGGTCGGTGGTCCACTGCACCGTGGCGATCGTGGGGATGCCCAGACGCTCGTAGATCGCCGCCCGGCGGGGGTCGTAGATCCGGGCGACGACCCGCTCGATGCCGAAGACCTCTCGCGCCGTGCGCGCCACCATGATGTTCGAGTTGTCGCCGCTTGTGACGGCGGCGAGGGCACCGGCGTCCTCGATCCCCGCATCGCGCAGGCGGTCGCGGTCGAACCCGACGCCGACGATGGTCCGCCCGGAGAAGCCCTCGGGCAGCCGCCGGAAGGCCTTCTGGAGCTTGTCGACGACGGCGACCGTGTGGCCGCTGTCCTCCAGGATGCCGGCCAGGCCGGAACCGACCCGACCACATCCGACGACCACGACGTGCACGCTTGGCTCCTCCTGTCGAACCGTACGCTCGACCGCCGGATCCTACGGTCGCCGGGATCCGCGACGACAACATGACCCTGCGCTGGTGGCCGTCCCTCGCCCACCTTCCGGTCGGTGTCCAACTCTTGTTCGGGTGCCTTGACACCGGGGGGAAGGGTCGTGGCATGCTGGTGCGGTGCTCGTCTGCCACTGCGAAGACGTGAACGACCGCCGGATCGTGGCGGAGGTGGGCTCCGGGGCGCGCTGCCCCGACCTCATCGCCGAGCGGTGCGGCGCTGGTTCGCGCTGTGGCGGGTGCCGCCCTACGATCGAGGCGCTGCTCGCCTCGCTCGGGCTGGCCGAGCAGCCGGCTGCCTGACCGGGCCGTCCGACATCCGAACCGGGCCGAGGAGCGCGCTGTGCTGGGGAACGCCGAGATCATCGAGCTGCTCAACCAGGTCCTGACCGGTGAGCTGACGGCCATCAACCAGTACTTCATCCACGCCAAGATGCAGGCGAACTGGGGCTTCGAGCACCTGGCCGAGGCCACCCGCACCGAGTCCATCGACGAGATGAAGCACGCCGAGCGCGTGATCGAGCGGATCCTGTTCCTCGAGGGCACCCCGAACCTGCAACGGCTCTCTCCCCTCCGTGTCGGCGAGACCGCTCCCGAGCAGCTCCGCCTCGACCTCGACCTCGAGCTCGAGGCCATTCCTCGCCTCAACGCCGGCATCGCCGCGGCGGTCGCCGCGGGCGACAACGGCACCCGCGAGCTCCTCGAGAACATCCTCGTCGAGGAGGAGGAGCACGCCGACTGGCTCGAGACCCAGCTGGGCCTTGTCGCCCAGCTCGGCGAAGCCCACTACCTCGCACAACAGATCCGGTAGCGGCTCCGTCTCGAAGCGGAGCTTCTCGACCGAACTCAGCGGGGCGCCTGCGGCGCGCTCGTCGCTGCTCGGGTCCGGCGGAGCCGGGTCCGCTCGCGGGTCGGGACTCCGGCGGAGCCTCTGCCCCCACACCCCCGCCACCCCCCCCCACCCCCTGTCGAACTCGTCGTGGTTCTCCACGGCCCTGCCGTGGAGAACCA
>JAUXRW010000025.1 GCA_030681555.1 Acidimicrobiales bacterium
GAAGAACGACGCGAGGTTCACCGTGGCGAGCGTCGTCGCCGGCAGGACCTCGAGGTACGCGCCGTAGGTGTCGTCGAGCCCCAGCAGGCGCATCGTCTCGCCGAACAGGGTGGCGTGCACCTCGGCGGGATCGCCGTTGCCGTACTCGCCGCGCTGGATCTCGACCATCGCCGCCTTGGCGCCGCCGGTGAGCCGCGGGATGCCGAAGGTGTGGGGGTCGGCCTCCTTCAGCTGGTAGGCCGAGCGGTGGATCGCCAGCTCTCGCATCTGGTCGACCGTGCCGCGCTCGGCCATGAAGCCGGAGAGCGAAGGGCCGCCCTCGGTGTGGGCGATTCGGGCGACCTCGGCCACCGTTGTCGCCGCGCTCAGGCCCACCGGGGGGTGGCCGACGAGCTCCGCCAGGCGGGCCTCGAAGGCCCGCTCCAGCTCCCGGCGGGCGGCGAGCAGCGACGGCTCCCACTCCCAGGCCTCGTCGACATCGGGGAGGCCGAGGTAGTGGAGCTCGTAGCAGAGGTACAGCGCCAGCGGCCCGTCCTCCCCCGTGATCGGGTCGTCGACGAGCCCGGGCATCGGGCCGATGTCATGCACCGGGTACCGCAGTCGGTGCAGGAGCCACCCGGACACCGGCCCGCGGGGTCGGGGCAGGGCCACGGGGGCGTCTTCATAGGGGGCGGCGCTCGCACCCTCGTCCTCCAGGATCGTCACGGCGCATCGGTACCCAGCGTCAGCAACTGTCAACCTCACCGAACGGCCGAGGCAAACTTAAAACTCTGGTTGACAGTTTCGCTTCTCTGGAGCTATAAGATTTTCGTACGGCAACAGGCCGCTCCACCCACACCGAAAGGGGTTGCAGATGCTGATGCGCACCGATCCGTTCCGTGACCTCGACCGCGTCGCCCAGCAGGCCTTCGGCACCCGGGCGCGACCCGCGGCGATGCCGATCGACGCCTTCCGGCACGAGGACGAGTTCGTCGTCGAGCTCGACCTGCCGGGCGTCGCGGCGGACTCGATCGAGCTCACGGTCGAGAAGAACGTCCTCACCGTCCACGCCGAGCGCCGTCGCGCCGACGCCGACGGCGTCGAGCTGGTCGTCGGGGAGCGCCCGCACGGCACCTTCAGCCGGCAGCTGTTCCTCGGCGAGAGCCTCGACACCGAGCGGATGGTGGCGCAGTACGCCGACGGCGTGCTGACGCTGAAGGTCCCCGTCGCCGAGCGGGCCAAGCCTCGACGGGTGCCTGTCGGCGTCGCCGAGAGTGGTACCTCCGCCATCGACGTGCCGAGCGAGGAACGCCGCGAGGAGCACCTTGGCGCTGCCTGAGCCCGGGCCGACCGGCGGCCTGCCCTTCGGCGGCCTGCCCTTCGATGACGAGCACGCGCCGCTCTACTCCGTCGGGCAGGTCGCCGGGATGCTCGGTGTCCAGTCGGCGTTCGTCCGCCGCCTCGACCGCGAGGAGGTGGTGCAGCCCGCGCGATCTGCGGGTGGGCAGCGCCGCTACTCCCGGCACGAGGTCGGGCAGGTCCAGGCCGTCTCCCGCATGGCCGGCGAGGGGATGAGCCTCGCCGGCATCCGGCGGATCCTCGTGCTGGAGGCCGAGGTGGCGGCCCTCGACGCGGAGGTGGCGGCGCTGCGCCAGATGCTCGGCGAAACCACGTCCGCCGTCCGATAGGCGCTCACTCCCCGGGGCGGATCCGCCGTTCGTCGTCGATGCGGTGGCCCTCCGCCTCGAGGAGGGGCGCCTGCTGCGGCGCGTGGGAGCAGTACAGTCGGCCACCGGCGGGCACCACCCGCCACCAGGGCAGGCCCGCCGCCCCCCGCAGCACGTTGGCCACGGCCTGCCCGCTGCCGGGTCGGCCGATCTGCTCGGCGATCTCGCCGTAGGTGGCCAGGTCGCCCGGCTCCAGTGCGGCAACGGATTCGACGACGGCCGCCTGGAAGGCGGTGGGCACGTGGTCCTCGGCCCAGGGATCCGCCTTCGGTGGCAGCTCGGGCGCGCCCGAGGCCAACGCCGTGGCTAGCCCGCGACGGCGTCGTCGCAGAGGTGCCCCAGGCCCGTGAGCTCGAGGGCCCGGCGCACGATCGTCGGGGTGTTGCTGATGACCAGTCGCTCCCCCGCCGTCTCGAGCCGCAGGCAGGCTCGGGCGATGAGCGAGAGGCCGCTGGAGTCGATGAACGTGACGTCGCCCGTGTCGACGACGAGCGACACCTTGGCCTCGATGGCCCGCTCGACGCACTCGTCCAGCGTGGCTGCTACGGCATCGCGCACCGCCAGGTCGAGGTCGCCGTCGAGGCGCAGGGTGGCCGCTTCGCTCACGTCTGCACCACGCCGGTGGCCGGAACGGCGGACGTGGGCGGGAGCACCGGGAACCGCCGGGCGGCCACGACCTCGTCGGCGAGCTCGGCCACGCGGATTCGACGCGACCGGGCCAGCTGGCGCAGCTCGTTGAAGGCCTTGACGGGGTCGAGCCCGGTCTGCCCGATCACGATCCCGATGGCCCGCTCGATGGTGACGCGGTTGGACAGGGCGCTGTTGAGCTGGTCGACGATGGTGCTGCGGCGCTGGGCGAGCATGGCCGACCCGAGCAGCTCCTCGAGGACCTTGCCGTGGGCGTCGATGGCCTGAAGGTCGCTGGCGTGCCACTGCCAGGGCCGGTGGCGGTAGACGTTCAGCGACCCGACCGCCGACAGCCCGAGGTGCAGCGGCACGCCCAGGATCGCCCGGATGCCGAGGTCGCCGATCTGGCTCTGCAGGAGCGGCCAGCGCAGGTCGGCGAGGAGGTCGTCCGTGTGGACGATGGTGTCGTGCATCAGGGAGTCGACGCACGGCCCCTCCCCCGTCTCCTCCTGGGCCGCCTCCAGCGCAGCGGCCCGTCCGCCGGTGGCGCCGACGTAGTGCAGGGCCTGCTGGTCGTCCAGCAGCATCACGCCGGCGCCATCGGCCCCGAAGATGGTCTTCGTCGCCTCCACCACAGCCCGCAGCGACGCCTCGAGCTCACCCGAGGTGAGGTCGGCGGTGCGGAGGCTCTGGACGGAGCGCTCGGTGCTGGCCGGGTCGATGCCGTCCGTCATCATCGTCTCGTCTCCGCGCGGCACGGGCCGACCCCTCTCGGATCCAACTGCGGGGTGGTGGTCGGCGGGGGTCAGGGCGGACCTGCCAGCAGCGGGTGCTGCGGCGTCCGGATCCTATCCGCAGATCACCCGCGCCGGAAAGGCCCGCTTGCCCCGCCGGGAGGCCGTCGGATCGGCCGGCTACTCCCCGGCGGGACCTGGTCGACGATCGTGCCGGCGAGGACGGGCGTGATACCGGGCTGACCCCGGTGCCGGGAGACGTCCTCCCACCTTGAGCCTGAGACGCGACCGACGTCTCGGGAGGCTTCCAGGCGTCCCCTTACTGGTGACGCCCCCCGGGTTGGGGGTGTTGACGATGTGCACGGCGATGGCCATGGTGTCCCCTCGTGTAGGCAGCGGCCCGATCGCAGGCTGCACCGGGAATCAGCATCTCCCCGTCACCGGACGGTCACAACAGCCGCTCGACCTACGGAACCCGGCCCATTGCCTGCTTCCGTGCTGCCTGGTCCGGGCGAGGGACGGCTACTCGATGCGCAAGCCGGAGATGGCCCGCGAGATGACCAGCTGCTGGATCTGCTCGGTGCCCTCGAAGATGTCCATGATCTTGGCGTCGCGGTGGAAGCGCTCCACCGGGTACTCGCGGACGTAGCCGTAGCCGCCGAGGATCTGGATGGCCCGCTCGGTGACCCAGGTGGCGGTGCGGCCTGCCTTGAGCTTGCACATGGAGCCCTCGGCGTTGGTGTAACCGCCGTTGTTGGCCAGCCACGCGGCCCGCCAGACGAGCAGGCGGGAGGCGTCGATCTCCGTGGCCATGTCGGCGAGCATGAAGGCGATCGCCTGGTTCATGATGATCGGCTTGCCGAAGGCGTGGCGCTCCTTGGCATAGGCCAGGGAGTACTCGTAGGCGGCGCGTGCGATGCCGACGGCCATGGCTGCCACGGCCGGGCGGGTGGACTCGAAGGTCGACATGGCCGGCTGCTTCTCGCCAGTCCGCACTCCCTCGCGGGCCTTGGCCAGCTTGGCGTCGAGCTTCTCCTTGCCACCGAGGAGGCACGAGCCCGGCACGCGGACGTCGTCGAACACGACCTCGGCCGTGTGCGACGCCCGGATGCCGTGCTTCTTGTACTTCTGCCCCTGCGACAGTCCGGCCGTGCCCGGCGGGACGACGAACGACGCCTGGCCGCGGCCCTTGAGATCGGGATCGACACTGGCCACCACCACGTGGACGTCGGCGATGCCGCCGTTGGTGATCCACGCCTTGGTGCCGCTGATGACCCACTCGTCCGTGGCCGCGTCGTAGACGGCGCGGGTGCGGAGCGAGCTGACGTCGGAGCCGGCGTCGGGCTCGGACACGCAGTAGGCGCCGAGCTGCACCTTGTCGACGTCGCCGTAGCACTGCGGCACCCACTCCATGATCTGCTCCGGCGTGCCCGTGCCGGCGATCCCGGCCGCCGCCAGGCCCGAGCCGAAGATCGACAGCGCGATGCCGGCGTCACCCCAGAAGAGCTCCTCCATGGCGACGGGCAGCGTGAGGCCAGTGGGGTCGCCCATCAGCGCCTGGGCCATGAAGTCCATCGAGTAGAGACCGATCTTTGCGGCCTCCTGGATGATCGGCCAGGGGGTCTCCTCGCGTTCGTCCCACTCCTCGCCGGCGGGGCGGATCACCGTGTCGGCGAACTCGTGGACCCAGCTCTGGATCTGCTTCTGATCCTCGTTGAGCTGCAGGGAGAACTCGGCCATGGGGCACCTCCAGGGGCGCTGCGTTCGGCAGGTGATCGACCTTAAGTTACCGTGCGGTAATAAGTTTTCAGGACCGTACACCGGCCACGCTCTTCGCGCCCACTTCCCTTCGCCCGACGACGAGCCGTCCCCGCCTACGACGTCACCGCCGATGACCCCCACCGACGCCGCCCTCGTGCCCTACCTCGCCTCGGGCTCTAGCCCCAACGGCCGCTAGTCCGCCCGGTGGCGCCATGTCGGTCCGGTCGGCGTGTCGACGATCTCGACCCCCTCGGCGGCCAACTCGGCCCGCACGCGATCGGCGGTGGCGAAGTCCCGGGCCGCCCGCGCAGACTCCCGCTCGGCCACCAGGCCGTCGATCCGCTCGTCCGATCCGCTGTCGTCGGGCAGAGGTGACCGGGCGTCGGCGAGTCCGAACCCGAGGACGCGGTCGGCGTCGGCCAGCACCGCCCAGCGCTCCGCCGGGCCCAGGTCGTCCGCCTTCGACGCCTCCGACGCCACCGCGAGGGCCTGCGACGTGTTGAGGTCGTCGCCCAGCGCGGCCCAGAAGCGGCGCCGGTACGCGTCGACGCGCTCGGGATCGGTGACGGCGCCGCCCGCGTCCCGTGCGGCGACGGCGTGTCCGATCAGGCGCCGGAGCGCGGTGTCCGCCGCCTGCACCGCCTCGAAGGTGAACGCCTGCTGCTGGCGGTAGTGGGCCTGGAGCGTGAAGTAGCGGAAGGCCAGCGGGTCGAGGCCTCGTTCGACGAGCGTGTCGACGACCAGGACGTCGCCCTTCGATTTCGACATCTTCGCCCCGCCCAGGTCGAGGAACTCGGTGTGGACCCACCAGCCGACCCACGGGTGGACGTCGAGGGCGCACTCGCTCTGCGCCACCTCGTTGGTGTGGTGGACCCGCACGTGGTCGACGCCGCCGGTGTGGATGTCGAACCGGCTGCCGAGGTACCTCGTGGCCATCGCCGAGCACTCGATGTGCCAGCCGGGGAAGCCGCGGCCCCACGGGGAGTCCCACTCCTGCTGCCGGACGACGCCCGGGGCCGTGCGCTTCCACAGCGCGAAGTCCGCCGGATGTCGTTTCTCCTCCACCCGCTCGACCCGGCCGCTGGTGGCCAGCTCGGCGAGGTCGAGATGGGCGAACTCGGCGTAGCGGGGGTGGCTCGCCACGTCGAAGTACACGCCGTCGTCGAGGACGTAGGTGTGGCCGAGGCGCTCCAGTGCTTCCACCATCGCGATCTGCTCGTCGATGTGGGACGCCGCCTTGGGCAGGACGTCCGGCTCGAGGCAGCCGAGCCGGGCCCGGTCCGTGGCCCACTGCTCGGTCCAGTGGGCGGCGATCTCGGTGGCCGTCCGGCCACTTGCAGCGGCCGCTTGCTCGACCTTGTCCTCGCCCTCGTCCGCATCGGACACGAGGTGGCCCACGTCGGTGATGTTCGTGACGTACGTGACCTCGTACTCGGCGGCGAGCAGCACCCGCCGCAGCACGTCCGGCACCAACTGGCTCCGCATGTTGCCGAGGTGCTGCGGGGCGTACACGGTGGGCCCGCAGGTGTAGATCCCGACGGCCGGCGGGGCCGACGCTTCGAACGTCCGCACCGACCGCGTGCGTGTGTCGTACAGCCGCAGGTCCTCGAGGCCGGGGGGCACGTCGCTCACCCCTCGATCATGGCCGATGCCACCCCCGCACCCCACCGGCCCTGAGACACCTCATCCAACGCCAACCCGCGCAACCGCCGCGTTCCTGCACCCCCAGCCGCGGCCAGACAGCGTCAGAGAGCGCAAGAACGCGGCCCTGGCGCTTGCCCCTCGCTCGCGCTGGCCCTGGTCGAGGGGGACGCCCCTGGCCCTGATGTCCACCACCGCGGCGCCGTGCCGTCGCGGTGGTTTCGACGGCCGCCGGAGCGCGGTCCTGCGCCGGTCGCGAGTTCTGCGGTATGGGGGGCCGCAACTACCCTGCGGCCTGTGACGACAATCCCGGACAAGCCGTCGCTCGACGGGCTCGAGGCCAAGTGGCGGGCGATCTGGGACCGCGACGGCACCTACCGCTTCGACCGCACGAAGCGCCGCGCCGAGGTGTTCTCGATCGACACGCCGCCGCCCACCGTCAGCGGCACGCTCCACCCGGGGCACGTGTTCAGCTACACGCACACCGACCTCGTGGCGCGCTACCAGCGGATGCGCGGCAAGGAGGTCTTCTACCCGATGGGCTGGGACGACAACGGGCTCAACGTCGAGCGCCGCGTCCAGCTCCTGACGGGCACGATCGTCGACCCGACCCTCCCCCACGACCCCTCGTTCACCCGCCCCGAGCGGGTCGACCCCAAGGCCCGCCCCGTCGCCATCAGCCGACCCAACTTCATCGCGCTGTGCGAGGAGGTCGTCCCCGAGCTCGAGGCGCAGTACCACGACCTCTGGTCCACCGTCGGCCTCTCGGTCGACTGGGACCACACCTACACGAGCATCGGGGTGAAGGCCGTCCGCACGTCGCAACGCGGCTTCCTGCGCCTCGTGCAGCGGGACCTCGCCTACCGCAGCGAGTCGCCCACGCTCTGGGACGTCGACATGCGCACCTCGGTCGCCCAGGCCGAGCTGGCCGATCGCGAGCTCCCGGGGGCGTACCACAAGCTCGTGTTCACCGGGCCCGACGGCGCGCCCCTGCTGGTCGACACCACCCGCCCCGAGCTCCTGCCGGCGTGCGTCGCCGTCGTCGCCCACCCCGGCGACGAGCGCTTCCAGCCGCTGTTCGGCCAGCACGCCACCACCCCGCTCTTCGGCGTCTCGGTGCCGATCGTTGCCCACGAGCTGGCCGACCCCGAGAAGGGCACGGGCGTCGCGATGATCTGCACCTTCGGCGACACCACGGACGTCACCTGGTGGCGGGAGCTGTCCCTCCCCGTGCGGGCCATCGTGCAGCGCGACGGGCGCCTCCGGTCGCTCACCTGGGGCGAGCCGGGCTGGGAGGCCTCCGATCCCGCCGTCGCGCAGCAGGCCTACGACGAGCTGGCCGGCAAGACCGTGAAGCAGGCGCAGGCCCGCATCGTCGAGCTGCTCACCGAGGCCGGCTGCATCGAGGGCGACATCCGGCCGATCACCCACGCCGTGAAGTTCTGGGAGAACGGCACGCGCCCGCTCGAGATCGTCACGAGCCAGCAATGGTTCATCCGGTACCCCCCGAAGGACGAGCTCCTCGCCCGGGGCAAGGAGCTGGCCTGGTGGCCCGACTTCATGAGGGTGCGCTTCGAGAACTGGGTGAACGGCCTGATGGGCGACTGGAACATCACGCGCCAGCGCTTCTTCGGCGTGCCGTTCCCCGTCTGGTACCCGATCGACGCCGAAGGCGTCACGGACTTCCTGTCGCCGATCCTGGCCGACGAGGCGTCCCTGCCGGTCGACCCGACCACCGACGCTCCTCCCGGGTTCGACGCCAGCCAGCGCAACGAGCCGGGAGGCTTCGCCGCCGACCCCGACGTCATGGACACGTGGGCGACCTCGTCCCTCACCCCGCAGATCGTGTGCGGGTGGGAGGACGACTCCGACCTGTTCGAGCGCACGTTCCCGATGGACCTGCGGCCGCAGGCCCACGAGATCATCCGCACCTGGCTCTTCTCGACCGTGGTCCGCAGCCACTACGAGCACGGCACGCTCCCCTGGACCAACGCCGCCATCTCCGGGTTCATCGTCGACCCCGACCGCAAGAAGCTCTCGAAGTCGGCCGGCAACATGCCCGACGACCCGGTGACGCTGCTGGAGCGGCACGGCGCCGATGCCGTCCGGTACTGGTCCGCCAACGGGCGCCCCGGTATGGACATGGCCTTCGACGAGGGCCAGATGAAGATCGGGCGGCGCCTGTCCATAAAGCTGCTGAACGCATCGAAGTTCGCGCTCGGCTTCGGCACCGGGAGCGGCGAGGTCACGGCCCCGATCGACCAGGCGATGGTCGTGCGCCTGGCCGACCTCGTCGACGAGGCCACCACCGCCTTCGATCGCTACGACTACGCCCGCGCCCTCGAACGGACCGAGGCGCACTTCTGGTCGTTCTGCGACGACTACCTCGAGCTCGTGAAGAACCGGGCCTACGCCGAGGGGCCCGGGCCCGACTCGGCGAAGGCGGCCCTGGCCGTGGCGCTCGAGGCGCTGCTCGGCCTGTTCGCGCCGTTCCTGCCCTACGTCACCGAAGAGGTGTGGTCCTGGTGGAAGGACGGCAGCATCCACCGCTCGCCGTGGCCCGAGGCAGCCACGCTGCGCGCCGCCGCCGGCTCCGGTGACCCGGCGGTGTTGGCCGCTGCCACCGACGTGCTCACCGAGGTCCGTCGGGCCAAGTCCGAGGCCAAGCAGTCGATGCGGGCCCAGGTCGCGAAGGTGGTCGTCACCGACACGGCCGGCCGGCTCGCCGCGCTGGCCCAGGCGCTCGACGACGTGCGGGCGGCCGGCGTGATCGCCGACCTCACGACGGTCGAGGGCGACGCCTTCGCAGTCGAGGTCGTGCTGCCCGTCCCGGGGGGCTAGCTCCTCGAGCGAGGGGCGCGCTTCCGCGCGGCGGCCTTGCGCGCGGGGATGGCCTTCTTGGCCGGCGTCGAGGCATCCGTGCTGAGCACCAGGTTCCGCTGCGTATGGGGCATGTCGATCCCGGCCTCGTCGAGGGCGGCCTTGATGCGGGCGCGCAGGGCGCGCATCACGGTGAACTGCCTCGACGGCTGCGTCTTCACGACCAGCCGGATGGTGACGCCGTCGGGACCGAGGTCCTCGACGCCCCACACCTCCGGCTCCTCCAGGATCTGCCCGGCCCACGTGCGGTCCTGCCACACCTCGTCGGCGACCCGCTTGATCACCCGCTCGGCCTCGGGGATGTTCGACCCGTAGGTGACGGCCACGTCGAGCAGCGCGCGCGCCCATTGCTGGCTCATGTTGCCGACCCGGAGGATCTGCCCGTTCGGCACGTGCCAGACGGTGCCGCTGACGTCGCGGAGCCGGGTGGTGCGGAGCGACACCGCCTCGACGGTGCCGGTCGCCTCGCCGGCGTCGATGATGTCCCCGACGCCGTACTGGTCCTCCACCAGGATGAAGATGCCGGCGAGGAAGTCCTTCACGAGGCTCTGCGCGCCGAAGCCGAGGGCCACGCCGGCCAGGCCGGCACCGGCGATGAGCGGACCGAGGTTGATCCCCAGCTCGCCGAGGATCGTCATCCCGGCGATGACCCAGATGACGAAAGACGCCACCGAGCGCAGCACCAGCCCGAGCGTCTCGGCCCGGGCGGCGGAGCGGATCGACACCGCGCCGGTGTCGAGGACTGCGGGTGGCAGGACGTTGGCCACCCGCGTGTCGCGGAGCGTGTGCCGGAGTCGCCGGGCCGGCGGTCGGCCGTCGGCCATCGCGCCGACGAACCGACCGATCGCACGGTGCGACAGCGTGCTGAGGACCAGCGCCACCACCACGATGAGCAGGATGGTGAGCGGGCGGGCGAAGACGACGTCGGCCAGCTCCGCCCACCTGGCGCTGTCGGTGCGCTCGAGCACCTGTCGGCAGATGAACGACGGGTCGGCGCCGCAAGCCGCTTCGATGTCGACCTGGGCCAGCACGGAGGCCCAACCTATCGGCCCGTCCGCGGCGGTTGCGCATGGCTGTCAGGACGGAGGAGGGGACGCGTAGGCTCGCCCGTGATGGCCATCCAGGTCGAACCCCCCGGCGACCGGCCCACGGCACCTCGGTCGATCCCGGGCGCGCCGGACGTGCCACTCCCGCCCGACGGCGCCGGCTACCGCATGAAGCGCAAGCTCCTCGGGCAGCCGCTGCACAGCGACGAGCTCGACCACCAGCGGCTGGGCAAGCCCACCGCGCTCGCCGTCTTCGCCTCGGACAACCTCTCGTCGAGCGCCTACGCCACCGAGGAGATCCTGCACGTCCTCGTCCCGGCCGTGGGGCTGCTGGCCTTCTCGCTGGTGATGCCCATCACCGCCGCCCTCCTGGTGATGTTGGCGCTCCTGATCCTCTCCTACCGGGAGACGATCAAGGCCTACCCGTCGGCCGGCGGGGCCTACCTCGTCACCCGGGACAACTTCGGGATCGTGCCGGCGCAGGTGGCCGGGGCGTCGCTGCTCGTCGGCTACATCCTCACCGTCGCCGTGTCGGTGTCGGCCGGCACCGCCGCGCTCATCTCGTCGTTCGACGCGCTCAGCCCCTACCGGGTGCCCATCTCCCTCGTCTTCATCGCCATCGTCATGTACGGCAACCTCCGCGGGGTGAAGGAGAGCGGAAAGGTCTTCGCCGTCCCGACCTACTTCTTCATGCTCAACATGGGCTTGCTACTCGGCTACGGGCTCGTGAAGTTCATCGCCGGCGACCTCGCCACCATCACCTCCCACGCCGAGGGCACGGTGCACATCGGGAGCGCGTCAGCCGACGCCGGCCTGTTCTTCGGTGCCTCCGCGTTCCTTCTGGCCAAGGCCTTCGCCTCCGGGGGCGCCGCGGTCACCGGGGTCGAGGCCATCTCCAACGGCGTGCCGGCCTTCAAGGAACCGGCATGGAAGCACGCTCGCGAGACGCTGGTCGTCATGGGGGCCGGACTAGCCGTCATGTTCCTCGGGCTGTCCCTGCTCGCCAGCAAGGTGAAGGTCATTCCCTTCGAGGACGGCACCCCGACCGTGCTCGCCCAGATCGGCGAGTACGTGTACGGGAGCGGATCCCTGGGGAACGTCCTCAGCTACTCGTTGCAAGGCGCGACGATGCTCATCCTCGTCCTGGCCGCCAACACGGGGTTCGCCGACTTCCCCCGGCTGGCCAGCTTCCAGGCGGGCGACAGCTTCCTGCCCCGCCAGCTCACCCGCCGCGGCCATCGGCTGGTGTTCTCGAACGGCATCATCGCCCTCGCCGGCACCGCCGGCATCCTCGTCGTCGCCACCGGCGCAGAGGTCACCCGGCTGATCCCGCTGTACGCCATCGGCGTCTTCGTCGGGTTCACGCTGTCGCAGGCGGGCATGACCAAGCACCACCTGCGCCTCAAGGAGCCCGGCTGGCGCAAGAGCTTCCTCATCAACGGCATCGGCGCCCTCATCTCCGCCGCTGTCGTGCTCATCGTCGCCAGCACGAAGTTCGGCGACGGCGCGTGGGTGATGGTCGCCGCCATGCCGCTGTTCGTGCTCGTGCTCCTGCGGTTGAACCGGCAGTACAACCGCGAGGCGGTGCTGCTGGAGCACGACGTGCCCGCTGCCGCCACCGCGCCGATCCTCCGCCGCCACGTCGTCCTCGTGTTCGTCGACCGGCTCGACATGGCCTCGGCCCGGGCGATCCAGTACGCCCGCACGCTGACGCCCGACGAGCTCCGCGTCGTGCACTTCGCCGTCGACGAGCAGCGGTCGCACGAGCTGGCCGAGGAGTGGTCGCGCACCGGCCTCCAGCGCATCCCCCTCGAGATCGTGGACTGCCCCGACCGTCGGCTGACCCGCGCCGCCGTCGAGGCCGTGGCCCATGTGCTGGCCGACGGCGAGACCGAGGTCAGCGTCCTCCTGCCCGACCGCAAGTACAAGGGCCTGTGGCACCGGATCCTGCACGACAAGACGGCCGACGCCATCCTGCAGGAGGTGTCCCGGCTCCCCCACTGCAACGTCACCTCCGTGCCGTTCCACCTCGACTCCCTGAACGAGCAAGTCCCTCTCTCGGCGCTGGTCACCAGCCGCCACGGGAACGGCGCCGGCTCCGCGTCCGACGGCATCCCGCTCCCGCTCACCCTCCGCGACGACCACCACCTCCCGGCGCCGCTGATAGCGGGCCTCTCGCCGATTTGCGACGCCCGGTGGCGACAGCGCGTGAAGATCGCCGGCCGCGTGAAGTCGATGCGCGTCGGGGCGCTGCGGGACGCCCCCACCCTCGAGCTCGTGCTGGCCGATGACACCGGCGGCGTCTCGGTCGTGTTCCTCGGCCGCCGATCGGTGGCCGGGATCGACGTCGGCACCCGGATGGTCGTGGAGGGCACCGTCGGCGTGCACCGCGCCCGCCTGGCCCTGTTGAACCCCAGCTACCAGCTGCTTCCCGCGCACTGAGGGGCTAGACGCGCCTCGCGTCCTCCACCAGGTTGATCTGGTAGAGCACCTCGTCCAGCTTGTCCCCGGCCTCGATCGCGCCGTAGCGCTGCGGGTTGTCCGGCGTGCAGCACGAGGCCAGGGGGCTGAGGATCGTCCACGGGGTGGGGTGGCAGAACTGCACGACGCTGTAGCGCTCGCCCTCCTGCTCGGGCGGTGCCACGACCCGGTGGATCCCGGTGGGGATCACGCCGTTCGACAGCTGCTCCAGCATCATCCCGGTGTTGATGATCACCTTGCCGGCCGGCGCAACGGCGTCGATCCAACCGTCGGAGGTCTTCACCTGGAGCCCCGGGCCCGTCGCCCGCGGGAGCGCGGTGATGAGGTTGATGTCGCCGTGCTCGCCCGCCCACACGTGCTCCTGGCCGGGCGCCTCGGTCATCGCCGGGTAGCGCAGGGCTCGCGTGAGGGCGGACCCGTCGCGCAGCATCCCCTCGAAGAGCTCCTCGTGGGCGCCGAGCCCCACGGCGATGATCCGGAGGAACCGCCGCTGCAGGTCGAAGATCCGGCGGTGGAAGAGCATCAGCACCGAGGTGATCCCGGGCACGGCCGCCTCGGGGAGCACCTGATCCATGTAGCGGTGCGGGTACTTCCGGCGGAGGGGGTGGCCGACCGGCGGCTCGTCGCTCCAGTTGAGCATCTCCTTCCAGTCGGGCACGTCGGCCGAGGCCGCCGTCTCGACGAGGAGGCCCGTGTAGCCCGTCTGGCCGTGCGAACCGGGCGCCACGAACCGGGCCTTCGTCTCCTGGTCGAGGGAGAAGAACTCGGCGAGCTTGGCGTAGGCCTCGTCGATGACCTCCTCGGGGAGGTCGTGGCTCGTGTACACGAAGCCGGTCGCCAGGCTGCGCCGCACGCCGTCCACCACGGCGGCGCGGGCCGCGGCGTCTCCCCGCTCGAAGCGCAGGAGGTCGACCTCGAGGATCTCGGCCGTCACTCGAAGTCTCCCGAGGCCTGGCGCATGCGGGTGAGCAGGTCGGTGAGCTGCTCCACCTCGTCGGGGCCGAGCCCGGCGATGCCGAGGTCCACGTCGACGACGGCCGCGGTGGCCCGACCCACCAGCTCGCGCCCGGACCGGGTGATCTCGCAGAGGGTGGTGCGCCGGTCGGTGGGATGGTCCCGCCGGGCGACGTGGCCCTGCGCCTCGAGCCGGTCGACGATGTTGGTGACGCTCGTCGGGTGGATCATCAGGCGTTCGCCCATCTTGCCGAGTGGGAGCATCCCGGCCTTCGAGAAGTTCAGGAGGACGAGCGCCTCGTAGCGGGCGAACGTCAGCTCGAAGGGCTTGAGGGCGTCGTCCACCTTCGCCAGCACGATCTGCTGCGCTCGCATGATCGACGTGGCCGCCGCCATCGCGCCGCCTCCACCCCACCGCTCGTCCCAGTGACGGCGGGCCTCGGCGATCGGGTCGAAGGGCAGGAGGCGGGGGGGCGAAGGCACCGGTTGGAGGCTACCGATCCCGGGGGCCCCGACGGAGGGTGGACGTGCGAAGGTTGGAAGTCCTAGCATCTACCCATGGGCACCCCCGAGCTGCACGTCCCCCACCACCCGGTGCGCATCGTGACGGCAGCCAGCCTGTTCGACGGGCACGACGCCGCCATCAACATCATGCGGCGGATCCTGCAGTCGCAGGGGTGCGAGGTGATCCACCTCGGGCACAACCGCTCCGTCGACGAGATCGTCACGGCTGTGGTGCACGAGGACGCCCAAGGCGTGGCCATCTCGTCCTACCAGGGCGGCCACGAGGAGTACTTCAGGTACCTGGTCGACCGGCTGCGGGCCGAGGACCGCAGCCACGTGCGGGTCTACGGCGGTGGGGGCGGGGTGATCCTGCCGAGCGAGATCGCGGCGCTGCAGGAATACGGGGTGGCGAGGATCTTCTCCCCCGAGGACGGCCAGCGGATGGGCCTGGCCGCCATGGTGAACACCATCGTCGCCGAGTGCGACGTCGACCCCGTGCGCCCGATCCGGTCCATCGACGCCGTGGTGGCTGGCGAACAGGGACCGTTGGCGCAGCTGATCACCGCGATCGAGGCCGGTCGGCTCGAGCCCACCCACGCCGAACGGCTCCGGTCGGCAGCCGCCGGCCGGCGCGTCCCGGTGCTCGGCATCACGGGCACGGGCGGCTCCGGCAAGTCGTCCCTCACCGACGAGATCGTCCGGCGGTTCCGCCTCGATCAGGAGGACAAGCTCCGCATCGCGGTGCTGGCCGTCGATCCCACGCGTCGCCGCGGCGGGGGGGCGCTGCTCGGTGACCGGATCCGGATGAACGCGGTCGAGCCGCCGCAGATCCTGTTCCGCTCGCTGGCCACCCGCGGCGAGGGCGAGGTGCCGCTGGCCACCGACGAGATCGTGGTCGCCTGCCAGGCAGCCGGGTACGACCTCGTCATCGTCGAGACGCCCGGGATCGGGCAGGGCGACGCCGGCATCGTCGACCACGTCGACATCCCGGTGTACGTCATGACGCCCGAGTTCGGCGCGGCCAGCCAGCTCGAGAAGATCGACATGCTGGATCTCGCCGAGGTGGTCGTCATCAACAAGTACGAGCGGCGCGGCGCCGAGGACGCGCTCCGGGACGTGCGCCGTCAGCTGGCCCGCAACCGCGAGCTCTTCGATGTCGCCCCCGAGGACCTGCCGGTGTTCGGCACGATCGCCGCCCGGTTCAACGACGACGGCGTGACCGCGCTGTACCAGCACCTCCGCGACCGGCTCGTCGACCACGGCCTGCCGGTGAGCGGCGGCACGCTGGCTCCAATCGGCGCCCGCACGAGCTCACAGGTGGCGACCATCATCCCGGGTCCTCGGGTTCGGTACCTGGCCGAGGTGGCCGAGGCGGTGCGGGTCCACCACGCCACCACGGCGGAGCAGGTCGCCGCGGTCCGCCGGCTCGACCACCTGACCGGAGCGCAGGAGGTGCTGGCCGAGCGCGGTGCCGCCACCGCCGACCTGGAGGCAGCCGCCGCCGACGCCGCAGCCGCTGTCGCCGAAGAGGTGCGGGGCGCCCTGGACGAGTGGCCGGGCACGGTCGAGGCCTACTCCGGCGACGTCCACCCGAACGGTATCGAGCTGCGCCGCCCCTCCCTGACCGGCACCCTCGTGCCTCGCGTCGCGCTCCCCCGCCACGGCGACCGTGGCGAGCTGGTGCGGTTCCTCCGCGAGGAGAACCTGCCCGGCCGCTTCCCCTTCACCGCAGGGGTCTTCCCGTTCAAGCGGGACAACGAGGACCCCGCCCGCATGTTCGCCGGCGAGGGCGACCCGTTCCGCACGAACCGACGCTTCCACCTCCTCGCCGAGGGGCAGCCTGCGACGCGGCTCTCGACCGCCTTCGACTCGGTGACGCTGTACGGCTTCGACCCCGACGAGCGCCCCGACATCTACGGAAAGGTCGGCAACGCCGGGGTGTCGATCGCCACGCTCGACGACATGGAGGTCCTGTACTCCGGCTTCGACCTGTGCGACCCGAGCACCTCGGTGTCGATGACGATCAACGGCCCCGCTCCGACGATCCTCGCCATGTTCCTCAACACGGCGGTCGACCAGCAGCTGGACCGCTTCGCCGAGCGGGAGGGCCGGTCGCCCACCGACGCCGAGGCCGCCGACCTCCGGGCCACCACCCTCCGCACGGTGCGGGGCACGGTGCAGGCCGACATCCTCAAGGAGGACCAGGGCCAGAACACCTGCATCCTCTCCACGGACTTCGCGCTGCGGATGATGACCGACGTGCAGGCGTGGTTCGTCGACCACCAGGTCTCGAGCTTCTACTCCGTCTCGATCAGCGGCTACCACATCGCCGAAGCGGGCGCGAACCCCGTCACCCAGCTGGCGTTCACGCTGGCCAACGGCTTCACCTACGTCGAGGCCTACCTGGCGGCCGGCATGCAGATCGACGAGTTCGCGCCCAACCTCTCCTTCTTCTTCTCCAACGGAATGGACCCGGAGTACTCCGTGCTGGGACGGGTGGCCCGCCGCATCTGGGCCATCGCCCTGCGCGACCGCTACGGCGCCGACGAGCGGGGCCAGCGCCTCAAGTACCACGTGCAGACGTCGGGCCGGTCCCTGCACGCCCAGGAGATGGCGTTCAACGACATCCGCACGACGCTGCAGGCCCTCATCGCCATCTACGACAACTGCAACAGCCTCCACACGAACGCCTACGACGAGGCGGTCACCACCCCCACCACCGAGTCGGTGCGACGCGCCCTCGCGATCCAGATGATCATCAACCGCGAGTGGGGCGTGACGATGAACGAGAACCCCAACCAGGGGAGCTACCTGATCGAGGAGCTCACGGACCTCGTCGAGGAGGCCGTGCTCCAGGAGCTGGAGCGAATCTCCGAGCGTGGCGGCGTGCTCGGCGCCATGGAGACCGGGTACCAGCGCGGCCGCATCCAGGACGAGTCGATGCGGTACGAGCACCGCAAGCACGACGGCTCGCTGCCCCTCGTCGGCGTGAACACGTTCCTCGACCCCGACCCGCAGCCGACCACGCACCTCGTGTCGGAGCCGGCCCGCTCCACGGAGGCGGAGAAGCAGAGCCAGCTCGAGCGGCTCCGCGCCTTCCAGGCGCGCCATGCCGACGAGCGCCCGGCTGCCCTGGCCGAGCTCCGGGACGCAGCGCTGGCGGGCGACAACCTGTTCGCGGTGCTGATGCGGGCGGTGCGCTGCTGCACACTCGGCGAGATCACCGAGACGCTGTTCGAAGCCGGCGGCCGCTACCGCCGCAACATCTAGGGCCGAGGCGGAGGGCGGAGGCCGCTACTCGACCGAGATGCGGGCCATGAGGTCCGCCTTCTGCTCCTCGAAGTCCTCGAAGCTGATCTTCTTGGCGTCGAACAGGCGATGGATCTCCTCGACGCGCGCCAGCAGCTCGGCGGCGGAGAGCTCGGTGCCCGGCTCGCTCGGAGCCATGACCTCGAGGTCCTCTTCGGCTCCCTCTTCGGGGCCCTTGTCGAGGCGCTTCTCCCGCTTGGCGGCGGCCTTTGCCTTCTTCGCCCGGTCGCGCTGGAGCTTCTCGAAGCTCGTTCGCTGTGCGGCCATGTGCGTTCTCCTTCCGACTCAGGCGGCCACGTTGCCGCCGGGGTCTTGGTCAGTGGCTGGGGGGAACGGTGGTGCCTGACCGAACCACCTGCATGAAGGAGCCGCCGGCACCAGCCGGCGGCTCCGACGGTGACACGACGTTCTTAGACGACTCGGACGTTCTGGGCTTCCTCGCCCTTGCGACCGGGGGCCACGTCGAACTCGACGCGCTGACCCTCATCGAGGGTCTTGTAGCCCGTGCCCTGGATGTTGGAGAAGTGGACGAAGACGTCGTCGCCCTGCTCACGTGAGATGAAGCCGAAGCCCTTCTCGGCGTTGAAAAACTTCACGGTTCCTGTAGCCACTGATTTGTCCTCTATCTGCATTGCAAGCAAGTCCGATTGACTTCCTCGTTCAGGAGACCAGCCTACGGCCTTTCTCGTCCCCAGCGCCATCAAAGCTTCGCCGGGCTCCGGCGCAGGCCGGTCCCCGGCCTGCAAGACTGCGCCACGTGATCCGCCCCCGCGCGCGTGGCTGCGCGGCGTGACGACCGCGTCGCCGCTGCTCCGCACGCAGGGGCTCACCAAGCGGTACGCGTCCGTCACCGCCACCGATGACCTCGATCTGGAGGTGCCGCGCGGCCGGGTGGGGCTGGTGGGGGCCAACGGCGCCGGGAAGACGACGCTCTTCCGCATGATGCTCGGGCTGAGCCGGCCCACCTCCGGCTCGCTCGAGGTCTGCGGGATCGACGTCCACGAGGACCCGATCGGGGTGCGATCCCGCCTGGGGTACATGCCGGAGCACGACTGCCTCCCGCTGGACCAGACGGCGGCCGACGTGGTGTCGACGTTCGGCGAGCTCAGCGGGCTGCCCGCCCGGGCCGCTCGACAACGTGCCTCCGACGTGCTCGACCTGGTCGGCCTCGACGAGGCGCGGTTCCGGCCCATCGGCGGTTTCTCCACCGGTATGCGGCAGCGGGCCAAGCTGGCCCAGGCCCTCGTCGCCGATCCGGAGCTGGTGCTCCTCGACGAGCCGACGGCCGGCCTCGATCCGCTCGGCCGCGGGGAGATGCTCGCCCTGGTCGCCCGGCTGGGCACGTTCGGGATCTCCGTCCTGCTCGCCACCCACCTGCTCGACGACGTGCAGCAGGTGTGCGACCACGTCGTCATGCTCGACGGCGGGCGCCTGGTCGTCTCGGGCGGCACCGGCTCCCTGCTCGAGCGCACCGGGCTCCTGACGGTGGACGTCGGCCCGAACCGCGAAGACCTCCTCGCCGTGCTGGCCGACGAAGGGCTGACGGCCTCGGTGATCAACGGGGTGGTCGAGGTGCAGATCCACGGCGACGAGTCGCTCGACGTCGTCCGGGACGTCGTCGCACGGCTCGGCCTCCCGCTGCACCGGATGACGAGCCGCCTCACGTCGCTCGACGAGGTGTTCGTCGACCGGGCCGGCTCAGGCGCCCCGTCATGACCACAGCGGTCGGCCCGGGCGGGGGTGGCATCGGGGGGGTCGGCGCGATCTACGACCGCGGGTACCGGCCCTACGACGGCGAGCACGGGGGCCGATCGGCGGCTCGCCTTGCGCTCTACCGGGCGTCGATCCGACGGGCGCTGGGCCTGCGCCGGTCGTGGCGGCAGAAGACCGCACCGTTCGTCCTGCTCGGCATCGCCGTGATCCCGGCCATCGTCAACGTGGGCGCCAAGTACCTCACCCGAGACACGGTGGCGTCGGACATCGAGTTCTTCACCTACCGGGAGTACATCGGGGTCTCGAACGCGCTGCTCGTGTTCGTGGCCCTCACCGCTCCCGACCTCATGTGCCCGGACCGCCGGCAACGGGTGCTGCCGCTGCTGTTCTCCCGGCCCCTCCGGGGCAGCGACTACGTGCTGGCCAAGGTCGGCGCCATGTTCACCATCCTCTTCACCTTCTCGTTCCTGCCCCAGGTGGTGCTCTTCGTCGGGCAGATGCTGGTGACGGAGGACGGGTCGCTCACCTACGCCCAGGACAACGCGGAGCTCGTCTGGCAGGTGCCGCTCGCCGTGACCGCCCTGGCCGGGTTCTACTCCACCGTCGGCATCGCCGTCGCGTCCCTCACCGGCCGCCGCATCACCGCGGGGGCGTCGATCATCGGCTTCTTCCTCGTCACGTCGATCATCTCGGGCTCCATCACCGGCGATCCGGAGCGAAAGGGCTACGAGGGCAGCCTCGGCGGCCTCGTCAACCTGATCGACCTCCCCGCCGTGCTCCGGGACCTCGTCTTCCTGGGCCACGTCGACGAGGAGTCGCAGCTCTCCGGGGTGGCCGGCGGCGGCGCCTGGGCACTGGTCGTCTACCTCCTGGTGGTCGCGACGGCGATGGCCGCTCTCTTCTACCGCTACGACGAGGTCGACCGGTGAGCTCGCTCCCGCCGCCGCCCGCCCGGCTGGACCCCGCCTTCGTCGACGACGCCACCGTCATCGCGGACTCCGTGTCGGTCTGGTTCGGCCAGAAGGTGGCCATCTCCGAGCTGAGCTGCTCGTTCGGGCCCGGTGTCACCGGGCTGCTCGGGCCCAACGGGGCGGGCAAGACCACCCTCATGCGAGGCATCACCGGGCTCCTGTCGGTCAACCAGGGCAGCGTGGCCGTGAACGGGCTCGACCCGCGCCGAGACCGGCGCGTCTACGACGGGCTGGCCCTCGTCCCGGAGGACGAGGCGGTGCCGCTCGGTCTCACCCCCCGCCAGCTGTGCGCCTACGTCGCCGACCTGCACCGCATCGCCGAGCCGCACGTGGTGGAGCGGGCGCTCGACACGGTCGAGCTGCTGGCCGTCGCCGACCGCAGCATGGACGGGTTCAGCAAGGGGATGCGACAGCGCTCGAAGGTCGCCGCCGCCCTCGTGAAGGATCCGGCCGTCCTCGTGCTCGACGAGCCGCTGAACGGCGCCGACCCCATCCAGCGCCTCCACCTGATCGACCTGTTCCAGCGGCTCGGCGACGAAGGCCGCACGATCATCGTGAGTTCGCACGTGCTCCACGAGGTCGAGTCGATGGCCGACCGGGTGATCGTCATGGTGCGCGGGCGGCTCGCGGCGGCCGGCAGCCATCGAGCGATCCGGAACGCCATGGACGACGTGCCCCGCCAGGTGCTGGTCAAGACGGAGGCGGACGGCCGGCGGCTCGGCGCCGCGCTGCTCAAGATCGACGCCGTCCGGGGAGTGACGGTGCAGGACGAGCACATCGTCATCTCCACCATGCGAGCCCGCGACCTCTCCGTCGCGCTGCCCCGGGCGGCCCGCGACCTCGGCATCCGCCTCACCGAGGTGCGGCCCCTCGACGACTCGCTCGAGAGCCTCTTCCGGGAGCTCGTGCGATGACCGCCGTCCGGACGGGCTCGGCCCGTCGCCACCCGATCCTGGCCATCGCCGCCTACACCCTCCGCACCTGCATCCCCGGGCGCCGTCGCATCGGGATCCTCATCCCCTGCGTCGTCGCTGTGCTGTTCGGCCTCCTCGTGCGGGGACTCGACGACACGGCCAGCCGCGACTTCGCCCACAACGCCGTGGAGTCGCTGTTCGGCCTCGTCATGCCGGTGACGTGCCTCGTCATCGGCGATGCCGTGCTGGGCGCCGAGGTGCGGCGCGGGTCGTTCACGTTCACCTGGATGTCTCCCGTGCCCACGTGGCAGATCGTCGTGGGGCGCTTCGTCGGAGGGTCCGTGGTGGCCGCCGCATCGCTCGTCCTCGCCTTCGGCCTCTCGGCTCTGGTGGCCGGCACGCCGGAGAGCGTCGGGCCCGTGGCGGTGGCCGCCGTGTTCGGCGCGATGGCCTACATCGCCATCTTCATGGCCGTCGGCTGCATCGCCCAGCGCGCGGCGGTGTGGTCGCTCGCCTTCGTCTTCCTGGTGGAGCGCCTGCTCGGGTCGGCCCTGTCCGGCGTCGCCCAGCTGTCCCCCTCCTGGGAGGCCCGGGCGGCCTTCGTCGGACTGGCCGATGCACCCCGGGTGCTCGAGCGGGGCGGCATCCCGCACGGCGGCGCGGCCCTCGTCCGGCTCGTGGTGATCACCCTGGTGGCGCTGCTGGTGGCGCAGCGCCGGCTGCCGCGTATGCGGATGGCCGGCTCCGCCGACTGACGGGGAACGCCGTGCGCCACGCCGGCACCCCGTTCGAGCTCTCGATCTCGGTCGACGAGGCCCACGTCACCGTCAGCGTGCTCGACCACGATCGGGCTCACGTGCCGCACGTGCGGTCACCCCGTCCCCAGGACACGACCGGACGAGGCCTGATGATCGTCGAGCGGATGGCCACGAGCTGGGGCTACGAGGACGTAGCGACCGACGCCAAGACCGTCTGGTTCTCGCTCTGATCGGCCCACCCCGATCTGTCACGGTTGGGGTCCGGTAGCCGCACCGCAGGCATCACAGGATCGGGGTGCGCTCAGACCGGCTCGAGGTCCCGCTCCTCGACGGCGAACTCGTCGATGTCGTCTGGCGTGCCCTCCACGTTGATGTTCGGCAGGAGCCGGTCGAGCCAGCGGGGGAGCCACCAGTTGCGGTCGCCGAGCAGCTCCATCGTGGCGGGCACGAGCAGCATCCGGACGATGGTGGCGTCGAGGAGGATCGCACTGGCCAGGCCGATGCCGAAGAGCTTGAACGTGCGTTCGTTCTCGAGCAGGAAGCTGCCGAAGACGAACACCATGATGGCGGCGGCGGCCGTGATGACCCGGGCCGTGGCGGCCAGCCCGTTGGCCACCGACATGTGGCTGTCGCCGCTACGCCGGTACTCCTCCTTCACCCTGGACAGGAGGAACACCTCGTAGTCCATCGAGAGGCCGAAGACGATGGCGAAGAACATCATCGGCGCGAACGTCTCGATTGGCCCTGGCGTGAGGCCCGTGAGGTCGCTGAGCCAGCCCCACTGCACGATGGCGACCGTGATGCCGTAGGCGGCCCCGATCGACAACAGGTTCATCAGCACGGCCTTCAGGGGCACGAGCACGGATCGGAACACGGCCATCATCAGGAGGAACGACAGAAGCAGGACGGCGGCGAAGAAGTAGGGCATCCGCTCGCTCAGGAAGCCCGAGAAGTCGACGGTGCCCGGCACCATGCCGGTGACGGCGATCTCGGTGCCGATGGCCTCCTCGCCCGGGACCAGCACGTCGTCGCGGAGGCGGTGGACCAGCTGCGTGGTGCGCTCGTCCTGGGGTGCCGACGTCGGGGTGACCTGCCAGACGTAGGCGGTGGTGGACTGGTCGCCGCCCTGGGTGTTCGGAATGGCCGGCGACACCGACGCCACGCCCGCGTCGGCCCGCACCGCCTCGGTGATGCCGTCGAGCACGGCCGTGTCGGCGGGTCCGTCGACCTTCGCAACCAGCACGAACGGGCCGTTGAAGCCCGGACCGAAGCCGTCCACGAGGAGCTCGTAGGCCTGCTTCGTGGTGGTGTCGTCGGCGAAGTTGCTCTCGTCGGAGAAACCCAGCCGCAGGCCGAGCACGGGCACGGCCAGCACGAGCAGGACGAGGGCTCCGCCGATCGCGGCCGGCCACGGCCGGTGCTGGACCCAGCGGCTCCAGCGGTAGGCGAAGGTCTGGCGCATCGGCTTCGGCGGCCGGCGCACGACCACCCGCTTGAGCGGCGGGGCGAACAGGCCCAGCACGATCGTGGCGACGGCGAGCACGAACCCGATCCCTGCGAGGGCGCTGATCTTCAGGCCGACCCCGACGAGGGCGAGTGCGACGAAGCCGGTGGCCACGACGCCGCGCCAGCGGCTGATCTCGATCTTCCCACCGACGAACCCCAGGAGGGCGGGCAGGAGCGTGAGCGAGGCGACGACCGTCATGGCGACGACCACGGCGCTGCTGATGGCGAGGCCCTGGATGAAGGACACGCCCATCACCATCATCCCGAGGAAGGACACGACCACGGTGACGCCCGCGAACGCCACGGCGCGGCCGGCGGTGTCGATGGCGATCGACGCGGCCTCCTCCGGCGTGTGGCCGTGATGGAGGTTCTCCCGGTAGCGGGTGACGATGAACAGCGCGTAGTCGATGCCCACGCCGAGCCCGATCATGATCCCGAGGACCGGGGCGAAGTCCGGCATCGTGAGCAGGTTGGACAGGATCGTGACGATGACCGAGCCGGCGGCGATCCCCGCGATGGCCACGCCGATCGGCAGGCCCATCGCGATGACGGACCCGAACGCGGCGACCAGGATGACCACCGCGAAGGCCAGGCCGAGCGTCTCCGACGACGGCTCCTCGAACCCACCGAAGGCCGCGCCGCCGACCTCCACGCGGAGGCCCGCCTGGTGCGGGGCGATCTCGGCGATAGCCACGCCGACGTCGCCGACCTCGTCCCAGTCCTCGCCCGGCACCTCCAGCGAGGCGAACGCGATCTTGCCGGCGGCCTCCCCTGCGTCGGGCCCGGCGATCTGCGAGCTGCCCTCGGGGCTGTAGGGGCTGACGAGGCCCATGCCGTCCATCACTTGGAGGTCGGCATCCGCGATCGCATCACGCTGGTCGTCGGTGAGGTCGGCGAAGGCCGGGTGTTCCTCCACGTCGAGGTCGGGGTCGTCGCTCAAGGCCTCGACCTGCGCGAACAGGCCTTCCATGGCCGACCGCACCTCGGGGTCGTCGATCCCGGCGTCGGCCTTGAAGACGATCGTGCCCCGGATGCCGGCGCCGAAGCCCCCGAACTCCTCGTTGAGGGTGTCGATGCCGCGCGTGCTCTCGGACCCGGGTGGCTGGAAGTCCTGTCCGAAGCTGCTACCCACGGCGCTCGACACGCCGCCGACGACGACGAGGGCGGCGAGCCACAGCAGGACGACGGTGCGACGACGACGGAAGCACCAGGAACCGAGACGAGCGAACACAGCGTTCCTCCGAGCGCGCGTGCGGGGGGCGGGGCGGGGCCGTGCGCGGCGGCTGGGGGGATCGTACGACGCAGGTGCGACGGCGGCATCACGGATGACCTTGGTTGTGACAACGGTCATGCGGCGATGCGCGTCCTCTCCCTCTCCGCGGCGTGGGCGACCTCTGCGCGACTGGCGCCACCGGCGCCGGCTCAGCCAGCTCGACCTGCCCGGCGCTCAGCGGCGACGCCCGCCTGGCCCCGCTGCTGGACGCCGTCCGCTCCGACCCGGGGATGGCCGAGGTCTCGGCCCTGGGCGAGCACACGGTGCGCACGGATCGTCGCGAGTTGCCCGGCCCCTCCGGAATGGGTCGAACGACCCTGTCGACGGGGCAGCCGCCCCACTACCGTGACCCCGGCGCCATCGGGCGCGGTGGTCTGGAACGGGAGATGGCATGGCACGCATCGGTCTGGTGAGGTGGAGCGCGGCTGCGATCGTCGTCGCGATGGCGCTCGGCGGCGTGCCCGCCGCGGGCTCGGCCGGGGCCGCCGAGCCGACGACGCGCCTCATCATCACGTTCCGCCCGTCGGCGGCCCCCTCGAGCCAGGACCGGGCGGCCGAGGCCGAGGGTCGCGTCGTCCAGCGGGTGGACGAGCTGCGCATGCGCACCATCGAAGTGCCCGCTCAGGCCGCCGGCCAGATCCGCAAACGGCTCCAGGGCCGGTCGGACGTCGCGGTGGTGGAGGACGACGTCGTCCTCCACGCCACCCGCACGCCGAACGACCCGTCCTACGGGTCGCAGTGGGCGCCCCCGAAGGTCAAGCTCCCGGCCGCCTGGGACGTCACGACGGGCGCCAGCTCGGTCGTCATCGCCGTGATCGACACGGGCGTGACGCCAACTTCTCCCGACCTCCCCTCCACCAAGCTCGTGCCCGGTCGCAACGTGATCACCTCGTCGACCAACGCCACCGATGACCACGGCCACGGCACCGCCTCCTCCTCGGTCGCGGCGATGATCGGCGACAACGGCTCCCGGGCCGCCGGCGCCTGCTGGCAGTGCAACATCATGCCAATCAAGGTGCTGGACTCGAACGGCAGCGGCTACACCTCCAACGTCGCCGCCGGCATCACCTGGGCGGCCGACAACGGCGCCGACGTGATCAACCTGAGCCTCTCGGGCGGAGGCACTACCTCGCTGCAGAACGCGGTCGCCTACGCCGACAGCAAGGGCCTCCCGGTCGTCGCCTCGGCCGGGAACGACGGTACGACCACCCCGGCCTACCCAGCGGCCTACGCGCAGGTCATCAGTGTGGGGGCCACGGACCAGAACGACGCACCGACGTCGTACACCAACCGGGGCTCCTGGGTCCGGCTCGGCGCGCCGGGCACGAGCCTGGCCCTCAGCCGCTCCGGCTCCGTCGTGAGCTTCTCGGGCACCTCCGCCGCCGCGCCGCTCGTGGCGGGCACGGTCGGCCTGCTGCTGTCCGCCAACCCCAGCCTCACGCCGGCGCAGGTCCGCAGCGCGCTGTACTCCACCGGCGACCCCACGACGCTCCCGATGGCGAGCGGCAGCGGGCGGCTCGACGCCCAGGGCGCCATGCTCACCGTGCGGCCGACCACCTCGACCACCGTCGCCCCCACCACCACCAGTGCCCCCACCACGACGGCAGCCCCCACCACGACGGCAGCCCCCACCCCCACGGTGGCGCCCACGACGACGGTGACGCCCACCACGACGACCACCGCGCCGACCACCACGACCACGGTGGCTCCGCCGGCCACCACCACGGTCACGGGCGGCGGCTTCACGTGGACGGGCATGCTCTCCCGCACGCTCACGGCGAAGGCAGGGTTCACGACCTTCCAGTCCCGGTGCTCCGGGTGCTCGTCGCAGCGCCTCGAGATCCTGAACGCCGCCGGCACCGTGATCGCCACCCGAACAGGCACGTCGGACGTCGCCCTCAACGCCCTCCTGCCCGCCAACGGCAGCTACACGTACCGCGTCACCGCGCCGCGCTACTCCTCGCCTTCCTACACGATCACCTACATCCCATAGGTGGAGGGTCAGTACACCCACGGCCACCACGACAGCGTCCTACGGTCGCACCGGTGGCGCACGGTGGAGAACTCCGCGGGCTACCTGCTGGAGCACCTGCGGCCGGGGGCGTCACTCCTCGACGTCGGCTGCGGCCCGGGGACGATCACGGTCGACCTGGCCCGGCGCCTGGCCTCGGGGACCGTGGTCGGGATCGATCCGTCGGCGGACGTGATCGCGGCCGCCACGGCAGGCGCGGCTGACGCCGGCGTTGGCAACCTCGAGCTCCGCGTGGGCGACGTGTACGCGCTGGACGTCCCGGACGCCTCCTTCGACGTCGTGCACGCCCACCAGGTGCTCCAGCACGTCTCCGACCCGGTGGGCGCTCTGCGAGCGATGCGCCGCGTGGTGCGACCCGGAGGGGTCGTGGCCGCCCGCGACTCCATCTACCGGGCGATGGCCTGGTACCCGCGCGAGCCGGGTCTCGACCGGTGGCTGCAGATCTACTGCGCGGTGGCCGAAGCCAACGGCGGCGAGCCGGACGCGGGGAGCCGGCTCTTGTCGTGGGCGCAGGCAGCGGGGTTCGAGGACGTCCGCTGCACCGCCTCTGCGTGGTGCTACGCCTCCCCGGAGGAGCGGGTCTGGTGGAGCGACCTCTGGGCCGACCGCACGGAACAGACCGCGCTGTCCGACCGGGCGGTGGAGCTGGGCCTGGCCACGCGCGACGACCTCGCCGAGATGGCCGACGCCTGGCGACGGTGGGCCGGCCACGCCGGCGGTTGGTTCGCGGTCCCGTGTGGCGAGATCGTCGCGCGGCGCTAGCCGGAGCGGGACGGAGGCGTCACTCCGTCGCCGGTGCGTCCGACCCCGACAGGCGCACCAGCGCCGAGCAGGTCACGGTCAGGACGATGGCCAAGGCGATCGCCCCCACGAACAGGCCGACCGGCGCCCGCTCGGCCGGGTCGCCCCCCTCGCTGGGCACCTCCTGGCCCGGCACCGGCGGCCCTACGGCGGCGACCCTCCAGCCGTCTCCGTCGTCCACGAGGACCACGGTGCCGTCGACGGCGTCCCTCGTCTCGCCGTCGACGCGCTGGTGCAGACGGAACGGAACGAAGGCCGTCGGGCTCCCACCCTCCTCGCGGACCGTCGCCTGCCCGACCTCCAGATCCGCGAAGGCAGCCCGACCGTCGGTGTCTCCGTCCGGTAACAGGTCCGCCGCCAGCTCGACGGGGCCCACCTCCTCGGCCGCCTCCCGCGAGCGGTCGCGCACGCCCTTCCGGGTGGTGTCCCCCACGTCGGCCAGCCAGCGCTCGGCCACCCCTGCGGGGCGGTCCGCGCCGCTCCCGAACGCCGCCAGCAGCCCACCGATGAAGACGAACAGGATGGCCACGCCCAGCACGCCCCGGCGGAAGGGGCGAGCGAAGGCGCGATCGTCGGCCGCGGTCACACCACCTCCTCCAGCTCCCGACCCTTGCTTTCCGGCATGTACCGCCACACCAACCAGAGGGTCGGTATCTGGAGGAGCATGAGCGCGGTCACCGTGTCACCGACGTTGCCGATGGCGCCGGAGCGGTGATCGCCGAGGATCCCGACCACGGCCGGGCCGAACACGTACCCCGCGATCTCGAAGACGTTGCGGATCCATGCCATGGTCTGGCCCCGGATCTCGGTCGGGAACAGCTCGGTCGCGAACGAGCCCATGACCGGACCCATGCCGAGCCCGAAGAAGACGGCTGCGAGCAGCGCGACGAACGACAGCGGTCGCGACGTCGTCTGGAACAGCAGGATGGTGAAGGTGATCCCGCCCACGCCGTACAGGAGGGCCGTGGGTCGACGCCCGAACCGCTCCATGGCCCGACCGCAGGCGTAGTAGCCGAGGCAGCCGAGGCCGTAGGCGCAGATGATGAAGAAGGCCACCTCGCTGGACGTGAAGCCTCGCTCGCGTTCCGCGTAGAAGGCCCACCACGCCGTCGAACCGAACAACGGGATGGAGCGGAACATGTGCACGAGGCCCACCAGCACCAGGTTCCGGCGGTGCCGGGTGCGCCACGGCAGCAGCATCGACGGGCGCGGCTCAGCGGCCACGCGGCCCGCCTTCACCTCGAGGAAGCGCCTGGTCTCCTTGATGCGCCGTCGGTAGAAGCTGAGGACGAGGAGCGGCGCCAACCCCACGATGTAGAAGGCGCGCCAGTCGAGCGACGTGTTCTGCAAGCCGACCCCCAGCAGGACCCCCACCGCGATTGTGCCGAGGGCGGCGAAGGTCAGCAGGACGCCGAGGGCCCGGGCCCGACGCTCGGCCGGGAACTCCTCGACGATCATCGTGACGCCGATGGCGTACTCGGCGCCGAGGAACACGCGGCTGGCGAACTGAAAGAACGCGAAGGACCAGATGTCCCAGCTGACGGCGGTGAGCGCAGTGAACACCGTGTACCCGACCACGGACCACAGCAGCATCGGCCGGCGCCCCAGCCGGTCGGACAGGCGGGCCACGAAGAAGGCGACGAACAGGCCGGGCTCGATCGGGATGCGGGTGAGGCCGAGCGTGGCCTCGCTGACCGAGAAGGTGCTCTGGATGTTCGGCAGGAGCAGGGCGAGGATCGAGCTGTCGTAGCCCTCGAAGAAGGCCGCCGACACGAGCAGCACGAGCAGCATCCGCAGGTAGCCGTCGTCCCGCTGCAGCGACGGATCCTCACGTGGCTCGACGATCGACGGCGCCTCGAAGCCCGTGGGCACCCCCGCCGCGATCGGCGCGAGTGCCGGGTCTTCTGTCGTCGTCACGGCTCCCCCGGGTGCGTGCGGGCCGCAGCGTAGAACGCAGCGGCGCCACCGGCGGAGTCAGGACTGGAGCACGGCCTCCTCGGCGGCCGCCATGAGGTCGCGGACGAGCGCCTTGATCTCCGGCGGTGCCTTGGTCGGGGAGCCGGCGTCGAAGGGCGGCTGCGGGTCGTACTCGATGCCCAGCTGGATGGCCTGCGCCACCTCGCGCCCTGCGAGCTCGGCGACCAGGGCCAAGGCGAGGTCGATCCCCGCCGACACGCCGGCGGCCGTGATGACCTTGCCGTCGGTGACGACACGCTGCTCGGTGGGCGTCGCGCCGTAGGCCCGCAGGTGGTCGTAGGACAGCCAGTGGGTCGTGGCCGCCCTTCCCTCGAGCAGGCCAGCGGCCCCGAGGAGCAGCGCGCCCGTGCAGACCGAGGTGGTGTGGGTGGTGGTCTCGTGGGCCGACCGGATCCAGTCGATGATCGGCCCGCCATCCCGGGCGACCTTTCGCGTGATGAGCCCGCCGGGGACGAGCAGCACGTCGGGCGTCGGCACGTCGCCGAAGGTGTGGCTGATCTCGAGCTGCAGCACGTTGTCGTCGGCGACGAGCCCCGTCTGCTCGGCACAGACGACGATCTCGGCGCCGGGCAGGTTGGACAGCACCTGGTAGGGCCCGATGGCGTCGAGGGCGGTGAAGCCGGGGAAGAGGCCGATGGCGATCTGCATGGTCCCACCGTCCCCTGGCGGGCGGGTGGCCGCAATGACGAATCGCCCACGCTTCCCGCCATCGTGGCGCTGCCAACGAGATTCGATTGGAACCAGGTCGAAGCGTGGCTCAGTGGCCCGGCCCGCGCCTCCGGCTCAGGACTGAGCGGCTCAGGGCTGAGGCGCGGGTGTCGTCGTGGTGGATCGGGTTGAAGTCGCCACCGGCGCCGGCGTAGCGCACGATGTCGATGCGGGTCAAGGGGCCTTCGAGGTACTCGGGGGGCTTGGCGCCCACGACGAGGTCGGCTGGCTGGGCCTGGATGTCGGTCATGGTGTGCCTCGTAGCCTCAGGCGCTCACGACGAGCGCGGTCTCGATCACGGTCATCTTCTCGGTCACCACGGGTTCACCGGCAGGATCTCGGTAGGTGGTCTCCATCTCGATGAAGGTCATCTCGCCACCTTGCCGACCGGGCTTCATGTAGACGTCGGAGACGACGGTCGTCCCCTTGAGGACGTCGCCCGCTACCGGTATGCGGTGATAGGTCCAGGACGACTGACCGTGGAGCACCCGGGCCAGGTCCAGCCCGAGGCTATTGACCGAGTTCGCACCTTCGGCGAAGTGGGCTTGCACGACGCAGTAGGTGAGCGGGGCCGGCACATCGGCGAGGCGGCGGCGATCGCGGCGTCGCGGGATCGGAAGACCGGGTTGTCGTCCTTTATGGCCCGAGCGAACTCGCGGATCTTGCCGGGCTCGATGGGAAGGTAGGCCTCCCCCATAACTTGCCGATCAAGCTCTTGTCCGCCACGTGGGTCACGTCCTGGAGTTGGTTGTCGCGGACCGGGGTCCGCTGGTCGGTTTCACTTTCGTAGGGCCTTGAGACGCTTCGCGACCCCACTGGAGTACGCAACCCCGATGGCCTTGTTGAGCAGTTCCGGGGTGGGTCGCTCGGAGCGCAGCATCATGCCGGCCATGCCCGGGGTGAAGGGGAACCGGTCCTCGACCACCGACTTGATCCGGCTGAACTCCCGCAGGCCCTCCTCGCCGTGGACGCGGCCGAACCCCGACCACTTCTCACCCCCGAAGGGCAGGGACGGGATGCCGGCGCCCAAGAGGGCATCGTTGATGTTGACCCCGCCCGTTATGAGCTCGCCGGCGATGCGCCGAGCCTCGGCTCGGTCCCGGGTGAAGACGCTGGAGTTGAGCCCGTAATCGCAGTCGTTGGCCACTGCGACGGCCTCAGTCACATCGGCCACGCGCATCACGGGAAGCACGGGCCCAAAGGTCTCCTCCCGCACCAGCTCCATGTCGGGGGTGACATCGGCGACCACGGTCGGGGCGAAGAAGCTCCCCGGCAGGTCGTCTCGCCTGGCGCCTCCGGCCACGATCCGGCCCCCGCGGGCGACGGCGTCGGCGAGACGGCGTTCGATCACCTCCATCTGGGGCGGACGGATGATCGCACCCACGTGGGCGTCCGGCTCGGTCCCCTGCCGGAGCTCGCCGGTGAGTTCGGTGACCCGTACGACGAACTGGTCGTACACCGGTGCAACCACCAAGGCCCGCTCCACGGCTATGCAGGTCTGACCCGAGTTGGAGAACGCGCCCGCGACCGCAGCCCGCGCTGCCCGCTCGATGTCGGCGTCGTCGCAGACGATCATGGGGTCCTTGCCGCCGAGCTCCATCACCACCGGGGTGAGCGTGTCCGACGCGGCAGCCATGATCCGTCGTCCGGTGATCGGGCTTCCGGTGAAGCACACCTTGTCGACCCCCGAGCGCACCACGGCCTCGCCGACCCGTCCGTCACCGGTCACCACGTGCACCAGGTCCATCCCGGCCGAGTTGACCACCTCGCCGAGGAGCACCCCGGTCAAGGGGGTCAGCTCGGAGGGCTTGAGCACCACGGCGTTCCCAGCGCCCAGGGCGAACGCGATGGCCTGCATCGGGACCGTCAGCGGATAGTTCCAAGGGGAGATCACCCCGATCACTCCGAACGGGCTGTACTGGACCCTGGCCCGCTTGATGACCAGTGGCCAGGTCGGCACCGATCGGGCTCGCAGGGCCTTGGGACCCGCGTGGGCCGCGTAGGTGAGCAGCAGGCACGAACTGAACACCTCCAGCCATGCGTCGGCGGCGGGCTTGCCCGCCTCCGCGGCCACCGTGCTGGCCAGGTCGTCGGCCCGATCGACGATGGCCTGACGGATGGCCCGAAGATGCCGGGCCCGGTCACGAAGACTGAGCGCGGCGAAGTCCTTCGATGCCCGGCGTGCGGCGGCCGTGGCCCGGGCCACGTCGTCGGGTCCCATGGCCGGGACCGCCCCCACCAACTCCCCCGTCGCGGGGTTCGAGGATTCGAGCTTGTCCGAGTCCGTAACGGTCATGGTGTGGACCCTCCAGGCTGAGTACGACACTCGACAGGAAGTGTGTCATACGTCTGGGGGCCGTGCTCGGGGCATCGGAGCCGACGTCGCGCACCCAGGCCCGCGACCTGGCGCAAACTATGACGTCGTCCGAGACGAGCGTTGGCGGGATCGAGATCGCACGGTGACGGTGCAACCCTTGGGTCACACTGCGGGTAGCGATCTACGAGAGTGCCAGGTCCTTGATGGTCGGGCCGGCGTTACGGACCCAGCGCCAGGCCTTCGAGGCAGCGGTTGACGCCCACCACTCGCTCGGCCGGGTCGTCCGAGTAGGCGAACTCGAACAACATGACGTTCTCGGCGAACTCCCCGATCTTGCCGTCGACGTGGTCGAGCACCGCGGCGTAGATCTCCACGTGGCGGGCCTCGTCCCAGCACTGCCTGGCCATGTCGGACTGGAACTTCCAGGGCACAAGGACGCCGACGGAATCGGCGCTCCACAGCCGGTCGGCGGCTAGATGCCCAGCTCGGTCAGCGGGGCCGCCTTGGCCACCAGGTCGGGGATCACGGCGCCGAGCTCATCGGCCTCCCACCGGTCGCCCTTGTCGAGCCCGGGGCCTTCGGTCCAACCTTCGGCGACGCTGATCCGACCGCCGGCGACGTTGAACACCCGTCCGGTGATGTCCTTGGACTCCGGGCTGCCCAGCCACGCCACCAGGGGCGCGACGTTCTCCGGCGCGAAGGAGTCGAACTGGCCGGGCTCGGCCTGCATGGCACCGTAACCGAGGTTCTCGGTCATGCGGGTCCGAGCCCCTGGCGCGATGGCGTTGGCCGTTACGCCGTACCGCCCGAGCTCACGCGAGAGCACGATCGTGAAGGCGGCGATGCCGGCCTTGGCCGCTCCGTAGTTGGCCTGCCCCGGGTTGCCGTACAGCCCCGACGCAGACGAGGTGCTGATGATGCGGGCGTCGTTGGTCTCGCCGGCCTTCACGCGCTCCCGCCAGTAGGCCGCCGCCCACCGGCTCGGAGCGAACGTGCCCCGCAGGTGCACCTGGATCACCGCGTCCCACTCCTCCGCGGTCATGTTGACCAGCATCCGGTCCCGCAGGATGCCGGCGTTGTTGACCAGCACGTCCAGACCCCCGAAGGCCTCCACGGCGGTGTTGATCAGGTTCTGGGCGCCCTCCCAGTCCGAGACGTCGTCGCCGTTGGCGACGGCCTCGGCGCCCATGCCGCGGATCTCGTCCACCACCTCACCCGCCGGACCGGTCGAGGAGCCGCTGCCGTCCACCTCGGCTCCGAGGTCGTTCACCACGACCTTGGCCCCTTGGCGCGCGAACTCGATGGCGTGACCCCTGCCGATCCCCCGGCCCGCGCCGGTCACGATCACAACCCGTCCATCACATATACCCATGCGTCCTCCTTGGGATCATCGCCCAGGTCCAGAACGGACCCCGCGGGGCCGGCCATCGCCGATCACGTGCGCAGCAGCTCGTTCCACGGGCCGCTGTCGGCCCGTGGTTCACGGGGCAGGCCTAGCACGCGCTCGCCGATGATGTTGCGCTGAACCTGCGAGGTGCCTGCGTAGATCGTTCCGGCCCGTGCGCCGAGGAAGGTGCCGACCACGCTGGCCGGGGTCATCTCCCCCTCGGCCACCCCGATGGCCACCGACGGTGGCGGACCGCTGGGGGCCAGCGCGTCGGCACCGAGGATGTCGACGGCCGCCTCCGTGACCTTCTTGTGGTACTCGCTCCACAGCAGCTTGAAGATGGACGACTCCGGGCCGGGTCCGTCACCGGCCAGGGCTCGCGTCAGGGTTCGCATCCCGAGGAACCGGATGAGCTCGACCTGGGTGTGAGCCCACGCCAGCCGGTCGCGGATCACGGGATCCCGGTTGCGACCCCGCTCCCGAGCGAGCTCGATGAGCGCGTCGAGCTCCTTGCGGTAACTGATCGACATGACCGTCGCCCGGCCGCCACGCTCGAACCCGAGCAGGGTGTTGGCCACCGCCCAGCCCTCGTCCACCTCGCCGATCACGTTCTCCTTGGCCGTGCGAGCATCGGTGAAGAACGTCTCGTTGAAGAGCGCGTGCCCGGTCATCTCCTTGATGGGCCGCACCTCGATGCCCGGCTGGTCCATGGGCACCAGGAAGAACGTGATGCCCTTGTGCTTCGGGGCATCGGGGGACGTGCGGGCCAACACGAATATCCAGTTCGCGGTCTGAGCCGAGGACGTCCAGATCTTCTGGCCGTTGATCACCCACTCGTCACCGTCGAGGACGGCCCGGGTGCTCAAGCCGGCCAGGTCCGAACCGGCACCGGGTTCGGAGTAGCCCTGGCACCACCGGTCCTCGCCCGAGATGATCCGCGGCAGGAACCGCCGCTTCTGCTCCTCGGTGCCTCGGGCGATGATCGTCGGCCCCAGCAGCCCGAACCCGAATCCATCGTTGCCGAACTCCAGCGGCACGTCGACACGAGTGAACTCCTCGGCGAGGATCACCCGCTCCAAGGGGCTGAGCCCGCCCCCGCCGTACTCGGCGGGCCAGGCCACCGCTCGCAGCCCGTTGGCGGCCAGGGTCTGCCGCCAGGCGGCGGTCCAGGTCTCCCGCTCCTGGTCCCCCATGGCAGCCGCGCCCCTCCAGCCCGCGGGGAGGTGGGCGTCGAGGAAGGCCCGGACCTCCTTGCGATAGGCCTCGGCCTCATCGTTGTACGTCGGGTCCATGTCCCTCCCCCATCTCCTCGGCGCTCGCCTGGACCCTCGCTTCTGCCGAGCATCGGTCGTCGCCGACGGCCGACCGAGCCCCGACCGCACGTTACGCGTGTGGGTGCGCCAGTACCCAAGGCGGTGTCGGTACCGGGCCCGACCGGGAAGCGCGAGACCCCGATACCGACCACGTCCACGCCAACAACGCCGACGGCATGCTCCCACCGCAGATCTCTCCAAGTTCCGATTCAGCAGCGGGGCGGGGCCATCGTCCTGGACGGCCGCGACATCTCGACCATGGCCCGCTCGGAACTCAGATCCAAGATCGGCATGGTCCTGCAGGACACCTGGCTGTTCGGCGGAACCACCAGGGACAACATCGCCTACGGCAACCCGAACGCCAACGATGACCAGCTCGTGTCGGCGGCGCGCGCCACTTACGTCGACCACTTCGTCGCCACCCTCCCGGAGGGATACGACTCGGTCATCAACGAGGAGGGCGACAACATCAGCGCCGGCCAGAAACAGCTGATCACGATCGCCCGCGCCTTCCTCGCCGACCCGGCCATCCTGATCCTCGACGAGGCCACCAGCTCCGTCGACACCCGGACCCAGGTCCAGGTCCAGGTGGCGATGAACCGATTGCGGGCGAACCGCACCAGCTTCGGGATCGCCCATCGCCTGTCGACGATCCGGGGCGCCGACGTCATCTTGGTGATGGAGCGCGGCAGCATCGTCGAACAGGGCTCCCACAGCCAGCTGCTGGGCCAACGGGGGCCTACTTCCGCCTCTACAACAGCCAGTTCGTGGCGCCGGTGGTCGACCTCGAGTGACGCTGGCGATGCCGGTAGTTACGAGACAACAAACGAATCTTGTAGCAAGATGTGGCCCGTGGCTCGCAACCCACCGACGGGCAAGCCGCTGGGGAGGTCCCGTTGCGTCTGACAAGCCTCGGCCGTTGGTGCTTCGTGCACCGAAGGATCGTCCTCGGGCTATGGGTTCTCGCGTTGGGAACCCTCGGTGCACTGGCCTCTGGCGTGGGTGGCCGCTTCGTGAACGACTTCGCCGTGACGGGCTCGGAGGCCCAGCGTGCGTTCCAATCGTTGGAGGCGCGGTTCCCGGAGCTGCAGGGCGAGACCATACCGGTGGTGGTTCGAGCCGACGACGGGATCGCGGACCGGGGTGTACGGAACCGGATCGAGGAGATGCTCGAGGAGATGCGTGACACCCCCCATGTCGTCGGGGTGCTGGATCCCTACGGGCCCCTGGGAACCGTGTCCGACGACGGCTCGGTGGCACTGGCCCAGGTCCAGATGGATGCCCTGGGCCCGGACGTGGACACCGCCGCCGTCGACGCGCTGATCGAGATCGCCGAGCGACACCGTGCCGGCGACTTCCAGGTCGAGTTGGGTGGCCCGCTGATACAGATCGCCGAGACCGGATTCGTCGGCGGGAGCGAGGGTGTCGGCCTAGCTGCCGCGGTGATCATCCTGCTCGTCACCTTCGGGTCGGTCACCGCCATGAGCGTTCCGATCATGGTCGCCGCGCTGGGGCTGGGGGCGGGGCTCGCCGGGGTAACCCTGTTGACCCATGTGGTCGGGATCTTCACCTTCGCCCCACCGCTGGCGATGATGGTGGGACTCGGCGTCGGCAACGACTACGCGCTGTTCATCGTCACCCGGTACCGACAGGGCCTGGCGGACGGGATGTCTCCCGAGGACGCAACCGCCACGGCCATGGGAACCGCGGGGCGGGCCGTGGTCTTCGCCGGAACCACCGTTGTGATCTCGGTCCTCGGGATGGTCCTGATGGGGCTGTCCTTCGCCAATGGGATGGCGTACTCGACGGCGCTCGTCGTCGCCTTGACCGTCATCGCGGCCATCACCGCCACGCCGGCCGCATTGGGCTTCGTGGGGAACCGGATCGACAGCCTGCGCCTGCCGATCGGTCGCAAACGCAGCGCCGGCGAGTCCGCCTCCTGGCACCGCTGGAGTGCTTTGGTGCAGCGCCACCGCTGGCGTTTCCTGGCCGCCGGGGTCATACCGCTGCTGGTCCTGGCTGTTCCGCTACTGGCGATGCGGCTGGGTGGCCCGCAGTTCGGTGGCGACAACACCTCGTTCACCACCCGCCGTGCCTACGACCTGGTCAGCGAGGCTTTCGGACCGGGCACCAACGGTCCGCTCCTGTTGGTGGCAGAGCTCGACAACCGCACCCGGGATCTGGCGGCGCTCGAGGCCGTGGTCGAGCGGGCCACCGCACTCGGGGCGCGACGGGGTATTCCGGTCATCGTCAACCAGGCGGGAGACACGGCGGTGGCGACGATCATCCCCGCCACGGCCCCCCACGCCGAGGAGACCGAACAGCTGGTTGACCGGATTCGTGACGAGATCGTCCCCGCCGCCACGGTGGACACCGGCACGCAGATCCGGGTCGGCGGCGTGACGGCCCTGTTCATCGACATGAGCACGCTCGTGACCAAGCGCCTGCCGCTGTTCATCGCCGGGGTGCTGCTGCTGTCGTTCCTCCTGCTCATGGCCGTGTTCAGGTCGCTCCTGATCCCGGTCAAGGCGGTCATCGCCAATCTGCTCTCGATCGGCGCGGCGTATGGGCTGGTGGTCGCTGTCTTCCAGTGGGGCTGGCTGAACGACCTGGTCGGGATCGATCGGACAGGTCCGATCATGGCGTTCCTGCCGATGATGTTGTTCGCCATCCTGTTCGGCTTGTCCATGGACTATGAGGTGTTCCTCATGTCCCGGATCCAGGAGGAGTACGGGCGGACCCCCGACGCGCAGGCGGCCATCAGCAACGGGTTGGCCGGCACGGCTCGGGTCATCACGGCCGCCGCCGCGATCATGGTCACCGTCTTCCTGTCCTTCGTCTTGGGTGAGGACCGGATCATCAAGACCTTCGGTTTGGGACTGGCGACCGCCGTCCTGATCGACGCCACCGTCGTGCGGATGCTGATCGTGCCGGCCGCCCTGTCCATCTTCGGCCGGGCGGCGTGGTGGCTGCCGGGGCCCGTCGACCGGCTCCTGCCTCGCCTCGCCATCGACGGGGCCGAGCCCTCACCGCCGAGCCCCGAGGTAGCGAGCCCATCACCGAGCCCGATCACCGAGGTCAGACCACCCGCGGAGCGACCCATGACCGACATCGCCGACCGCACCCACGATCCTGTCGTTTGGGATCTGGAGAACGCGTGGCTCATCTCCGCCGACAACCACGTGTCCGAACCATTGGACCTTTGGATGCGCCTTCCTGGCGAACTCGCTCCCCTGGCTCCGCACATCGAGGAGCGGGACGGGGTGCCGAGCATGGTGGTGGAGGGCAAGGTCATCCAGCGCCTACGGCTACCAGAGGGCTCGGCGCCGGACCCGAGTCGCACGGGCGACGTGCTGGCCGCGGCCGATCGGGCCGAGGCGATGTCGATGATGGTCCGCGACGCCAACGACCCCCTCCAGCGGGTCCGCGACCTCGACCGCGATTCCATCTGGGGCGAGGTCATGTTCCCCAACCTGTTCGTGTTCATGACCTACCGGCTTTCCAACCCGAGGCTCCAGGCCGCCGCGTGCTCGGTCTACAACGACTGGGTGTGGGACACCTTCGGCGCCCACGAGCGGTTCATGCCGGTGGCTCCACTCCCGGCCCTCGACATCGACGCCGCGGTCGCCGAACTGGAACGGTGCGCCCGGCGGGGGTTCAAGGTCGTGCTGCTGCCCGCGCACTCGGACTGGCTTCCCCAGCCCTACAACGCACCCGTCTACGACCGCCTTTGGTCGGCGGCCCAGGATCACGGCCTGCCCATCCATTTCCACGCTGGCACGGGGCGCACCAACCGCCCGGCCCACAACCCGGGGGGCGCGGTCATCAACTACGTGGTCACGGTGCAAGGACCCTCCGAGACGGTGGTCTACCTGGCAGGCTCGGGCGTGCTGGCTCGCCACCCCCGGCTGAAGGTCGTGATGGTCGAGTGTGGGAGCGGCTGGCTGGCTTGGACACTGCACGCCATGGACGACGCGTACCGCGAACACGAGATGTGGGTCGACCCCAAGCTGGAGGACCTGCCCAGCGAGTACTTCCGGCGCCAGGGGTATGTCACTTTCCAGCATGACCCCGTCGGGTTCCACAACGTCTCCTTCACGGGCGACCGCTGCCTGATGTGGGGCGCGGACTACCCCCATCCCGAGGGCACGTGGCCCGAGTCGAAGCGCTACCTCAGGAGCCAGCTGGCCGGGGTGTCGCCCGAAACCGCCCGTCGGGTCCTGTGGGATAACGCCGCCGAGCTGTATGGCTGGGAGACCCCGAAGGCTCCGCCGCCGGCGGCGTCTTCGGGGTGATTCGGTTGCCAACTACCAAATGGTGCCCGTGCGCACTTGGATAGGGCCCAGCGGCTCGTGAAGGAGGGATCCTGTTGACCTGGGACTGGAAGAGTCACTACGCCGATCGGCTCGTGCCGGCCAGCGAGGCCGCGAAGGCCGTGAAGAGCGGGGACCGCGTCGTGTTCACGATGTGTGGACCCCTGATGACCCCGGTTGCCATGGCGACGGCGCTGGCGGCGCGGGCCGGTGAGCTGCGCGACGTCACCATCGACGCCAGCCTCACGCTGGCCGGCGCGTTCGGGGTCCTTTCCCCCGAGGCCGCCGAGGCGTTCACGGTGTCGACCACCTTCGCGTACAACCCGCTGGAGACGATGGCGCTGAGCGACCGGGGCCCCCAAGTCGACTACGTGCCCATCAACATGGGCTTCGCGGGCGCCCTGCTGGGCCGCCGCCACCGTGAAGACATGCAACGTCGCTTCGGGGGGGACGTGTGTGTGAGCGTGATTTCCCCGCCCACGCCCTCGGGCATGGTCACCTTCGGAACGAACCTGTGGAACGGGCGCAGCCAGGTGCGCAACTCCACCATCGCCATCGGGGAGGTCGACCCGAGCCTGCCGGTGGTCCCGGGCGGTGACAACTGGGTGCCGGTGGAGGCTTTCGACTACCTAGTCGAGGGTCAGCCGCTAGTACTTCCCGACCTGGCCGGGCTGGCCTTCATCCCCGAGGAGGAGCTCGACGCCACGCAGGCCTGCGGGTACTTCGTCTCCGAGCTGATCAACGACGGCGACACGGTGATGTTGGGGGCCGGCTCGATGCCGATGCGGGTGTCGCCCTGGCTCGAATCCAAGAACGACCTGGGGTGCCATACCGAGGTGATATGCCCGATCGACCTGGTGCAGTCCGGGCAGATCAACGGGAGCCGCCGGAACCACGTCCCGGGCAAGGTGTCCCTGACGGCGTTGATCCCGGCTACCGAGGAGGAGCGCGACTTCGTCAACGGAAACCCCGTCTTCGACATCCGCGACATGGGTCTGAACAACGATCCCCGGTACATCGCCAAGAACGACAACCTGGTCGCGATCAACGCACCGTTGGAGATCACCCTTTGGGGCGAGATCGGCGCGGAGCGTGTGGGGACCCGCTTCTACCACGGGGTGGGGGGTCAGCTGGAGTTCGTCATGGGGGCCCTGATGTCCGACGGTGGCCGGTCGATCCACGCGACGGTCTCCCGCAAGCTCGACACACGGACCGGTGAGTGGGTCTCCGCGATCGTCCCCGAGCTGCGCACCCCCGGGGTCACGACGGTTCCGCGGCTGCTGGCCGACATCGTCGTGACCGAGTACGGCGTGGCCGAGCTCATGGGCCGCACCGAGCGGGAGCGTGCGGCCGCGCTCATCCGAGTGGCCCACCCCGACTACCGGGAGGACCTGGCCGACCAGGCCAAGCACCTCTTAGGGCTGGGCCGCACAACCTTCATCCTCGACGACTGAGAGCCCACGACCGACCACCCTGAGGTTGCCTCGATTCGCAACCTTGCGGTTCGATCTGGCTGTCCCAGGAGCACCCCCAACGGGATTCGAACCCGTGCCGCCACCTTGAGAGGGTGGTGTCCTAGGCCACTAGACGATGGGGGCTAGGGAGGTCGATGCTACCCGTGGCCCGGAGCAGCGTCACAACCGAGGGCGCCGGCGTCAGCGGAGGCCGAGCGTGGCGAGGCCCGTGCGCACCTCGGCGGCGACGATCTCGCGGCCGGCGTCGAGCATGTGGGTCCTGTCCTGGCCGTACAGGGCCGGATCGTCCTGGGCGCCGGGGCGGCCGAGCTGCGGGTGGGCCCCGAGGTCGACGAAGACGTCGGCGTACTCCTGCCAGTGGGCGCGCATGAGGTCGTTGAAGCGCTGGCGGCGCTGCTCGAAGCCGGGGACGTCGAGTGGGTAGCTGCGGGGAAGGACGCTGAGGGCGACCACCTTCCAGCCCCGAGCACGGCGCTCCTCGTAGTAGGTGCGTAGCGCGTCGTGCCGCGCAGCGGGATCGTCGCCCTCGCCGAGGTCGTTCGCCGCCACCCAGACGACGGCCACGTTCTGCATCCCGGGCACCGTGAGCAGCTTCCCGTCGAAGGCGGGGGCCCGCTGCGCCACCATGTCCACCGTCGAGCCCCCGACCGCCTGGTTGCGGAGGAGCACCTCTCCCTGCAGCCCGTCCACGGTGACGTCGGGAGTTGTCGTGCCGAACCCGGGGGCCGAGTGCGAGTCGCCGTCCCAGACGACGTTCGCGAGCGGCTGCCGCGCCGCCACGCTGGCGAAGGGATCGAGGGGGTGCCAGCCCGCGGACCGGCCGTAGGCGCCGAGCAGCAGCAGCGCCGTCACCACCCCCACCGTGCGCGCGGGGGTGCGGCGGCCACGCTCCACCGGGGGGCTGGGGACGTCGGTCAAGGCCGCGATCGTACGTGGACGTCCTGAACGAGTTCCTCCACGGCGCCTTCCCACCCGACGGATGACGGGATGCCTGCTCCGGGAAGGGCGCACAGCGCGCCTCCGAGGTGGCGGCGACCCCGGCGGAGCCTGTCGCCCACGCCACGACGGTTGCGACGCCATCCCGCCATCCGGAGCGTTCGGCCGGAGCAATGGGAGCCGTCTCACATGTGCATGGTGCGAAAACGTCTCCATCTGAGCTGGCGAAGGGATGCTCGGGACGTGTTCACGACCACCCCCCGATCATGTGGCCGAGAAGCTCCGCGCCATCGGCCTCGGCGAGGTCGAGGCGACGCGGCTGTCGCAGGCTGGCACGCTCATCGACGTGCGGACCGACACCGTGCTCTGCCGCAAGGGCGAGCGCGGCACCGAGGGGTTGGTGATCGTCGAGGGTTCGGCGGTGGTGAAGCTCGACGACCGCGAGGTCACCCTCGGCCCGGGCGCCGTCATCGGCGAGATGGCCACGCTGGACCCCTTCGCCCGTCGGAACGCCACCGTCACCACCACGGCGCCGACAGGGGTGCTCGTCTATGACGTGCGCACCTGCCGCTTCCTGGCCATCAGCGAGCTCCGGGGCGTCCTCGTCTCCGACCGCGCCGCCTGACGGAGCGACCCGGCACCGAACCGGGACGAGATATGCAAGACGGGCGAAAGGGATAGGACCTGCCCGGTTGAACCACCAGCCGAGCCGCACGAACGATGCGGCCCCTGGTGGGCCGGATCACGTTGCGGCTACGGCTCCCCAACGAGAGGTCCACACCATGAAGAAGCTCCTCATGTCCCTGCTGCTCGCGCTCGGGCTGGTGGTCGCCGTCCCCGGCGTCACCCACGCCCAGGACGAGGGTGGCACCCAGTCGGCACAGCAGTCCGAGAGCGAAGACGACGACAGCGGCAAGCTCGGCCTCATCGGGCTCGCCGGTCTCCTCGGCCTCGCCGGGCTCGCCCGGCGCGACCGCCGCGACGACTACCGCGGCGACCGCACCACCACCCGTGGCGGTGTCGACCGATGACCATGGCCGATCGCGGTCTCGAGCGCGACGGGTACGACGACTCCCGTGACCTCGCGGTCTACGAAGAGAGCGAGGACGGCGGTGGGCCGGGACCGCCCCCGTTCCCGTCCCACCGTCGTCCGCCAGGCCTCCGCACGTTCCTGCGGGTTCGACCCGCGAGACGCATAGCTCAGCCGCCGCGTTCGCCGCGGCGGGGGCGGCGGCGCTGGGGCAGGTCGCCAAGGAAGATGCTGACGAGCATCCACACCGCGCAGGCCGCCGCCACCAGGAACAGCACGATCGCCAGCGCCGGGTAGCCGAAGAGCTCCGCTTCCGTCTCGATGTTCATGATGAGCGCGGCACCGATCACGAGCGAGGCGACCACGACGGCGCCGGCCACCCGGTTGGCCAGCTTCTGCACCCCGCGCATGATGTTCTGCTCGTCGATGCCCTGGATGTTGAGGGTGAGCTGCCCGTCCGCGAGGGCGTCCATGACCTGGTTCACCCGCCCGGGCAGCCGCTCGGCGAACTCCTTCGCTCCCATCGCCGCCGCCAGCACGTTCCCCGGTGACGCCGCCTGCAGGAGCTTCTTCTGCAGCAGCGACCCGCCTTCTTCCTGGATCGCGGCGTTGGGGTCGAAGTCGGGGTCGAGCTTGCGCGCCACCTCGTCGAGGTTCAGCAGCGCCTTGCCCAGCATCGTGAGCTCGGGCGGCAGACGCAGCCCGGACTCGCTGGCGATCTGGGTGAGCTCGGCGACGAGGGCGCCGGCCTGCAGGTCACGCATGCCGGTGCCGATGGAGCGGCCTACGAGGTCCGTCGTCCGCCGTCGGAAGTCCTCCGGCTGGAACCCGTCGAGCTGGCGCCCGATGGCGATGGCCACGTCCGCCGCGTCCCGACCGCGGCCCTCGCCCAGCGCCAACAGGAGCGTCACGAGCCGGTCCTGCATCTCGGGCGTGGTGCGCGCCACCATCCCGAGGTCCAGGAGGGCCAGCGCACCGTCCTCGGTGACGAGCACGTTCCCGGGATGCGGATCCGCATGGAAGAGGCCGTGGACGAGGATCTGGTCGAGGTACGCGGAGAACAGCGCTCGGGCCAACCCCGGTCCGTCGACCTCCATCAGCCCGAGCGGGCCGACGGCCCCGATGCTGCGGCCCTCGACCCAGTCCATGGTGAGGACCAGGCCCGTGCAGTAGTCGGCCACGGGCTGCGGTACCACGATGCGCTCGTGCTCGGCGAGGTTCGCACCCAGCGCCTGCAGGTTGGCCGCCTCCTGCCGGTAGTCGAGCTCCGCGAACAGCGATGTGCGGAACTCGGCGACCATGTCGGCGAACCCCAGCCGACGGCCCGCTTCGACGTGCTGATCCGCGAACCTGGCCATCTCCTCGATCGCGTCCATGTCGTCGACGATCTGCTCCCGGATGTGCGGCCGCTGGACCTTGACCGCCACCCGCCGGCCGTCGCGCAGCTCGGCGCGGTGCACCTGCCCCAGCGACGCCGATGCGACCGGGCGATCCTCGAAGGACCTGAAGCCCTGCAGGATCCGCACGCCGAGCTCGCGGGTCACGATCTCCTCGACCTCCGCGAAGCCGAACGGCTCGACGGCGTCCTGCAGACGGGCCAGGGCCGACAGATAGGGGGCGGGCAGGAGGTCGGCCCTCGTCGACAGGAGCTGACCGAGCTTCACGAAGGTGGGCCCCATGGCCTCCAGCTCCGACGCCAGCGCCTCGGCGTCGGTCGTCATGGCGGCCTCGTCCTCGGGCAGGAGGTCGCCGTCCGGCCGGTCCCGCACGAGCTGGCGGTGCTTGACCAGCAGCGTCCCGATGTCCTTGTACCGGGCCAGGTGCGACGGCCGCATGCTCACTCCGATCGGTCGCCGTCCGTGCGGGGCCCGCCCGGCTCGCGGATCGCCGATCGTACCCGTCGACGCCCGCGTGTTCGCGCGCCGCCTCAGGTGTCGGCGTCGAGCAGCTGGAGGAGTTTCGTGGTGGTGCTCCAGCTGCGGATCGTCATCTGCTGGTACTCGGGGGTGCCGACGATCTTGCTCATCCGACTCCGCGTCCGCTCGGCGCTCAGCCGGGCGAAGTACACGACTCTGCGGCCGGGCCAGGCCTGGTCGACCCCCTCCCTCACCTGGACCACTCGCATGGCCTTCGCAGCCGTGAGCGGCGAGCGGAGGAAGACCACGTCGGAGTGGTAGACGTCCGGCAGGGCGCCGAACCCCGCCGGAGCGTCGGCCATGACGCTGCGCAGCTGCCGCTCCGACCGGACCACGACGACCAGCGGCGTCCCGAAGCGCCCCTCGAGCACCCGCTCGAGCCGCTCCTCGAGCGAGCGAGCCGGCGCATCGGACTCGAACACCACGTTGCCCGACTGGATGTAGGTGCGCACGCCGCCGTGGCCGTCCGCCTCGAAGGCGGCCCGCAGATCGGCCATAGCCACCTTGTTCCGGCCACCCACGTTGATGCCCCGCAGCAGGGCCACGTACCGCTTCTTCGCCACGGTGCGGACGTTAGAGCGCCGCCCGGGGCACCTCGGGAAACGTCGATGGAAAGGGTCGGGCTCGGCCGGTGTCCAACCCCGCACAGGCCCCACCGAAGGGGCGCCAACCGGGAGGCGGACAGCGTCGTCCCGGGCACCTACCGAATCGCGTACTCCTGTTACCGCCTGCACCGTGGGCGAGCTCGAGGTGGGCTGACCCCACGGCGACGAGAACAGGCTGCGACGGCCCCGGTACCCTCGCCCGCATGACCGAAACCCTGTCCGGCACCTACGTCCCCAGCGCGATGGGGTGGGTGCGCGAACAGGTGGAGACCTACGAGCGGACGGGGGGCCGGGAGGCCAACGCCCTGTTCGACACCGGGATCCCGGTCGTCATCGTCACGATGCGCGGCGCCCGGAGCGCCGACGTGCGCAAGATCGCGCTGATGCGCGTGGAGCACCAGGGCGAGTACGCGCTCGTCGCCTCGTTCGGGGGCGCTCCGAAGCACCCGGTCTGGTACTGGAACCTGAAGGCCCACCCCGACGAGATCCTCATCCAGGATGGCCCCGACCCGGTTCGATGCCGCGTGCGCGAGCTCGAGGGTCACGAACGAGCCGAGTGGTGGGACCGAGCCGTCGCCGTGTACCCCTCGTACGCCGAGTACCAAGACAACACCGACCGGGTGATCCCCGTCTTCGTCGCCACCCCGATCTGAACGGCGACGTCACCGCCCACGTACGGTGGGGACATGGGGAGGTTCCGGATGGGGAGGCTGGACCACACCCACATCCGCGTGCCCGATCGAGCCTCGGCGGTCGCCTGGTACGCCGAGCACCTCGGGTTCGAGCCGGTCGATGCCTACGACTTCTGGGCGACCGGCATCGAGGGCGGACCCGTGCAAATCTCGGCCGACGGTGGGGCCACGACGCTGGCGATCTTCGAGGCTTCAGAGGACGGCCACCCGATGATCCCGCAGGTGAACGGCATCGCGTTCAGCGTCGACGCCGACACGTTCGCGGCGTTCGTGCGATCGCTCCCTGGGGCGATCCAGGGCCCCCTCGGCCGCCCGGTCCTCGCCAGCGACGTCGTCGACTTCGACCTCTGCTGGGCGATCGACCTCATGGATCCGTGGGGCAACAGGTACGAGCTCAACTGCTACGACTACGACGCCGTGCAACGCGAGCTCGTCGAGGCCGACGCGGTCACCCCCACCCGCTACTGGCCCGCAGGCCTCCACGAGGCGTACGAAACCGCCCGGCACGGGGCGGGATCAGGCGAGACGTCGCGCTAGACCGCGTCGCCCTTCCGGATCCGGGAGAACTCGCCCTCGTCACGATGGGTGAACACCGCCACCGCCGTTTGACCGGACCCACTCCTTGCCGGACCGCTCGGCGTCGGCCTGGGTGTCGTGGGTGGAGTGAACGTCGCCGTTCTCCTGCTTGACGTTCCAGCGATCGCCCTCGGGGATGATGTGGAGGTTCGGCATGCCCCGCACCTACCCAGCGGCTCCCCGGGCTACCCCGGGCCTGCGGGACTCGGCCGGATCGCCGGAACGACCTCACGTCCGGCCCACGGACCAGGCGGTGGGGTCACGAGCAGCCACGACGTCGGCGCCGACGACCCGGACCTGAGGCTCGGCTCGGCGACCCCTCGCCACGTACCGGGGCGGCGCTCCATCCAACCCCACCGGCCGTGCCGTACCAGGGCGGACGAACATCCCTCGTCCCTAGATTGGAGCTACACATGACCAAGCGGATCCGCATCGCTGTCGCCGCAGCCACCATCGTCGGTGGCTTCACCATCGCCCAGGCCGGTACGGCCTCGGCGGCGCACTGCGCGAAGAACGGCTCGCCCGGGTTCTCCTACTACGGCCAGGACGGTCGATTCGAGGACACCAACGGGCCCGGCGCGAACGAGTGCGCGGCGCTCCCCGGCAACCCGTCGGTTCGGGCCCCCGGGCAGAACCGGCCGTAGGAGTTGCGACACGGGCCTCGTCGACAGGTCCGTGACGAGGTGAGCCCTCCGGGGCCGAGGTCAGGGCCCTCGGGAAACCGGGCTCGAAGCCGGAGGGCTCACCGCAACCAACGCCCGGCCGCCACCGCCGGCCGGCCTCGGCAGCGCTCCCGCGAGAGGGTGACCTCGTCCCCCCATCGCAGCCTGTGGACCCTTCCCGACACGTCGAGCAGCGCCACGACGATGCTCGTCCTGGGCGGCGACAGCATCCGCCCCGTCGCCGCACCCTGAGCAGGGCGGGGGCTACGTCTGGTTGGTCCAGTCGAAGTCGTAGTAGATCCAGTTGCTGTCGGTGAAGTCCAAGGTGACGCCTTCGGTCTCGATGTGGAAGGTGCCCTGACCGCAATCGCCGCGCTTCCAGATGAAGCCTTGGTCGAGGTCGATGGCCACGGCGTGCTCCTCGCCGGTCACCGGGTTCTTGAGGCTCGATCCCCTGGCCTCGCCGACACCCTCGGCCCGGAAGCCGCTGTTGATGCCGTCGTCGTCGATCTCGACCTCGGTCCGAACGACTCCGGCGACCTCGAACGTCGTACCCAGGATCGACCATGGAAGCCCGCCGAGCTGCCCGGTGAAGATCTGGGCCATGCAGTCGAGCTGCTCGTCGGACACCGCGGGCGGGACGACGAAGATCGCCTTGCCGCCTCCGTCGTGGATGGCCCTGGGCCAGTCGAAGATGGCGATGGCATCGATGCCCGACAGGTCGATCCCGCCGCAGTGGCCCTCGATGATGTGGTTCGCCACCGCGGCTTTGCAGCTGCCATCCGGGGAGGTCGGGAAGCCGGAGAAGTTGCATGTGCAGCCGGGCTGGCAGTTGCAGAACTCATAGCCTTTGCCGCGCAAGCGCCAAGCGGTCGTGGTCTCGGTGATGGTCACGGCGAGTCTCCTTAGGTGAGGGTCGTCAGGGTCTCGGGACGGAGGAGCAGCAGCGCACCGCAGGCCGCGAACAGGGCGGCGCCCACGACGGCGACCCGCTCGCCCGCCGCGGCGTTCTTCTCGATCAGGATCAACAAGGCGAGCGCGGCCATCCACGCGATGTTCATGGTTCCCAGCGCGACCAGGACGGCCATGAGCGCCCAACAGCAACCCAGGCAGAACAGACCGTGGGTCACGCCCATCCGCAGCGCACCGACCGGGCGGGCGACGTCGGCGCCGGAGCGCAGGAACAGCGACATGGGCGACCGACAGTGGCGCAGGCACACCGACTTCAACGGCGTGAGCTGCCACACCGCGGCGCCGACGAGCACGACTCCGGCGAGGCGGCCCGCCCACGGGCGAGCCTCGGCGATCGGGTCCATGAGCGCGCGCCAGGCGAAGTAGGCGGGCAGGCCCATCGCGGTCCACACGGCGATGTAGCCGGCGACGAAGAACGGCAGCGGCGCCACCCGTCCCGCCGCCGCCGCCCGCCCATAGAGCTTCACGACCGGCGCGATCGCCGGGAACATCATCGCCGTCATCATCGCCAGCCACGCCACGACGAACGCGCCGAGGCCGAGGGCCTCGTGGCTCATCCCGGCCATGCCGTCCATCGCCGTCGATCCCGATGGGGTCATGTCCGCCGCCATGCGCGCCGACCACCACCACCCCACGGCGGCAAGAGCGAAGAGCACCGCAGGAACGCCCCAGCCCACGGGACGTCGCGTAGCGAACGGTGCGCTCTGCTCGAACGAGGTCATGCCACCCCCTCTGGGGCGATCCTAGGACTCGATGACGGGTCGTGCCAGGCCCGTCGCTGCTCCGACGCCGACGGCCCCGACCTGACCGCGCCGCGTGACCGATCCGAGGTGGACCCGGTCCACGTGACTGTCCGCCGGAACCGGGTCGGTGGCCCGTGGGGCCCCTGGTCCAGCTGGGCTTCACCGCGCCTAGGGTCGCCGACGTGGTCGTCGACCGGAGCCGCTGCACCTCCCTGGGCGCCGCCCTCGGCCGCACAGCGCTCGGCCTGACCCGCTACCGCGACCAGCAGCCGAGCAACGCCCTCTTCAGCCACGGCTCCCTCGACCCGGCGATCGACGGCCCCTCCCGGAGCATGCTCGACGCCGACCAGCGGGCGTGGCTCCTCCACGGTCTCAGCCAGACCCCTGCGGCGTGGCGGCTCCTGGGGAACCCGGTCCCGTTCTTCCCGCTCGTCCCTGCCCCTGGGTCCCTCGCCACGCTCAGCGAGGACTGATGGTGAGACGGGCCGCCCTGCTCGTGGTGCTGGCGGCGGCAGTGACCGTCGTCTCGGCGCCTGCGCCGGCACCGGCGCAGGCGCCCGGGCCGGAGCTCGTGGAGCTGTGCGAGGACAGCGGTCTGGGCGACCGCACCTGCGCGAGCGTGGTGGCGGGCTCGGTGCTGTTGGCGTCGCTCTGTGCCGACAGCGGCGCACCGCCGGAGGCCTGCGCCGCCGCCACCGACGGCGAGGTCGTCGACCCGGCGGTGCTGGCGCGCTACGAGAGCGGATGGGTGCACCGGGCGCTGCGGCTCCAGTCCCGTCTCGACGAAGCGCGGCCGCTCGTGAACTCGTTGTGGCCGCACTCGCACAACTCTGCGAACAGCACCGCGTACGCCCCTTCGGTGTCGAGCCTCGACCCGAACCAGCGATGGTCGATCCTCGACCAGCTGCGCATGGGGATCCGAGCCATCGAGCTCGACCTGCACCCCGGGCCGGGCGGCGGCGTGGTCCTCTGCCACGGTCGCCAGGTCGACCTCGGCGCGACCATCGTGCACCTCGGCTGCTCGGTCGACCGGCCGCTGTCGGCCGGGCTCGAAGAGCTCCGATCGTTCCTCGACCTCCCAGGGAACGAGCGTGAGGTGGTGCTGCTCTACCTCGAGAACCAGCTGGAGTCCGACCCGGTGCTCCACGACGTGGTGGCGCAGGAGCTCCAGCGGGCGCTCGGACCGCTGGTGGCACGCCCGGCGCCGGGTGCCCCCTGCGCCGAGATGCCGCTCGACCGCAGCCGCGCCGACCTGCTGGCGGACGAGCGGCGCGTGCTCGTCGTAGGCGACTGCGGTCCCGGCGGGTGGGGCTCCTGGGTGCATGAGCGTGGTCCGCGTTGGGACGAGCGCAGCCTCGGCGACGGCTACGCGCCGTATCCCGACTGCATGGCGTTCGAGCGCGCCAGCCGCGCCTACGACGACACCTGGATACGCGTCTACGAGGACGCGACCTGGCTGTCGGCGGTGGTCGACGGGAGGTTCCGGCCGCAGACCGCCGACGACGTGAGGGAGATGGTCCACTGCGGCGTGGACATGGTCGGCTTCGACCGCATCAGCCCCACCGACCCGCGGCTGGCGGCCCTGGTGTGGAGCTGGGCGGAGGGCGAGCCGGTCGAGGACCCGGCGAGGCGGTGCGTCGCCCTCGGGAACGACGGCAGGTTCCGCGCCGCCGGGTGCGAAGAGGAACGGGGCTACGCCTGCCACAGCGCAGCCGGCGAGTGGCTCGTGCCCGAGGCCGTCGGCCCTGCGAGCGGCGCCGGCCCCGCCTGCGCGACCGTCGGCGCCGCCCCTGCCACGCCACCGACCGGTTGGGACAACGAGCGCCTGAAGGCCGCCGCGGGCACGGCTCGCGAGCTGTGGCTCCCGATCCCCAACCCGCTGGACGCCGCGTCCTCGGCTGCCCGCCCACCGCTGGCCGCTCTCCCCGCGGCGCCCGACGCTCGGCCGGTCGGAACCGCCGCGGCGTCCCTGCCGGCGACCGGCCGGGCGCTGCCCGCCGGTGCCGCCGCCGCCGTCCTCGCCCTCCTACTGGCCGCGCGGGCGCGGAGCGTCGGGCCCTCCGATGGCCGCTGACTGGCTCCCCACCGGACGGGTGCGCCGTGCGGCCACCCCCGCCCGCCTCATCATCGAGGGGGCCGCCGTGGCTGCGGTCGCCAAGGCCAAGGCCCTGCGGGGCGGCAGCCTCGAGGAGCTTGCTGACGATGCGCGCCTCGTCGCGGCGGCCGAGCGCATCGCGCGCCAGCTCGGGGAGATGAAGGGCGCAGCGATGAAGCTGGGCCAGGTGCTCTCGTTCGTCGACGTGGGCCTTGTGCCCCAGCAGCTCCGGGGTGCGCTCGCCGCCCTGCAGGCCGACGCCCCACCGATGCCCTACGACCTCGTGGCCCAGGTGATCACCGCCGAGCTCGGCGCGCCGCCCGAGGAGCTGTTCGACTTCTTCTCCCGTGGGCCGATCGCCTCGGCCTCGATCGGCCAGGTGCACATGGCCCACCGGGGCGAGGACGAACTGGTCGTGAAGGTGCAGTACCCGGGCATCGCCCGCGCCGTCGAGGCGGACCTGCGGAACGCCGCGCTGCTGTCCATGCTCGCCCGCGTCACCCAGCGCCTACTCGCCGACCTGGTGGGGAGCATCGACACTCGGGCCGTGATCGACGAGCTGCGCGAGCGGGTGACCGAGGAGCTCGACTACCGCATCGAGGCCCGCAACCAGGCCGAGTTCGCCGTCCTCCACCGCGCCGACCCGTGGCTCGGCGTCCCGGAGGTCATCGAGGAGCTGTCGTCGCGGCGAGTGCTCACCTCCCGCTACGTCGATGGGCTGCGCTGGTCCGCCGCCAAGGAGGCGCCGCAGGAGCTGCGGGACCGCTGGGGTCAGGCGATGTGCCGCTTCCAGTGGGTGTCGCTGTTCCGCGACGGCATCACCAACCTCGACCCGCACCCGGGGAACTACCTGTTCCACGACGACGGCCGGGTGACGTTCCTCGACTTCGGCGCGTGCCAGCGCTACGACGCCGATCAACTCCGCCGGCTCTCCGGGCTGGCCATCGCGGCGATGTCCCAGGACGACCAGCGCATGCTCGACGCGCTCGTCGACATGGGGATCCTCAAGGGCCTCGACGGGATCGACCCCGACACGATGCTCCTCCCGATGCGCCTCGCCATCGAGCCCGCCACCACTGAACCCCAGCCCTTCCAGTTCACCGGGGACTTCGTGGCCCGGCAGGTTGGCCAGGTGCTGCGGATCCGGTTCGGCAAGGAGCAGCTCCGCATCTGGCGCCAGCTCGACGCCCCGCCCGAGCTGCCGATGTTCCTGCGCATCGTGCTCGGGACGGCGGGGATCGTCAGCCAGCTCGGCGCAGCCGTCCACTTCCAAGACGTCCTCGACGAGGCCCTCGACGGCTACCCGGGCCACCAGCCCTACCGCATCCACCCCTGACCGGGCCCGCGCCGGCGATGGACTGCTGCCGGGTGCGTCAGGGCGGCTGGCCCACGTGCACCCCGTGCGACACGGCCATCTCGCGGTACGAGCGCGCCGTCGGAGGCACCTCACCCGTGCCATCACGTCCTCGGAAGCCTCGTGCGTCTGCATGAACCGTGGACCATGCTGGGGAACACGGTGCAGCACTGGTCCGAAGGAGCAGCCTCATGTCGGGACTTGCCATCATCACCGAAGCGTGCATCGAGGTGAAGGACCGGGCCTGCGTCGACGTGTGCCCGGTCCAGTGCATCTACGAGTACAACCCGACGACCAACGTCCTCTTCTCCGAGGAGGAGGCCGGCAGCGGCGTGATCGAGAACTCCCACGTTCCCGACCCGGACATGATCGCTGTCTTCAGCGACACGATCCTCTACGTCAACGTGGACGAGTGCACCTCGTGCACGGCGTGCTACCAGCGTGACGTGTGCCCTGTTGGCGCCATCTACCCCGAGGAACAGGTACCGGACGGCGCGAGCAAGACGCAGTACAACTCGTCCGATGCCAACAAGGGGCACGACCACACGTTCTTCATCCAGCTCACCAGAGACGTCTTCGCCGACTAGCGCCCCCAGGTCGCGAGACGCCCTCCACGATCGAAGGAAGGGCCCAGGTCGCTGCCCTGGGCCGTCGGGCACTGCGGAGCTCCGGGGGGAGGACTCCGGTTGCCGTCGTTGACAGACTGGTGTCGGTGCAACACCGCAGTCGCCAGCAGGTCGCTAGCGGCGGGTCAGGCGGTCTCGCGTGTCATCTGGTGCTGGCTGGTGCGAAGGCGTTCGTGACCAGTCCCGTGACCACAGTTCGCCAGTGCGGGGCTCAGGTCAGACCGCACTCAGGTGGGACCTCGTCGAGCTGAGAGGAGTTGCACGGTCCTCGAGGTCCCGGGATCCGGAACAGAGCGGAAGCAACGTAAACGACGTACATGCGGGCGCCGGTTCGTCCTCTTTCGCCTACTCTCGACAGTCACCGAACGAGCTGTGCGAGGAGGCGCCGTGTCCGTTCCGAGGGTCGCATCGTCACGACGGTTCGGCTGGGCCGCGGCGCTTGCGTTCGCAGTACTGCTCGCCAGCCTGCTGGCGTGGGGGGACGCCGCCGAGGGGGCCTACCCGGGCGAACCCGGGCTGATCGCATTCGAGACCAGCAGGGACGGCAACCTCGAGATCTACGCCATGGGACCAGATGGCTCTGGTCAGGTCAACCTGACCAACGACGCGGCGGAGGACACGGATCCGGTGTGGTCGCCCGACGGCACCCGCATCGCCTTCGTCAAGGCCTCCGAGGGCCATCGGAACATCTACGTCATGAACGCCGACGGGTCGGCGCCGACCAACCTCACGCCCGGCGCGGTCACTACCGGCGAGGCCAACGCCGGCACGAACCCGACCTGGTCGCCCGACGGCGGCCGCATCGCGTTCGCCGACACCGTCGGGGACATCTGGTCGATGTCGTCTACGGACGGAGGCGCCAAGGTGAACCTCACGAACACGCCCGCGGGCACCGGGCTTGAGATCCAGCCCGCATGGTCGCCGGACGGCCGGATCGCCTACATCCGGGGTGCCGACCTCTGGGTCATGGGGGCCGACGGCGCCGGCCAGCACGCCATCACCTCGACGACGGGCACGGGTCAGGACGAGAAGGCCCCCGACTGGTCACCCGACGGCAACCAGCTGGTCTACGGAAAGGGCAGCGCGGTCTGGGCCGCTGACGCCGATGGCACCGACCAGCACGTCGTGGTGACCAGCTCGGTGCTTCCCGGCTGGTCCCCGGACGGCACCCGCATCGTGTTCTCGTCGAGCGCGTTCGGCGCTGCCAACGGGCCGGACATCATGACCGCAGACCCAGATGGGACGGACGTGACCCGGCTCCCGACGGCGGCCAACGCCACCGACACCGACCCGAGCTGGCAGCCGGCCTCGGGCACGCCCCCGACGACAACCTCGACCGCGAGCAGCTCCACCTCCACCACGGCCAGCACGTCCTCCACGACGTCGACCACCGGCAGTTCGTCGACATCGACGTCCACCTCGACCACATCAAGCACGAGCCCGTCGTCGTCGACGACCTCGACGTCGTCCACCACCTCTACGTCGTTGACGACATCCTCGACCACTTCCAGCACCGTGGCGTCGACGACCACGCAGCCGATCACCTGCCAGGGCACGCGGATCACCCTGCGGGGTGGACCGGGGCCCGACCGCATCCTCGGAACGTTGGGCGACGACGTCATCCATGGGATGGGCGGCAACGACGTGATCGACGGCAGCTGGGGCAACGACGTGATCTGCGGCGGGGAGGGGAACGACGACATCCAAGGGGGCAACATCCACGGGGACCGCCTCTATGGAGAGGCCGGTGACGATCTGATCCACGGAGGGAGCGGGAACGACGTGATCTTCGGCGGAAGCGGCGTCGACCAGTGCATCGGCGACGGGGGTGACGACTTCGCCTACCAATGCGAATGGGCCGACGCCGAGTTCTGGCGTGACTCGCCGTCGCCGACGACGACCACCACGGTGGCGCGCACGACCGCAGGCGTGACGCTGAGCGACACCTCCGTACGCCCCGGTGACAGCCTCCAGATCGCCGCCTCGGGTTTCGCATCGGGTAGCGACGTCGAGGTCGAGCTGCGGTCCACACCGGTGCGTCTCGGGACGATCCGTGTCATCGACGGAACCGCCCGTGGAACCGTGACCATCCCGCGCACGACACCTCCGGGCGTGCACCACGTCGTCGTGTCGGGCACCGGCGCGGACGGCACACCGTCGTCAGCGTCGGCCACGCTCACCGTGGAGGGGCACCGTCTCCCCGTCACCGGTGCTCAGGCACTGGCGATCGCTCGCTGGGCCTTGCTCGCGCTGGGGGTCGGCTGTCTCGCCCTCGGCAGGGCCCAGCTGGCTCTCTGACACTGGGGGCATGTCACCGCCGCCATGGGTACGGGCAGCCCCACCGTGGCCAGGCCTGACCGATGGCGTCCGGAAGCGGCAACCGATCGTGACCAGGAGACCTTGCCACGGAGAAGGCCCAGGTCCGTGACCTGGGCCTTCGGGCACTGCAGAGCTCGGGGGGGAGGACTCGAACCCCCAACGACTGGACCAGAACCAGCTGTGTTACCGATTACACCACCCCCGATCGGGCGGGCCGCAACCCTACCCAACGGCTCCCGGCGGTCGCACACCCCGATCCGGGATAGTCAGTCGGCGTGGATGACCTCGTCGATCCGGAAGAGCCGGTCGTAGCCGATGAGCCGTCCGATCGACACGGCCACCGCCTCGCGGAGGAGCTGGCGCACCTCGCCGGCTGCGCTGAGCCGGCTGTTCACCGGGGACACGGCCGCGTCGAGGCCCAGGTCGTCGGCGATGGCCCCGACCCGCAGGGCGTGGTAGCCGTCGGTGACGAGGACGACCCGGCGCAGGTCCTGGTCGATCAGGAAGCGGGCCGAAGCGGCCAGCGAATCCCACGTGTTGGTGCCGTCCACTTCCCGCAGGAGGGCCTGGTCGGGCACGCCCCGCTCGCGCAGGTAGTTGTAGCCCGTGGTCGCCTCGGTGAACCGGTCGCCCTCCTGCCGCCCGCCCGTGAGGACGATGCGGGGCGCGAGGTCCCTTTCGTAGAGCTCGAAGGCGTGGTCGAGGCGCTGCTTCAGCACCGGCGACGGCCGTCCGTCGTACTGCGCTGCGCCGAGGACGATGATGGCGTCAGCCGGTGCCGCCGTGTCGTCCCGGCTGGCCCGGTACACCTGCACGAACGTGACGCTCACGTAGACGAGGAGCAGGCCGAGCAGCATCAGGCCGAGCCGGACGAGGAGACGCCAGCGACTGCGACGGGCCCGGCGCCGGGGCGGGCGCTCGAGCTCGGGGGCGTACCCCCCGAGGGCGGTCACAGCCGCGCCGCCGCCTCTCGCAGCCGCGTCAGCGTGCGCTCCCGGCCGAGCGCCTCGAGCGCCTCGAAGAGCGGCGGGCCGACGATGCGCCCGGTGGTGGCCACGCGCACCGGCCCCTGCGCCTTGCTCAGCTGGGCGGCGCCCTCGGCGTTTACCAGGCCGGCCTCGACGGCGGCGCCCTCGACCGCGGCGCGGATCGCGTCGGCCGACCACCCGTCGAGGGTGTCGAGCCGGTGCGTGACGGCGGCCAGCATCTCGGGGGCCGCCTTTCCCTTCACCATGGCCTTCTGCCACGACTCGTCGTCGATCACGACGGGGTCGTCGAGGAGGAACGCGATCATCGGCTCGACCTCGGTGAGGAGGCGCACCCGCTCCTGCACGAGGGAGGCCAGGGGCTCGAGCGTGGTGACCGCGGCCTGGCCACGGGTGAGGAACGGGTGGGCCCGGCGCACGAACTCCGCAGCGGGCAGCGCCCGGAGGTGGTCGGCGTTGAAGGCCTGCAGCTTCTTCACGTCGAAGAAGGCGGGTGACGACGTCACATCCTGCAGCCGGAACAGCTCGACGATCTCGCCCAGCGGCCGCACCTCGACGCCGTCCTTCGGCCCCCACCCGAGCAGGGCGAGGTAGTTGACCATCGCCTCCGGCAGGTAGCCCTGGGCCTCGAAGTCGGCCACCGACACCGCGTCGCGGCGCTTCGACAGCTTCTGCCGCGCCTCGTTCACGAGCATGGGGAGGTGGGCGAAGACGTCGGGGCGGCCGAGCTTGAGGGCGTCACGGAGGAGGAGGTACTTCGGGGTGCCCGGCACGTGGTCCTCGCCCCGCACCACGTGGGTGATCCCCATGGTGGCGTCGTCGATGGCGTTGGACAGGAGGAACACCGGCAGGCCGCTGGACCGCAGGAGCACGAAGTCCTCGATCGTCTTGTTCTCGAAGCTGACCTCGCCCCGGATGAGGTCCGTGAAGGCGGTGGTGCCGTCGTCGGGGGCACGAAAGCGCAGGGCGGTGTCGTCCGACCGGGGCAGGCCGCGGTCGCGGCAGAAACCGTCGTAGCCGGGCGGGCCGCCGCGGGCCTTGGCCCGGGCCTGGACCGCCTCCGAGGTGCAGTCGCACCAGTACGCGCGGCCGGTGTCGAGGAGGTGCAGCGCCGCCTCGCGGTGGGCGTCGAGGTGGTCGGCCTGGAAGACGATGTCGCCGTCCCAGTCGAGCCCCAGCCAGCGGAGCGACGTCAGGATGTTGTCGACCAGCTCCGAGCTCGACCGCTCCCGGTCGGTGTCCTCCACCCGCAGCAGCATCTCGCCGCCCGCCCGCCGGGCCTCCAGCCAGTTGAACAGCGCGGCCCGTGCGTTCCCCACGTGCAGGAACCCCGTGGGCGACGGCGCGAAGCGCAGTCGGGGGTTCGGGTTGGTCACCGTCCGAGGGTACCGGCCGGGTCGGGCGGAGCCAGGCTCAGCCCGAGGAGGAGCGCGTGGACTGCGTGCTCAGTGGGCGGCGGGGGACAGGTTCGCGAGGAGCCCGCGCCAGTCCGTCCGGTGCGCCTCGGTGACCTGCTGGGGCGTCATCCGCAGCACCTCATCGGGCACGAGGTCGGCGATCCGCCGCTGGTTCAGGTAGTGGTGCGGGTGCGCCACCTCGGCGAACAGGCCCTGGCGGAGCCGGACGAGCTCCGGGTCGGCCGCACCGAGGAACCCCCACACCGTCAGCGCCACGGTCAGGTCGTGCACCACCGGTGCCCGACCGAAGAGCGACGCCCGCTTCAGGGCCACGCCGGTGGCGCCGGCCAGGGCATCGCGCTCGTGCTCACCGGAGGTCAGCTCGAGCTTGCCGTGGAAGCGTCGGGCCAGCACCAGCACGTAGCCCTGGTCGGGGCCCGGGTTCCCGAGCTGCTCCCCCCTCGGCTGTCCGTCCACGAGCTCGCCCGGGCGCACGGCCAGCCACGGATCGGGACGGCGCGGCGGCGACTCGTAGGTGCGGAGATACCGGGTGCGGTCGACAGGGACATGCTCGGGGGCGGCCACGTCTGGAACCTACTGGTTGGAGTGGAGGAGCCCCCACACCAGGGCGTCGGTGAGGGCCTGCCACGACGCCTCGATGATGTTGGTGGACACCCCTATCGTCGTCCACGCCAGCTCGCCGTCGGTGGAGTCGAGGAGCACCCGCACGACGGCGCCCGTGGTGGTCACGCCGTCGAGGATGCGCACCCGGTAGTCGGTGAGCCGGATGTGCTCGAGCTGCGGGTAGGCCTCGATCAGAACCCGGCGCAGCGCCTGGTCGAGCGCGTTGACCGGGCCGTTGCCCTCGCCGACGGCGATGCGCCGCTCGGCGGCCACCCACAGCTTCACCGTGGCCTCGGTCTCGATGGTGGGCTCCCCCGCGTCCTTCGGACGGTGGTACGTGGTGGCGCGGTACCCCTCGACCGTGAAGTAGTCCTGCCGCCAGCCGGCCGCCTGGCGCATCAGCAGCTCGAGGCTCGCGTCGGCCGCCTCGAAGACGAAGCCCTTGGCCTCCAGCTCCTTGAGCTGCTCGGACAGCAGGCCGGCAGCCCGGTCGTCGAGGTCGACGCCGAGCTCCTTGGCCTTCATCACCATCCCGGCCCGCCCGCCCAGGTCGGAGACCAGCACCCGGGTGCCGTTGCCGACCAGCTCGGGTGCGATGTGCTCGTAGGTGGCCCCGCCGGCCTTGCCCAGCGCGGAGGTGTGCAGGCCGCCCTTGTGGGCGAAGGCCGACTGGCCGACGTAGGGGTCGGCCGTGTGCGGCGGCAGGTTCACGAGCTCGGCCACGTGGCGGCTGACGGCCGTCAGCCGCTCGAGCCGGCCCTCCGGGAGGCACTGCACCCCGAGCTTCAGCGTGAGGTTGGGGATGCACGTCATGAGGTTGGCGTTGCCGGTGCGCTCGCCGTAGCCGTTGACCGTGCCCTGCAGCTGCGTGGCCCCGCCCAGCACCGCGGCGACGGAGTTGGCCACGGCGCATCCGCTGTCGTTCTGCGTGTGGATGCCGAGCGGCTGATCGGGCCCGAAGTAGCCGGCCACCTCGCCCACGATGCGCTGCACCTCGTGGGGCAGCGACCCGCCGTTGGTGTCGCACAGCACGAGGCAGTCGGCCCCATTGGTGGCAGCGGCCTCCAGCACGCGCAGGGCGTATTCGGTGTTGGCCTTGTAGCCATCGAAGAAGTGCTCGGCGTCGAAGAACACGCGCAGCACGGCCGCCTGCAGGAACGCCACCGACTCCCCCACCATGGCGACGCCCTCGTCGAGCGTCGTCTGCAGGGCCTCGAGGACGTGGTAGTCCCAGGACTTCCCGACGATGCACGCAGTGGACGTGCCGGCGCCCACGAGGGTGGCGAGGGTGGGGTCGACGTCGACCTTCCCGGCCGGCCGGCGCGTGGACCCGAAGGCCACCAGCGTGGCCGTCGACAACGAGAGCTCCTTCGGGGCCCGCCGGAAGAACTCCTCGTCCTTCGGGTTGGCCTGCGGGTAGCCGCCCTCGATCCACGCCACGCCCAGCCAGTCGAGCTGCTCGGCGACGCGCAGCTTGTCTTCCACCGTGAGGGAGATCCCCTCGAACTGCGCCCCGTCGCGCAGCGTCGTGTCGAAGATCTCGATCGACGAGGGCAGCGTCGCCGGCTCGCGTGCTACTGGCACAGCTCGACCCAGTCCTTGTACGTGTCGTTCTGCCCTCGGACGACGCGCCCGTACTCCTCGCCGATGAGCTGCGTCATCGGGCCGGGGGTCGGGATGGTGCGGTCGTCGACGGAGTTCACGGCCGACACCTCGGCCGCCGTTCCCACCACGAACATCTCCTCCGCCACGTACAGGTCGCTGCGGGTGAGGTCGCCGAAGCCGACCTCGATGCCGAGGTCGCGCGCGATCCGGATGACCGAGTCCTGGGTGATGCCCTCGAGGGCGCCGGCCGACAGGGCGGGCGTGATCAGGCGACCGTGGCGGGCCACGAAGATGTTCTCACCGGTGCACTCCGACACGAGCCCGGCGCGGTTGAGCATGATCGCCTCGTCGTAGCCGGCCTTGAGGGCCTCGACCTTGGCCAGCGAGGAGTTGACGTAGTTGCCGGTGGTCTTCGAGGCCGGGGGCATCGTGTTGTGGTCGTGCCGCGTCCAGCTGCTGATCTTCATGCGGACGCCCTTGGTGAGCGCGTCGTCGCCGAGGTAGGCGCCCCACGGCCAGCAGGCGATCGACACGTCGACGGAGCAGGGCAGGGTGTTGAGGCCCATCTCGCCGTAGCCGAAGTAGGCGATCGGCCGGATGTAGCAGCCGGGCAGGCCGGTGGCGGCCACCGTGTCCTTCGTCGCCTGGATCAGCTCCTCGACGGTGTACGGCAGCTCCATCCCCAGGATCTGCGCCGAGCGGAAGAGCCGCTCGATGTGATCGGTGAGCCGGAAGATCGCCGGGCCGTTGGCCGTCTCGTAGGCGCGGATCCCCTCGAATACGCCCATGCCGTAGTGGAGGGTGTGCGTGAGCACGTGGATGCGCGCCTCGTCCCACGGGACGAGGTCGCCGTTCATCCAGATCTTCTCGGTCGGCGTGATGGGCATGGTTGGTCCTTCGTGCCTAGACCCGGGCGGCGACGAGGTCGCCGACCGCAGTGGTGGAGCCCGTGAGGGTGGAGGTGTCGGCGCAGGCCTTGCGGACGCGTGCGGCGGCGTCGCCCTCGCCGAGGTGGTCGAGCATCAGGGCGGCGGAGAGGATCGCAGCCACCGGGTTGGCGACGCCCTGGCCGGCGATGTCGGGGGCCGAGCCGTGCACGGGCTCGAACATCGACGGGCCGGTGCGGGCGGGGTTGAGGTTGCCGGACGCCGCGAAGCCGATGCCGCCGGACACCGCCCCACCGAGGTCGGTGAGGATATCGCCGAAGAGATTGTCGGTGACGATGACGTCGTACTGGTCGGGCGACTGCACGAGGTAGATGCACGCGGCGTCGACGTGGTTGTAGGCCGTGGAGACGGAGGGGAACTCCACGGCCACCTCGGTAAAGGTCCGCTCCCACAGGTCGCCGGCGAAGGTGAGGACGTTGGTCTTGTGGACGAGGGTGAGGTGCTTGCGGTCCCGTGACTCGGCCAGCTCGAAGGCGTAGCGGACACACCGCTCCACGCCCATGCGGGTGTTGACGCTGCCCTGCGTGGCCACCTCGTGCGGGGTGCCCTTCCGCAGCACGCCGCCCTCACCGGCGTACGACCCCTCCGTGTTCTCCCGGATCACGATCATGTCGATGCCGGCCGATGGGAGCAGGAACGGGCGCTGGTTGATGTAGAGGTCGAGGTCGAAGCGCATCTTGAGCAGCAGCCCGCGCTCGATGACCCCGGGCGGCACGCCCGGACTGCCCACCGCGCCCACCAGGAGGGCGTCGTACGAGCGCCACTCGTTGAGCACCTCCTCGGGCAGCACCGTACCGTCGCGGAGGAAGCGGGCCCCACCGAGGTCGTAGTCGACGGTGTCGAGCTCGACCCCGGCGGCACGGACGACCTTCAGCGCCTCGGCCACGACCTCGGGACCGATCCCGTCGCCTCCGATGACACCGACCCGGTGGCTCATGACAGCACCTCGTGCACGGACTCGTCTCCTCCAGAACAGAAAAACCGCCCACCGAGGTGGACGGTCAGGGGCAGCGCACACCGACAGGCGTGCGCTACACGATGATGATCACACCCAGCGCGGACAGCGACATCCCGGGAAGTGTCCTCTCCCCGCCCCGATCGCGTCAAGCGAGGTACGTTCCACCCATGCGCACACCGCTCACCATCGGCGGGCACCTCGATCGGGCCGCGCTCGTGTACGGGGACCGCATCGGCGCCATCGACGAGCCCGACCCGCCGGGCGGCGGCCTCGGCCAGATCTCGTACCGACGGATGCAGGAGCTGGCCCGGGCGCAGGCGGCGGCGCTCGACGAGCGGGGCATCGGCCCGGGCGAGCGGGTGGCGGTGCTCTCCCAGAACTCGGGTCGGCTCCTCACCTCCTTCTTCGGGGTGAGCGGCTACGGCCGCGTGCTCGTACCGATCAACTTCCGGCTCTCGCCTGCCGAGATCGAGTACATCCTCGAGCACTCGGGCGCGTCGGTGCTGCTGGTCGACCCGGAGGTCGCGGACTCGGTGGCCCACCTGGACGTGGCCCATCGCGTCGTGCTCGGCGTCGACACCGACAGTGAGGTGTTCCTGGAGGGGCGTGACCCCGAGCCGTGGCCCGACCCCGACGAGGACGCCACCGCCACGATCAACTACACGAGCGGCACCACGGCCCGGCCGAAGGGCGTGCAGCTCACCCACCGCAACCTCTGGACCAACTCCGCCACCTTCGGCTGGCACACCGGGGTGAACGACCGGGACGTGTACCTGCACACGCTGCCCATGTTCCACTGCAACGGCTGGGGCATGCCGTACGCGCTCGCCGCCATGGGCGTGCCGCAGGTCGTCCTGCGCAAGGTCGACGGCCCGGACATCCTGCGCCGCATCGACGAGCACGGGGTCACGCTGCTCTGCGGCGCCCCGGCGGTCGTGGCCATGGTGCTCGAGGCCGCGGCGTCCTGGGACGGACCGGTGCCCGGGCGCGGTCGCGTGCGCATGGTCGTCGCCGGCGCCCCGCCCCCCACCCGGACGATCGAGCGCATCGAGACCGAGCTCGGCTGGGAGTTCATCCAGATCTACGGCCTCACCGAGACGGCGCCCCTGCTGACCATCAACCGCACCCGGGCCGAGTGGGACGAGCTCTCGCCTGGTGAGCGGGCGGTCAAGCTGGCACGTGCCGGTGCCCCGGCCGTCGGGATAGACGTGCGGGTCGACGACCAGGGCGAGGTGCTGGCCCGGGGCAACCACGTCCTCGCCGGCTACTGGGAGCTGCCCGACGCCACCGCCGACGCGCTCGACGGCGGCTGGTTCCACACCGGTGACGGGGGCGTCATCGACGAGGAGGGCTACCTCACGATCAGCGACCGGAAAAAGGACGTGATCATCACCGGCGGCGAGAACGTGAGCTCGATCGAGGTGGAGGACGCGCTGTTCTCCCATCCCGCGGTTGCCGAGGTGGCCGTCATCGGCGTGCCCGACGAGCGGTGGGGCGAGACGATCAAGGCGCTGGTGGTGCTGGCCCCGGGTGCCAGCGCCGACGAAGCGGAGCTCCGGGCGTGGTGCAAGGGCCGCCTGGCGGGCTACAAGTGCCCCACCACCGTCGAGCTGCGCGACGAGCTGGCCCGCACGGCCACCGGCAAGCTCCAGAAGTTCAAGCTCCGCGCCCCGTACTGGGAGGGCCGCGACCGCCAAGTCAACTGAGGGGTCGCTCGGTGCTCCCTCCCGGGAGGAGGGCCGATAGGGTTTTCCGACCATGGCGCAGATGCACCACCTCTCGCAGAAGGCGTACGACCGGCTGAAGGCCGAGCACGACGAGCTGACCACCGTCGGCCGGGTCGACATCGCCCGGAAGATCGAGGCGGCGCGGGAGCTGGGCGACCTGAAGGAGAACGGCGACTACCACGCGGCCAAGGACCACCAGGGCCACATGGAGGCGCGGATCCGCCAGCTCGCGTCGATGATCGAGAACTGCGAGATCGTCGAGGGCACCGACGGCGACGTCGTCGAGCCGGGCTCCGTCGTGGAGCTCCGCTACGAGGGCGACGACGACACCGAGAAGTACTTCTACGGCTCGGTCGAGGAGCGGGGCATCGAGTACGACATCATCAGCCCCCGCTCGCCGCTCGGGCAGGCCCTCGTCGGCAAGAAGCCCGGTGACAGGGTGGGCTTCGAGTCCCCCACCGGCGCCGTCCTCGAGGTCGAGGTCGTCTCGATCAGCTGATCGCCGCTTCGATCTGTCGGGCCGCCTCTACGACCTGCTCGCCGTACTTCGCTCCCGGGCGGACGGTCGTCCGCTGCAGCGGGCCGCTGACCGACACCGCGGCAACGACGCTCCCGGCCCTGTCGTGGATCGGCGCCGACACGCTAGCCACCCCCTCCTCGCGCTCGCCGACGCTCTGCACCCAGGCCCGACCGGCGTCGCCACCCAAGATTCGCCCCGCCGAGCCGGCGCCGAGCGGCAGGCGCGCCCCCACCGGCACGATCGTGCGCAGCTCGCGGACCGACTCGATCGACTCGACGCACACCCGTGCGTCGCCGTCCCGCACGAACAGCTGCACCGACTCACCCGTCTGCTCGTGCAGCCACACCAGCGCCGGGCGGGCCGCGGCCCACACCGGCATCGAGGTCGCCGCGTCGCGGCCGAGCCCGATCAGCCGCAGCCCGAGGCCGAAGCGGCGGTCCTCGTCGCGCCGCACGAGGCCGTGCACCTCGAGGGCCACGGCGAGCCGGTGGGCCGTGGCGCGGGGGAGCTGCGTGCGCTCGAGCAGCTCGGCCAGCGTGGCCGGCTCGGCCTCGAGCGCGCCGAGCACCGCCATCGCCTTGTCGAGCACCCCCACACCGCTTACACTGTCCATTTAGCGAGATTATGATCCCACGATGTAAGACGCAAGGACCAGCATGCCGAACGTACCGTCGTCCCCGAGGACGTTGAGCGACAAGGTCTGGGACCGCCACGTGGTGCGCAGCGCCTCGGGCGAGCCCGACCTGCTCTACATCGACCTCCACCTCGTCCACGAGGTCACGAGCCCCCAGGCCTTCGACGGCATCCGCCTGTCGGGCCGCCGCGTCCGTCGTCCGGAGCTCACCATCGCCACGGCCGACCACAACGTCCCCACCGAGGACATCGACAAGCCGGTAGCCGACCCCATCTCCGCCAGGCAGCTCGAGGTGCTGGCCGCCAACACCGCCGAGTTCGGCATCACCCACTATGGGATGGGCGACCCCAACCAGGGCATCGTCCACGTGATCGGGCCGGAGCAGGGCCGCACGCTGCCCGGGATGACGATCGTCTGCGGCGACAGCCACACGTCCACGCACGGGGCATTCGGGGCGCTGGCCTTCGGCATCGGCACCAGCGAGGTCGAGCACGTGCTCGCCACGCAGACGCTCCCTCAGCAGCGGCCCGGCACCATGGCCGTCACCGTGGAGGGTGAGCTGCCCGAGGGCGCCACGGCCAAGGACATCATCCTCGCCATCATCGGGCGCATCGGCACCGGCGGCGGCATCGGTTCGATCATCGAGTACCGCGGGTCCGCCATCACCAGCCTCTCCATGGAGGGGCGGATGACGATCTGCAACATGTCGATCGAGGCTGGGGCCAAGGCCGGCCTCATCGCGCCAGACGACGTCACCTTCGAGTACCTGCGGGGGCGCACGCACGCCCCCGCCGGCAACGCGTGGGAGGCGGCGTTGGCCGACTGGCGGTCGCTCGTCACCGACGAGGACGCCACCTTCGACAAGGAGGTTTTCCTCGACGCCGCCGAGATCGTGCCCCATGTCTCCTGGGGCACGAACCCGGCGCAGGTGGTGCCGCTGGCTGCTGCCATCCCCTCGCCCGACGACTTCGCCGACCCGAACGAACGGGAGAGCGCCGCTCGTGCCCTCGAGTACATGGGGCTCACCGCCGGCAAGCCGGTGCGCGAGGTGCCGGTCGACACGGTGTTCATCGGCTCGTGCACGAACTCGCGCATCGAGGACCTGCGGGCCGCCGCAGCTGTGGCGGCCGGCCGCAAGGTGAAGGACGGCGTCCGCACGCTCGTCGTCCCGGGCTCCTTCGCCGTGAAGGAGCAGGCCGAGGCCGAGGGGCTCGACAAGGTGTTCGTGGACGCCGGCTTCGACTGGCGCGAGCCCGGGTGCTCGATGTGCCTGGCCATGAACCCCGACAAGCTCGCCCCCGGTGAGCGGTCCGCCTCCACCAGCAACCGCAACTTCGAGGGCCGCCAGGGCCGAGGCGGGCGCACGCACCTCGTATCCCCCGCCGTCGCCGCGGCAACCGCCATCGCCGGGCACTTCGCCCTCCCCACGGATCTGGAGGCCGTGTGATGCAGGCCGTGCACATCGTCCAGGGCACCGCGCTCCCGCTCGACCGCTCCGACGTCGACACCGACCAGATCATCCCGGCCGAGTGGCTGAAGCGGGTGGAGCGCACCGGCTTCGGCAAGGGCCTGTTCTCCTCGTGGCGCGACGACCGCAGCTTCGTGCTGAACGACGAGCGGTTCCTCGGTGCCAACGTCCTCGTGAGCGGCCCCAACTTCGGGACGGGCTCGTCGCGCGAGCACGCCGTCTGGGCGATCATGGACTACGGCTTCCACGCGGTCGTGAGCCCCCGCTTCGCCGACATTTTCCGCAACAACTGCACGAAGAACGGCCTCGTCCCCGTGCAGGTCAGCGCCGAGGTGGGCGAGCAGCTCCTCGCCGCCATCGAGGCCGACCCCACGCTCGAGCTCACCATCGACGTCGACCGCCGCACCCTCGCCGCCCCCGCCCTCGGGCTCGAGGTCGAGTTCCCCCTCGACGACTCCACCCGCGAGCGGTTTCTGGAGGGCCTCGACGACATCGGCATCACGCTGCGCACGGAGGAGGCCATCACCACCTTCGAAGCCACCCGGCCGGGCTGGATGGCGGGCTCCGGACGCTGAACGAGCCGGGCGGCTAGAGGTCGGGCAGGTCCGGGGCGAACAGCCACCGCTGGAACAGCTCGTCGAGCTGCATGCCCGAGACGCGCTCGGCCAGCTCCACGAGGTCGGTCGTCGAGGCGACGCCACCGCTCTGCTCGCTGATCCAGGTGCGCAGGATTTCGAAGAAGGGGCTGTCGCCCACAGCCTCCCGCAGGGCTTGGAGCGTGAGGCCGCCCCGCTGGTACACGGTCTCGCTGAACAGCTCGTCGGCGCCTGGGTCGCCCGCGGGGACGTCGAGGGACGCGCGATCCTGGCCGATCCGCCGCCGCGCGATCTCGGCGGCGGACAGGCCGCCGGTGCGCTCGAACCAGAGCCACTCGCTGTAGGTGGCGAACCCCTCGTTGAGCCAGATGTCCTTCCACGTCGCCGGGCTGACGGCGTTCCCCACCCACTGGTGGGCCAGCTCGTGCAGGAGGATGGTGTCGTTCTCCGGCCCCGCCCGCGCCACGTCGGAGCCGATCAGCGTGAGGGTCTGCGTCTCCAGCGCGAACCCCAGCGGCTCGTCCACCGCGACGATGCCGTAGGCGTCGAACGGGTACGGGCCGAAGACGTCGCTGAGCACCTCGATCATGCGCACCGTGCGGGCCGTGGTGGCAGCCGCCTCTGCTGCGATCGAGCGGTGGAACGCGTGGCGCACGACCACGTCCCCAGCCCTGACCACGTCCACCAGCTCGTAGTCGCCGATGGCGATCTGCACGAGGTAGCTGGCCATCGGGTCGGCCATCGCGTAGGTCCAGGTGCGGCCGCCGCCCTCGTCGGGCGCCGTCGGCTCGCCGACCAGCAGCCCGTTGGCCGCCACGACCTGGTCCTGCGGCGCTTCGATCCGAAAGGTGTAGGTCGCCTTGTCGGTGGGGTGGTCGTTGACGGGGAAGAAGGTGGCGGCACCGCTCGGCTCGCCGACGACATAGGCCTCGCGGCCGTCGGTCTGCCAGCCCACGTCGAACAGCCGCGTCCCCTCCGGGATCGGGGTCGGACGGCCCGCGTAGTCGACGACGACCTCGAACGACCCACCCTCGGCCACCGCGCTCGCTGGTGTCACGACGAGCTCGCGCTCCTCGCGGGCGGCCGCAGCCGGTTCGCCGTCCACGCGCACCCCCTGCACCTCGAGCCCCGCCAGGTCGAGGTTGAACCGGCTCAGCGGTTGGGTGGCGGTCGCGGTGATCGTGGTGCGACCGACCAGCTCGCCCCGGTCGGCGATCCACTCGAGCCCGAGGTCGTAGTGCTGGACGTCGTAGCCGCCGTTGCCAAGGCCCGGGTAGTACGGGTCGCCGACGCCGGGCGCGCCGGCCGTCCCGACGACGGAGCTGGACGTTGAGGCGGCCGTCGTGCTCGACGTCGTCGTCGGCGGCGCGGCGGCGTCGTCGGCGCCAGCGAAGAGGACGGCCGCTGCCGCCACGCCCGCCAACGTGACGGCCGCGCCGAGCAGCACCAGGGCCGGGGGTCGCCGCACGGGGGCAGCCTTGCAGAGCGGCTGGCCGAGCGGCCCGCAGCGTCAGCCGCCGATGCCCGGGAGCGAGACCCCGCACTCTGTGGCCGCAGCGGTGAGGGCGGCGGTGAACTGGGCCTGGACCTCGGGCGACGCGTTCTGGAGGTCACCCGACTCCAGCAGCTGCTCTGATCCGAGCTCGTCGACCACGAACTGGGCGACGCACTGGGCGTCCTCCTCGCTCAGCGAGCCGTCGGCGGAGAGCGACTCGGCGATGGAGTCGACCAGCAGGCCGCCCTCGCCCGACTCGGACTCGCTGCACGTCTGCACCAGCTGGACGAATGGTGCGATCTGGTCCTCGTCGGGCTCGTCCTCGGCCTGCGTGAAGCCGCTGCGGAGCAGGGTGGTGAGGAGGTCGTCCTCCCGGAGGCCCTCCTCGAGGCAGGCCTTGCCGTCCTCGTCGAGGTCGAACTCGCCGGCCGCCGACTCCACGTAGGCCTCGGTGAGCTCCACGCAGTCCTCCCACTCGGTGAGGATGGCGTCGGCCTGATCGTCGCTGACGGCGCCGTCGCCCAGGAGCTGGCCGGGCGAGTCCTCGCCCTCCACGTCCTCGGGCTCGAGGTCGGCCTCCTCGAACGGCTCGGCGCCGAGCTCGGCCATGATCGCCTCGCCCATGCAGGTGGCCTCATCGTCCGTCACGTCGAGACCGTCCTCCTCCTCCGTGAGGCTCACGGCGAAGGAGTCGGCGAACTCCTGCTCGCGGTCGGACAGCCCGGAGCCGTCGCCACCGTCTCCGCAGGCAGCGAGGAGCGCAGTGGTCACGAGGGCGGTCAGGAACGAGCGGTGCGGGCGCATCTCGAGGAACCTAATCGCGGCCGCTCAGGGCTCGTGGCGCTCGACCAGGTGCTCCTCGGCGCGGTGGCGGTTGGCGGCGCTGACGACGGCCCGCAGCGACGCGGTGAGGATGCTCTCGTCCAGGCCGACCCCCCAGCGCACCTCACCGTCGGCGCCCTGGGTCTCGACGTAGGCGACCGCCGTGGCGTCGGTGCCGGCGCTGACGGCATGCTCGCTGTAGTCGACCACCTCGAGGTCGACGCCGAGGTCGGCCTGCAGCGCCGCCACGAAGGCGGCCAGCGGACCGGTGCCCCGCCCGCTCACGGTGCGGTGGTCGCCGTCGACGACGAGCTGCGCCGTCACCGTCGAGCCCTTCTCACCGGTGGTGGTCTCGTGGGACAGCAGCCGCACGGGCGCCTGCGGGTCGAGGTAGGTGCCCTCGAACGCTGCCCACACCTCGGCTGACGGGATGTCGGTGCCGGTGTCCTCCGTGATCGTCTGGATCGTCTTCGAGAACTCGATCTGCAGGCGGCGGGGCAGGTCGAGGCCGTGCTCCGCCTTCATGAGATAGGCCACCCCGCCCTTGCCGCTCTGGCTGTTCACGCGGATGACGGCTTCGTAGGTGCGGCCGACGTGCTTCGGGTCGATCGGGAGGTAGGGGACGCCCCACTCCTCGTAGTCGCCGTAGCCGAGGGCGTCGAAGCCCTTCTTGATGGCGTCCTGGTGGCTGCCCGAGAACGACGTGTAGACGAGGTCGCCGACGTACGGGTGCCGGGGGTGCACCGGCAACCGGTTGCAGTACTCAGCCACGCGCCGCACCGCGTCGATATCGGAGATGTCGAGCTCGGGGTCGACCCCCTGCGTGAACAGGTTCATGGCGATGTTGATGACGTCGACGTTCCCGGTGCGCTCGCCGTTGCCGAACAGCGTCCCCTCCACGCGGTCCGCCCCGGCCATGAGACCGAACTGGGCCGCGGCCACGCCGGTGCCCTGGTCGTTGTGGGGGTGCAGCGACAGGCAGATGCGGTCGCGGTTCGGCACGTGCCGGTGGAAGTGCTCGATGACGTCGCCGTAGAGGTTCGGCGTGTACATCTCCACCGTCGCCGGCAGGTTCAAGATGAGCGGCCGGTCCGCGTCGGGTTCGATGACATCGCTGACCGCAGCACAGATTTCGATGGCGTAGTCGACCTCGGTGCCGGTGAAGCTCTCGGGGCTGTACTCGTAGCGCACGTTCGTGCCGACCAGCGTGGGCTCCAGCTTCTTGCAGAGCTTGGCCGCGTCGGTCGCGATCTGGGTGATGCCGTCCTTGTCGAGACCGAACACCACGCGGCGCTGCAGGATCGAGGTGCTGTTGTAGAAGTGCACGATCGCGTTGTTCGCCCCCTGCAGGCACTCGTACGTGCGCTCGATGAGCTCGGGGCGGCACTGCGTCAGCACCTGGATGGTGACGTCGTCGGGCACGAGGTCCTCATCGATGAGCTGCCGGATGAAGTCGAAGTCCGGCTGGCTGGCCGAGGGGAACCCGACCTCGATCTCCTTGAAGCCCATCTGCACGACCGTGTCGAACATGCGGCGCTTGCGGGCCGGGTCCATCGGGTCGATCAGCGCCTGGTTGCCGTCGCGCAGGTCGACGGAGCACCACAGCGGCGCCTTCTCGATGCGCTTGTCCGGCCAGGTGCGGTCCGCGAGGACGAGCGGGAGGAACGGCCGGTACTTGTCGAAGGGCATGCGCTTCGGGGTCACGGGTTCCGGGGGCATCGCTGGTCCTCTCGGTGTGGGCTGGGCTGCAGTGTGCAGGAACTCGGGCAACAAAAAACCCCCTGCCAGGGGCAGGAGGTCGTCGGGGCGAACGCCGGTGGTGGCGCTCGCCTACATAAGCAGGAGGAGGCTCGACGGCGTGGTCATGCGGGCCAATCATCCCGCCGCGCGGCGTGACCCGTCAAGGGTGATGCGCTGCCGGCGGGCGCTGGTCGGGGTCGATGAGACCGCCAGCACCGGGATCGCTGTGATCTCAACGACCGTCGGCTGGCGACGAAGCGGAGTGCACCCTGCTCCATCGTTGGTTCAGCCGTACCCCCTCGATCCACCCCCGATGCATGGTCGCCCGCCACAGCTGTCCGCCACGGGTCGTTCCGCGCTCTGCTCGCGGTGCGACGAGTCCGGCGCCCACGACATCCGCGCCGACGGCGCGCTGTCGCTTGGGCAGCTGCACCTCGGCCCACGTCCCCGACGCCGTTGCCCGCTACCTCGCCGGCGACGCCAAGGTGACGCTCCTTGAGTGGTTCGGACGGAAGTGACCGGGCATCGACGACTGCGGGATTCGGCCGCTTCCCGCCGCGGTGGCCCACCTGCGGGGGCGCGGGCGGGTAGGTTTTCGGCCGTGCTCCGCCACGCGTTCCGCCTGGGGTTGAGGTTCGGGGTCGTCGGCGGCCTCGTGTTCGCCGTCACCAAGCTGGTCGGCGCCCGCCGCGGCACCAGCGCCCTGGGCGTGCCCACCGCCTCCGGGCCGACGACGCCGGCCGCAACACCGGCCACGGCCGGCCCTGCGGCCGCCCAGGACCCCTGGCCGCCGCTCGAGGTGGTGCCCCCGACCCAGGATCGCCCCGAGCCGGCGTCGGAGGCGCTGCAGCCCGACCCCGACGCACCGGCCCCCGGGAGCTCACCGTGGGTCGAGCCGGTGGGCGGCGAGTGCCCCGACACCCACCCGGTGAAGGCCAAGCTGGCCTCCAAGATCTTCCACCTGCCGGGGATGCTGAACTACGACCGCACGAGGCCCGATCGGTGCTACCTCGATGCGAGCAGCGCCGAGGCGGACGGGTTACGACCGGCCAAGCGCTAGCCGGGTCTGTGAGACGGGTCGAGCTCTCCTAGCGGTACACGAGGAAGAGCAGGACGGCCGCCCAGATGGGGGCGCAGAGCGCGGCGCCCAACCAGAGACCCTCCATGGGGTCGGGGTGATGGCTGGCCTTCATGGGATCGGTCTACCCCCGCCGGGGCCCCTCATACGGGATGGTCAGAGAGCGTTCACCGAGACGACGCCGGCCAGCGCGCTGATGCGCCCCTGGACCTCGTCGGGCACGTCGGCGTCGGTGGCCAGGATCATCAGGGCGGCGGCGCCTTCGGCCGAGCGGCCGAGGTGCATGTCGTCGATGTTGAGGCCGGCGTCGCCGAGCTCCCGGGTGACCGCAGCGATCATGCCGGGGACGTCGTCGTTGCGAACGACGACCATGTGATCGGCGGGCGGCACGTCCACGGAGTGGTCGTCCACCATGACGATCCGGGGATCGCCGCGCAGGCCGACGAGCGTGCCGCCGATCGCGTGGTCGCCACCGCGGATCGTCAGCAGGTTCACGTAGTCGTGGGAGACGGGGCTCGACGACTCACGCACCTCGACCCCCCGTTCGGCGGCCAGCCGCGGGGCGTTCACATAGCTCACCGGCTCCTCGCTCACCCGGCCGAAGACCCCCTTGAGGACCGAGAGCGTGAGGATGCGGGTGTCGGCGTCGGCCAGCTGCCCCTCGTACGCGATCTCCAGCACGTCCGGCACGCCGGAGGCCAGCGAGGCGTAGAGCTGCCCGAGCCGCTCAGCGAGCGGCAGGAACGGGCGCACGGTGCTCGACGCCTCCGTCGCGGCGACGTTCACGGCGAACGGCACGAACTCGCCGGCCAGCGCCAGGCCGACCTGCTCGGCGATGGTCTCGCCGGCCTTGTCCTGCGCCTCTGCGGTGCTGGCGCCGAGGTGGGGCGTCACGACCACCTGCGGGAGCTCGAAGAGCGGCGAGGAGGTGGTCGGCTCCCTGGCGAACACGTCGATGGCGGCGCCGCCGACCCGGCCGTCACGGATGGCCTCGGCCAGCGCCTCCTCGTCGATCACGCCGCCGCGCGAGACGTTGACGATGCGCAGGTTCGGCTTGGCCTTGGCCAGCAGGTCCTTGCCGATCATGCCGAGCGTCTCGGGGGTCTTCACGACGTGGAGCGTCAGGAAGTCCGCCACCGCCACGAGCTCGTCGAGCGTGAGCAGCTCCACGTTGATCTGGCGCGCCCGGTCGGGGGCCACGAACGGATCGTGGGCGACCACCTTCATGCCGAAGGCCAGGGCCCGCTGAGCGACCAGCTTGCCGATGCGGCCGAGGCCCACGATGCCCAGCGTCTTGTCGGCCAGCTCGACGCCCTCCCACTTGGAGCGCTCCCAGCGCCCGTCGACGAGGGCGGCGTGGGCCTGGGGGATGTTGCGGGCCTGGGCCAGCAGCATCGCCATCGTGTGCTCGGCGGTGGTGAGGATGTTCGACTGCGGTGCGTTGACGACCATGACGCCCTGGGACGTGGCCGCCTCGGTGTCCACGTTGTCGAGGCCGATGCCGGCCCGCCCCACCACGACGAGGTCGCGCCCAGCGGCCAGTACGTCCGCGGTCACAGTCGTGGCCGACCGGATGATGAGGGCGTGGGCGCCCGGAACCGCCTCGAGGAGTGCCTCCGGCGCCAGGTCGAGCTGCAGGTCGACGTCGTGTCCTGCGCTGCGAAGCCGATCCAGGCCGCTGTCGGCGATCTTCTCCGTGACGAGGATGCGGGCCATGCCCGGAGTTTGCTCGCCGCCCCCGCCGGGCTGCCAACCGACGTGGGCCATGGCACCTGGCTCGATGCCTTCGGGCTGCTCGCCGACCACGAGCGTGGTCGGTCCACCCCTCGCCGTCGTGCCAGCGGGCCAGGCGGGGGTCGTCCTGGTCCCGGAACCACCCAGCACCGGCACCGGCCGACCATCGTCGCCCGCCGACCGCGTGCCGTCCACGCGGTGAGTAGTGTCCGCAGATCCCACCGATTCCTCGGGGTGAGCATCGGCGACTTCTCCATCCCCAGCGAGTTCTGGCAGTCGCTCCCCTTCGTCGTGACGATCGTCGTGGTGGCCGGTGGGGTCGGGCGTGCCGCAGCCCCGGCCGCCGACGGCGTACCGTTCGAGCGGTCGCGATGACCCTCGGCGCGGAGGGCGACATCGACATCGACTGGGCCGCCCTCCGGGCCGCCGCGGTCGAGGCGGCCACGCACGCCCACGCTCCCTACTCGGACTTCCCCGTCGGCGCGGCCGCGCTGGTCGAGGACGGACGCGTGGTCACCGGCTGCAACGTCGAGAGCTCGTCGTACGGGCTGTCCCTGTGCGCCGAGTGCGGCGTGGTCTCTGCCCTCCACGCCTCGGGAGGCGGCCGGCTCGTGGCCGCCGCCGTCGTCGACGGGAACGGCGCCGACCTCGTGCCGTGCGGCCGCTGTCGACAGCTCTTCTTCGACCACGGCGGACCCGACCTCCTAGTGAACGAGCGCCGCCTATACGAGCTCCTGCCCGATCCTTTCCGCTTCTGATGCACGCGATCGACCTCATACGCGCCAAGCGCGACGGCGGCCGGCTCGAGGATGCCCAGATCGACTGGTTCATCGATGCGTACACGAGCGGGACGGTCGGCGACGAGCAAGCTGCGGCGCTGCTCATGACCATCTTCTTCCGCGGCCTCGACCCGCAGGAGCTGGCCCGCTGGACGGAGCGCATGATCGCCACCGGCGAGCGGCTCGACCTGTCCACCCTCGATCGCCCGACCGTCGACAAACACTCCACCGGCGGCGTGGGGGACAAGATCTCCCTCGCGCTGTGCCCGCTCGTCGCTGCCTGCGGGGCCGCCGTGCCGCAAACGGCCGGCCGGGGGCTCGGCCACACGGGCGGCACGCTCGACAAGATGGAGTCCATCACCGGGTGGCGCCCCGACCTGAGCCACGCCGAGGCGGACGCCATCCTGCGGGCCAGCGGCGCCGTGATCCGTGCTGCGGGGGACGACCTGGCCCCCGCCGACCGTCGCCTCTACGCGCTGCGGGACGTCACCGGCACGGTCGAGTCGATCCCCCTGATCGCCAGCTCGATCATGTCCAAGAAGATCGCCGAGGGCACGAGCGCACTGGTGCTCGACGTGAAGGTGGGCTCCGGGGCCTTCATGAAAGACGAGGCGCAGGCCCGGCAGCTGGCGGAGGCGATGGTCGGGCTCGGGGCCGCGCACGGCGTCCGGACGACCGCGCTGCTCACGCAGATGGACGTGCCGCTGGGCCGGACGGCCGGGAACGCCCTCGAGGTGGCGGAGGCCGTCGAGGTGCTGGCCGGCGGTGGTCCGGCGGATGTCGTCGAGCTCACGGTCACCCTGGCCCGGGAGATGCTGGCCGTCGTCGGCCTCGACGCCGTCGATCCGGCCAACGTGCTCGCCGCCGGCCGCGCGATGGACGCGTGGAGGGCCATGGTCGCCGCGCAGGGCGGCGACCCGGGCGCGCCCCTCCCCCGCGCTTCGGAGGTCGAGGTCGTCGCCGCGCCCGCCACCGGCACGCTTCGTCGCCTGGATGCAATGGCGCTGGGGGTCGCCGCCTGGCGCCTCGGAGCGGGCCGGGCCCGCAAGGAGGACGACGTGTCGGCCACAGCCGGCGTGGGGTGGCACGCCACCGTCGGGGATCGCGTCGAAGCCGGCCAGCCGCTGCTCGAGCTGCACGTCGACGATCCGGCCCGCCTGCCCGCGGCGCTGGCCGCCCTCGACGGAGCCCTCGAGATCGGCGACGACCCCGTCGACCCTCCGCCCCTGGTGCTCGCCCGGATCAGCTGATCTCGACCGGTTCTATCCCCTCGTCCGGCGGCAGCTCGAAGCCCAGCACCTGGGCGTAGAAGGAGAGCTCGCCGTCCAGCGCCGCTCGGATGTTGGCGCCCTGGCGGAAGCCGTGCTGCTCGCCCTCGAAGGCCATGTAGGCCACCGGGACGTTCCGTGCTCGGAGCGCCTCGACGATCATCTCCGCCTGGTTGGGCGGCACGATCGGGTCGTCCAGCCCCTGGAACACCGCGAGGGGGCGATCGATGCCGTCGGTGTGGAAGATCGGCGACCGCGCTTCGTAGGTGGCGCGCGCTTGGGGCCACGCTCCCACGAGGCCGTCGAGGTAGCGGCTCTCGAACTTGTGGGTCTCCTCGGCGAGCACGCCGAGGTCGGCGACGCCGTAGTGGCTCGCGCCCGCGGCGAAGGCGTCGTGGAAGGCGAGGGCGGCGAGGGTGGTGAACCCGCCGGCCGACCCGCCCCGGATGCAGCAGCGAGCCGCATCGATGACACCCTGCGCGGCCAGGTGCGCCACCACAGCCACGCAGTCCTCGACGTCGGCGACGCCCCACTGCCCCCGGAGCAGGTCCCGGTAGGCCCGGCCGTAGCCGGTGGACCCGCGGTAGTTGACGTCGACGACGGCGAACCCGCGGCTCGTCCAGTAGGCCCGGGACAGCTGCAGCATGGGCCGGGCGGCGGCCGTGGGGCCGCCGTGGATCAGGACGAGGAGCGGCGGCGCCGCACCCGGCGGCCCGGCGACGTCGGGGTTGGCCGGCCGGTAGAGGAGCGCGTGGGCGCGAGCCGCGCCGCCGGTGCGGGGTGCAGCGCCGGTGGGGAACTCGATGGCCTGGGGCTCGGCGAACCAGCGGACGTCCAGCCCGAGGTCGCGCGGCTCCACCAGCACGGTGACGTCCCCACCATCGAGGTCGAGCTCGGCGACGTGCGGCTCCGTGGACGCCGACGCCACGACGGCCACCACCCTCGACCCCCTCGCCCGCATCCCGTCGATCGAGGTGTAGGGCACCCCGACGTCGAAGACGTCACCCGCGCCCGTTCGCACGGCGAGGTGGTCGGAGCCGCCGTCCTTGTAGACGAACGCGGTGCGGCCGTCGTGGAGCAGGGCGAAGCAGGACTGGCCGAAGACCCACTGCGGGAAGCCGATGTCGCGGCCGAGGTCGACCATCGACTCGACGGCGCCGCCGGGCGACCACCGGTAGAGGCTCCAGAAGCCGGTGCGATCGGCGGAGAACCACAGCGATCCGTCGGGCGCCCACGTGGGCTGGCACACCGATTCCCGTACGTCGCCGCCGGCCACGACGGTGCGGTGGCCGCCCGCGTCCACCACCAGGCGGGTGGCGTCCCACGGCATGTCCGGGTGGTCCCACTCCAGCCAGCAGAACGCCGAGCCATCGGGGTTCCACCGGGGGTCGGCCACGAAGTCGGGGCCCTCGACGACCACCTCCGGCGTCGACGGCTCGCTGGCGGCGAGGCGCACGATGGTGTTGGTCGCCTCCGACCCGTCGTCGTGGTGCTCCTCGCGCACGCACAGCACCGACCGGCCGTCCGGGTGCACCGAGCCGTCTGCGAAGCGCCAGCCGCGGGGCACCTCCGGCTCCGGCGTGAGCGGCACCGGTGTGAGCGGCACCGGTTCGCTCCCGGGATCGACGCGATGCAGGCGTTGGGTGGCCCAGTCCGCGAACCAGAGCACGCCCCCGGAGACCCACCACGCGCCGCCCCCGTACTCGTGGACCCTCGTGCGGGCGTTCCACGGGGCCGCCAGCACCTCGTCCACGCGGCCGTCGGGCCGCCGGCGCAGGATCGCCGTGCGGCCGCCCTCGTCGGGACGCCCCTCGGACCACCACAGGTCCTCGCCGTCGACCTGCACGGCCCCGGGCAGACGGGCCGCCCGCACGACGAGCTCGCTGGTGATGGGCGTCGGCCAGGAGCCGAAGGGCAGCACCTCCGGCGGCGTCATGCCTCCGCGAGCAGGTCGGCGATGCGCCGGCAGCCCTCGTCGAGGTCGTCGTCGCCGAGGGCGTAGCTGAGACGGGCGTAGCCGGGCGCGTCGAAGGCCTCGCCCGGCACGATCGCCACCTTGGCTTCGTCGAGCAGCACGGTGCAGAGGTCGACGGTGGTGGACGCAGTGCGTCCGCGGATGGGCCGCCCGAGGTACGCGGCGAGGTTCGGGAAGCCGTAGAACGCGCCTTGCGGCTCGATGGCTGTGACGCCCGGGATGGCCGTGAGCAGCTGGTGCATGAGCTGGCCCCGACGATCGAACGCAGCGCGCATCTCGGCCACCGCAGAGAGGTCGCCCCTGAGGGCGGCGATCGCGGCGCGCTGGCTGACGTTGGCCACGTTGGACGTGGCGTGGCTCTGCAGGTTCGTGGCCGCCTTGATGACGTCGTGCGGACCGAGCATCCACCCGACCCGCCAGCCGGTCATCGCGTAGGTCTTGGCCACGCCGTTGAGGACGACGCAACGGTCCCGCAGCTCGGGCACCGCCGCGGGCATGGACGTGAAGCGGTGGTCGCCGTAGGTGAGGTGCTCGTAGATCTCGTCGGTGATCACCCAGATGCCGCGCTCGACGGCCCAACGGCCGATCGCCTCCACCTCGTCGGGCGGGTACACCGCGCCCGTCGGGTTCGAGGGCGACACGAAGAGGAGGACCTTCGTCCGCTCGGTGAGCGCCCCCTCGAGCTGGTCGACCGTGACGCGGAACCCGGTGGTCTCGTCGGTCTGGAGCACGACCGGCACGCCGCCGGCCAGCGCGATCGGCTCGGGGTAGGTCGTCCAGTAGGGCGCAGGGAGCAGCACCTCGTCGCCTGGGTCGAGGAGCGTCGCGAAGGTGTTGTAGACGGCGTGCTTGCCCCCGTTGGTGACGAGCACGCCGCTCGACGTGACCTCGAAGCCCGAGTCGCGCTGGGTCTTCGCGACGATCGCCTCCTTCAGCTCGGGAAGGCCGCCGGCCGGGGTGTACTTGTGGTTGCGGGGGTCGCCGCAAGCCTCGATGGCGGCTTCGACGATGTGGGCCGGAGTCGGGAAGTCGGGCTCGCCGGCCCCGAAGCCGATCACCGGCTCGCCGGTCGCCTTGAGCGCCTTGGCCTTGGCATCGACGGCCAGCGTGGCGGACTCGGCGATCGCTGCGATGCGTCGCGAGATGCGGGCGTCGGGACGGGGGGTGGCCAACGGTCTCGCTCCTTGCTCGGTCGGTTCGCGATCATGGCACGGTGACCTCTGCCGCCACCCCCCAGATCCAGATCCCCGCCGACCTCCTGCCCGCCGACGGGCGGTTCGGGTGCGGGCCCTCCAAGGTCCGGCCGGAGGCGATGGCGGCGCTGGCCGAGGCGGCCCCGGACTACCTGGGCACGTCGCACCGCCAGGCCCGCGTGCAGTTCGAGGTCGGCGCCCTCCGCAACGGGCTCGCGGAGCTGTTCGCGCTGCCCGACGGCTACGAGATCATCCTGGGCAACGGCGGCACCACCTCGTTCTGGGACGCGGCCACGTTGGGCCTGATCGACCAGCGCAGCCAGCACCTGCGCTTCGGCGAGTTCTCGTCGAAGTTCGCCGAGGCGGCGGCCAGGGCCCCTCACCTGCAGGAGCCCTCGTTCCTGTTCGCCGACCCCGGATCGCACCCGCTGCCCGTCGCGGATCCGGAGATCGACGCCTACTGCCTCACCCACAACGAGACATCGACGGGCGTGGCGATGCCGCTGGAGCGCCCCGCCGGGGCCGATGGGATCGTCCTCGTCGACGCCACCTCCGCCGCCGGCGGCCTCCGCTTCGACCCGAACGAGGTGGACGTCTACTACTTCGCCCCGCAGAAGTGTTTGGCCAGTGACGGGGGCCTCTGGTTGGCCGCCGTATCGCCTGCGGCGGTGGAGCGGATCGAGCGCATCGCCGCCTCCGACCGGTGGGTTCCGGCGTCGCTCGACCTCGGCATCGCCCTGGAGAACAGCCGCAAGGACCAGACGTACAACACCCCCGCGCTCGCCACGATCCTGCTGGCCGCCAACCAGGTCGACTGGATCAACCAGAACGGCGGGCTCCACTGGGCGGCGTCGCGCTGCGATCGGTCGGCCGAGGCGATCTACGGCTGGGCAGACGCCAGCGCCTACGCCACGCCGTTCGTGAAGGACCCGGCGCAGCGCAGCCACGTCGTCGCCACGATCGACCTCGACGCCGGGGTCGCCGACGCCGACGTCGTGTCGAAGATGCTGCGGGCCAACGGCATCGTCGACACCGAGAGCTACCGCAAGCTCGGCCGCAACCAGCTCCGCGTCGCCCTGTTCCCGGCCATCGACCCCGACGACGTCGCCGCCCTCACCCGCTGCATCGACCACGTCGTGGCCGAGCTCGGCGCCTGAGCGGTCCCCATGCGGTTCTCCGTCTGGCCCGGGCTCCAGCAGCCCTGGGCCGCTGTCCTCGACGAGGTCCAGCACGCCGAGGCCACCGGGTGGGACGGCGCGTACGTCGCCGACCACTTCATGGGTGACGGCACCGGCCTGGGCGTCGTCGACGCCCCCACCCTCGAGGCCACGGCGGCGCTGGCGGCGCTGGCGGCCTCCACCACCCGCCTGCGCCTCGGCACGCTCGTGCTCGGCAACACCTACCGGCACCCGGCCGTGCTGGCCAAGTGGGCGGCCACCGTCGACCACGTCAGCGGGGGCCGGCTGCTCCTCGGCATCGGCGCCGGTTGGCAGGAGAACGAGCACGAGCAGTACGGCATCGAGCTGCCGCCGCCGGGCCCGCGCCTCGAGCGGTTCGAGGAGGCGTGCCGCGTCCTGCGCGGCATGCTGCGCGACGGGCGCACCACCGTCCAGGGCGCCCACTACCGGGTGACCGACGCCCTCGCCGAGCCCAAACCGGTGCAGGACCACCTGCCCCTGCTCATCGGCGGGAAGGGCGACCGCATGATGGGCATCGTCGCCCGTCACGCAGACGAGTGGAACATGTGGGGCCTCGCCGACGTTATCGCCGAGCGCTCGGCGCTCCTCGAGCGCCGCTGCGAGGCCCTCGGCCGCGACGCCTCCACGATCGCGCGGTCCGCCCAGGCCCTCGTGCTGCTCACCGACGACCGCTCCGCCGCCGAGACCTTCCTCGCCGGGACGGGTGGGCGGGCGGCCATCGCCGGCACCGTCGACCAGGTCGCCGACGCCGTGGCCGCCTGGCAGGAGGTCGGGCTCGACGAGGTGATCATCCCGGACTTCACGCTCGGGTCGGGGACGAGGCGCCTCGAGCGGCTGGATGCGATCATCGAGCAGGTCTCACCCAACTTCCGCTGACCGCCGACCGCTGCGGATTACACCACCGCCGACCCGAGGGGTTCCCATGCCGACGAGTGCCGAGGTCCGTGCGCAGCTCACCGGGCCGGGAGGGATGTTCGAGATCACCACCGAGGACGTCCTCGGTCGCCCCACCCAGGTGTACGCCAACCGCATGCCGTCCCTCCGCTCGGTCGCGGAGGCGGGGCTGATGCGGGGCGACGCGCAGACGTTCCTCGTCTACGGCGAGCGCACCTACGGCTTCGGCACCTTCGTCGAGACGGCCAACAGCGTCGCCCACACCCTGCGCCGGTCCTTCGGCATCAACAAGGGCGACCGCGTCGCCGTCCTGGCGCAGAACAACCCCGAGTGGTGCCTCTCCTTCTGGGCCACCGTCTCCCAGGGCGCGGTGCTCGTGGGCCTCAACGGGTGGTGGACCACCGACGAGGTGCTCTACGGGCTGCAGGACTCTGGAGCGAAGGTGCTGGTGGCGGACCGGAAGCGCTTCGAGCGCATCGCGGACTCCCTGGACCAGTTGCCCGACCTCGAGCACGTCTTCCTGATCGACGGCCAGGCGGTGGACGTGGGCCTGGCCGACGACCCACGCATCCACACCTTCGACGAGCTCACCGGGTCACCCACGCCCGACTTCGTGGACGAGGACATCGCCGAGGACGACCACGCGGTGATCTTCTACACGTCCGGCACCACGGGCCGACCCAAGGGCGCGATCTCTACGCACCGCAGCATGATCGCCAACCTCCAGAACACGATCTACAACGCGGTGGCCGGTTCGCTGGCCGGTGGCGGCGCCCTCCCCGACGCCGGCAAGGGCCAGAACGTCTCGCTGTTCACGTCGCCGCTCTTCCACGTCTCCGGGTGCCACTCCACCCTCGTCGTCGGCCTGCTCGCCGGGCTGAAGCTGGTGATGCCCGAGGGGCGCTTCACCCCGGAGCGGGCCCTCGAGCTCATCCAGGAGCACCAGGTCACGGTGTGGGCCACCGTGCCCACGATGGTGTGGCGGCTCTGCGAGCACCCGGACCGGCACGACTACGACACGTCGTCCGTCCGCAGCGTGGCGTTCGGCGGGTCGCCGTCCGCGGACGAGCTGCAGCGGATGATCCGCGAGACCTTCCCGAACGTCGCGAGCACGTCCAACGCCTACGGCCTCACCGAGACGTCCTCGGTGGCGACGGTGATCTCCGGGCAGGACGCCCTCGACCGGCCCACGTCCGTGGGCCCGCCCGTCCCCACCGTCGAGGTGCGCATCGTCGGCGAGGACGGGGAGGAGGTGCCCACCGGCGAGACGGGCGAGGTCTGCATCTACGGGCCGATCTTGATGGCGGGCTACTGGAACAAGCCGAAGGCCACTGCCGAGGCCATCCGGGACGGCTGGCTCCGCACGGGCGACCTCGGCCATGTCGATGCCGACGGGTTCGTGTACATCACGGACCGCAAGAAGGACATGATCATCCGCGGCGGCGAGAACATCTACTGCGTCGAGATCGAGCAGCGCCTCGTCACCCATCCCGGCATCGCCGACGCCGCCATCATCGGGGTGCCCCACTCCGAGCTCGGCGAGGAGGTGAAGGCGGTGGTGCAGCTCGAGCCGGGTACCTCCCTGACCGAGGCCGACGTCCGCCAGTGGGTGGCCGACGGATTGGCCTCCTTCAAGGTGCCCACCTACGTCGAGCTCTGGCAGGACAAGCTCCCCCGCAACGCCAGCGGCAAGCTGCTGAAGAACGTGCTGCGAGGCGAGGGCGCCGTCAGCTTCGCCGAGACGATGTGAAGCGCGTCCACCCGTGAGGGACGCGCTGAAGCGGGTGCCGCCGCTCTACTGGGTCGCCCGTCGCGCCCGGTTGGCCGTGGGTGACCTCCTGCCGGCGCGCGGGGTGCCCGGAGTGCCCGGGCCCGTCCACGGCAACGACGTGATGTTCGTCGGGAGCTCGCCGGAGGAGTACGCGGCCACCGGCCGGTCGGCGGCGGAGTTCGTGGCCGCTGCGGTGACGGCGGCCGACATCGTGCCGGCTGCCGGGCTCGACCTCGGTTGTGGGCACGGACGGGTGCTCCGCCACCTGGTCGACCTCGTGCCGGCGGCTTGGACGGCCTGCGACCTCGACGCCAGCGGCGTCCGCTTCTGCAGCCGCGCCTTCGCGGCCACCCCGGTCCGGTCCCGGATCCCGCTCAGCGCGGTGACGTTCCCGGCCACCTATGACGTTGTCTGGATGGGCTCGCTCGTCACGCACCTGGGCGAAGCGGCCCTCGACGACCTCTGGGCCACCCTTGGCGCCTGCACTGCGCCGACGGCGATCGTGGCGATGTCCGTGCTGCGGCCCGCGATGGCGGTCCATCTCGAGATGTTCGGACCCGGCATGCAGCAGCACCTCGGCGACGTCGAGCGGCGCCTCGAGGCGGCAGGCGTGGCCTACGTCCCGTACCCGCACTACGCGAGGGGCGACTACGGCGTCACGTTCCACGACCCCGACCGCCTGCCCGCGCAGGTGGCGGCGGCCGGCGGGCGGACCGTCGAGCTCATGGCCCACGAGGTGGGCGCGTGGCAGGGCATGCAGGACTACGTCGCCCTGCGCTTCTCCTAGCCGCCGCTGATGTCCTGGACCCGCTGCTTGCCAGCGGAGATCCAGGGCATCATCCCTCGGAGCTCCTCACCCACGGCCTCGATCTGGTGGGCCTTGCCCGCCTCCTGCAGCGCCTTGTAGCTGCCCCGCCCGGACTCGCTCTCGGCGACCCATTCCTCGGCGAACCGGCCGTCCTGGATCTCGTCGAGGACCTTGCGCATCTCGGCCTTCACGGCGGCGTTGATGATGCGCGGGCCCCGGGTGAGGTCGCCGTACTCGGCGGTGTCGGAGATGGAGTAGCGCATGCCGGCGATGCCCTGCTCGTACATGAGGTCGACGATGAGCTTCAACTCGTGGAGGCACTCGAAGTAGGCGGACTCGGGCTGGTAGCCCGCCTCCACCAGCGTCTCGAAGCCGGCCTGGACGAGCGCGGTGAGCCCGCCGCAGAGGACGACCTGCTCGCCGAACAGATCGGTCTCGGTCTCCTCTTCGAACGTGGTCTCGAGGACGCCGGCCCGAGCACCGCCGATGGCGTCGGCGTAGGACAGGGCAAGGTCGCGGGTCTTGCCCGACGCGTCCTGGGAGACCGCGATGAGGCACGGCACGCCGCCGCCCTCGGTGTAGGTGCGGCGGACCAGGTGGCCCGGGCCCTTGGGCGCCACCAGGGCGACGTCGACCTCGGCCGGGGCGACGACCTGGCCGAAGCGCACGCTGAAGCCGTGGCCGACGAAGAGGGCGTCGCCGGGCTGGAGGTGCGGGGCGATGTGCCCGTTGAAGATGGCCTTGTGCTCGGTGTCCGGCCCGAGGAGCATCACGAGATCGGCCTCGGCCGTGGCGTCGGCCACCGACAGCACGCGGAGTCCGGCGGCCTCTGCCTTGACCACGGACGAGGAGCCTTCGCGAAGCCCTACCCGCACGTCCACGCCCGACTCCTTCAGGTTCAGCGCGTGGGCGTGCCCCTGCGAGCCGTAGCCGATGACGGCGACCTTTCGCCCTGCGATCAGCGAGCTGTCGGCGTCCTTCTCGTAGTACACGTTGGCCATCGGGTTCCTCTTCTCTCAGGCGCCGAGCTCAGGCGTCGGACTCTAGGAAGGCTCGCAGGCGGTCCTGGAACCCGTCGAACTCGCCGGGCGCGAGCTCGTGGATCTCCAGCACGTTGACGAGCTTGTCGAGCTGCTTCATGACCTGGTCGAGCGGCGCCGACGCGACGTCGACCTCCAGGGTGATCTGGCTGATGCGCTCGTCGGCGGTGGGCGCCACGGCGAGGCTCAGGATGTTGAAGCCCCGCCGGGCGAACAGCCCGGCCACGCGGGCGAGCACGCCGGCCTTGTTCTCCACGAGCACGGCGAGCAGGTGGTGCCGCGCCGGTGCATGGGTTGCGCCGTCCGGTGGTGGGGCGTGTTCGGCAGTGCTCACTGGACGTACCCCTCGCCAAGCGCCGGGTCGGTGATGATCTCGTCGTTGCTCTTGCCTGCGGGCACCATCGGGAAGACCTTCTCCGAGGCGTCGGTGCGGAAGTCGATGACGACGGGGCGGTCGTCGATCTCGTTGGCCTTCTGGATGGCCGACTCCACCTCCTCCGGCGCCTCCACCCGCATGCCCACGCAGCCCATGGCCTCGGCCCAGAGCTTGTAGTCGGGCAGGTCGGGCGACAGGTACACCTCGGAGTACCGCTCCTCGTAGAACATCTCCTGCCACTGGCGGACCATGCCGAGGTACGCGTTGTTGAGGATGGCGATCTTCACCGGGATGCGCTCGGCCGCCGCCGTGACGAGCTCCTGGGCCGTCATCTGGAAGCACCCGTCGCCGTCCACGGCCCACACCATGGCGTCGGGGCGGCCGACCTTGGCCCCGATGGCGGCGGGGACGGCGAAGCCCATCGTGCCGAGGCCGCCCGAGTTCACCCACGTGTAGGGGTGGTCGAACTTCCAGTACTGCGAGGTCCACATCTGGTGCTGACCGACGCCTGAGGCGACGATGCAGTCGTCCGGAGTGTTGTCGCGCAACTGCTCGAGGACGAACTGCGGCTTGAGGGCCTCGCCGGGATCCGACGGGCGGTAGCTGAGGGGGTGCTTCTCCCTCCAGCCCGAGATCGTCTGCTTCCAGGCCGCGCGGTCGGGGGCCTCGGCACCGCCGTCGAGCCGCTCGCGGAGCACCGCCACGAGTTCCTCGATGACGAGCCGGCAGTCGCCGGTGATCGGCACGTCCGGGCGCCGCACCTTGCCGAGCTCGGCCGGGTCGATGTCGACGTGGATGATCTTCGCCTCCGGGGCGAACGTCGGCACCTTGCCGGTGACGCGGTCGTCGAAGCGGCTGCCGAGGGCGATCAGCAGGTCGGACCGCTGCATCGACGTGACCGCGGAGTAGTTGCCGTGCATCCCCGGCATGCCGAGGCACAGCGGGTGGGAGTCGGGGAACGCGCCGCGGGCCATCAAGGTGGTGACGACGTGGATGTCGCACAGCTCGGCCAGCTCTCGGAGGGCGCTGGCGGCCCGAGCCTTGAGGATGCCCCCGCCGGCGTAGATGACCGGACGGGAGGAGGAGAGGATCAGCTCCGCCGCCTCCCGGATCCTGCGGGGGTCCCCCTTGGTGACCGGTCGATACCCGGGCAGGCCGTCGCGCACCGAGTCGTCATCCGGCCACTCCCAGCGCATCGCCGAGAGGGGGTTGTTGGCGTCGACGATGTCCTTGGGGATGTCGAGCAGCACGGGGCCCGGCCGGCCGGTGGTGGCGATGTGAAAGGCCTCGCGCACGGCCCGCGGGATGTCCTGCGCGGAGGTCACCAGCTCGTTGTGCTTCGTGACGGACCGGGTGATCCCGATCGTGTCGCACTCCTGGAAGGCGTCGGTGCCGATGGCGCCGGTGGGGACCTGGCCGGTGATGACGACCATGGGGATGGAGTCCATGAAGGCGTCGCACAGCGGGGTGACGATGTTCGTCGCGGCAGGGCCGGAGGTGACCATGGCCACGCCCGGGCGGCCCGTCACGTGGGCATAGCCCTCGGCCATGTGCCCGGCGCCCTGCTCGTGCCGCACGAGGATGTGCCGGATCGGGCTGTCGAGCAGCGGGTCGTACACGGGGAGGATGCAGCCCCCGGGGAGGCCGAAGATCGTGTCGACGCCCTCCATCTCGAGGGACTTGATGAGCGCTTGCGCACCGGTCAGCTGCATCAGCGGGGTTCCTTCGTGCAAAACGGCGACGACCTCCCGGCTGGGAGGTCGTGAGGGCGCACTACGAGCAGGGTCGAAGTGCGCTAGGTGATTACCACCAGGAGGAGGGTCGGGCGAGCCACGGCGGAAGTGTCCCACGACGACGCCGGGCCAGGCAACCCCAGGAAATGTCGTGCACGGGGCCCGGTTCGACTATGGTTTCGACAAGTCCGATCAGGACTCCAGCCCCCGGCACCCCTGGTGTCGGTCCAATCGAACGTCCAACGAGGAGAAGCTGTGCGCATGTCAACGGATGGTCCGAGCAAGATCGTGCGAGCCGCCGTGGTGAGTGGCGTCTTGGGCGCTGCTGCCCTCGTGGCCGTCGCTGGTCCCGTGCAGGCCCAGGACAACGGCTCCGGCAACGGCTCCGGCAACGGCTCCAACGGCTCCGGTACGAACAACACGACGTCGAGCAGCTCCACCACGACCACGCGGGCGCCCGCCCGCACCGGCGGCACCCTGCCGCTCACCGGTGGCTCCGCTGCCACCCCCCTGGCGCTGGGTGGCGCCGCCGTGGGCATCGCGCTCGCTGGCCGCCGCCTCCTCGCCGCTCGGGCCTAGCCAACTCGGTTGGATCGACCGAACGAGCCCGGGGCCTCGCGGCCCCGGGCTTCTTCGCGTGTGCTCGCTCCTTCCCGTGTGATCGCCGGTCTCCGGCGGGTGGTGCGGTTCTGGGGGCGGCACCGCATCGCCGGCGCCCTCCTCTTGGTCGTGCTCGCCTTGCTGGTGGGGGCGGTCGTCGACCTCCTGCGCATGCGGTGGCACCTCGACGACGGCCGTGAAGCCCTGTCGGGTCTGCAGCTCGACAACCTGAACGACGGGCTCGTCCCCACCATCGAGGGCGCCGCCGGCCACCTCCGCAAGGCCGAGGCGATCTCGGACAGCAGCCCGTTCCTGTCCGTGCTGGGCGTCGTGCCGGGCGTCCACGACCAGGTCGAGGGCCTCCGCGACCTCACCGACGTCACCCACCAGCTCGGCCGCACCGCCACGCGCTCGGCGAGCGCCATCGACGTGGTGCTGCAGGAGGCGGGCGGCGACCCGACCTCGCGGGTCCGCCTACTCGACACCGTCCTCGAGGAGCTCGACCACGTGGAGTCGACCATCGAGGACCTCGACATCGGCGCCACGGGGCGGCTCATCGGGCCCCTCGCCGATGCGCGCGCGGAGCTGGTCGAGGAGGTGGAGGACGCGCCGGCCCGCCTCGACGAGGCCCGTTTCTACGTTGGCGGCCTCCGTCGGCTGCTCGCCGGACCGTCGCGCTACCTGCTGCTCGGGGCCAACAACGCAGAGATGCGAGGCGGCGCCGGCATGCCGCTGTCCGCCGGGGTGGTCACGATCAAGGACGGCGACATCGAGTTCGGCGAGTTCAAGCAGCTGGCCGATGTGGCCGTGGGCCAGCCGGAGGTGGAGTATCCGGAGAGCTGGAACAACACCTACTTCCGCTGGGCCATCGGCCGGGACTACCTCGAGACGGCGGTCTCGCCCAACTTCCGCGTCACCGGCCCGATGTACCAGGACATGGCGGTCACCGCCGGCTTCGGCCCGGTGGACGGCGTCCTGGAGATCGATGCCGTGGCCCTGCGCCGGCTGCTGGAGGTCATCGGACCCGTGGAGCTCGACGGGGTCTCCTACGACGCCTCGAACATCGAGCAGCAGGTCCTCAACGAGAACTACCTGCGCTTCGACACGATCAGCGAGGGCCGCGGCAACCGCGTCGAGCTCCAGTCGGCGCTGGCCAAGGCCATCTTCGACGCCTTCAAGGAGCGCGACGTCCCCGTCGCCGAGCTGGCCCTCGGCCTGCGCGAGGCGGCCTACGGGCGCCACCTGCTGGCCCACTCCACCGACCCCGCCGTGCAGTCGCTGTGGGAGTCGATCGGCGCCGACGGCTCCCTCGACGCCGCCGGTCTGATGGTGACCGCCCAGAACGTGGCCGCCAACAAGCTCGACTGGTACATCGACCCGCAGGTCACCCTCAACGTGCTGCCCGACATAGACGGGAGCTGGAAGGCCCGGCTCACCGTCCGGGTCGAGAACCCCGAGGTCGAGCGCACCAGCCCCCAGGTCGACGGGACGTACGACAACCTCACGAACGGCACCCACCGCACGATGGTCGCCGTCTACTTGCCGAGGGGCGCACACAGCATCCGTTCCCTGGACCAGCCGTTCACGGAGCAGGGCTACGACCCGCCCCTGCAGATGGCGGCCAAGCGCTTCGAGATCCCGCGGGGCGACGGCCGCAGCGTGGCCATGGAGTTCTCGTTGCCGAAGAACTACATCGGCACCCTGATCATCCCGTCGGGTCGGGTGCGTCCCGTGCAGTACACCGTGAACGGCCAGCTCGTCACCGACGCCGTGCCCACGCCGGTGTTCTGGGTGCAGCCGGACGAGCCCGACAAGACGCCCGGCGCCGCCGCCGTCGCCGGGGTGCTCGCCCTGGCCGGTGCCCTGGCCGTGAGCGCAGGGGTGCGGCCCCGCATCCGCATCGCGGCCGAGCGGCCGATGCGCGCGGTGCCGGAGCTGGCGCTGCGGGCGCCCCCCTTCGGGCTGATGCTGTTCCTCAGCGCCCTGGGTGTACTCGTCGCCGGCGCCCTCATCAGCGCGGCGTCCTAGCCGTCGTGGCAGTCGCGGCTGGAGCACCAGACCCGGGGTGCTCGAACGGCAGCGCGACCACCTCTCCGCGTGCATCGGGTGCGGGTGCCTCTCGCCGAAGGTCGGCCGGATCGTCGACGCGCGACGAGCTCGACGACGTGGAGGCCGACGAAGCGATGCGCCCCGCCTAGATTGGGGCCGTGCGCACCCCCGACAAGGTCCTCGACGTCGGTGCCTGGATGCTGGAGAACGGGCACAGGGCCGTCCTGAAGCTCACCGGCGGACGCTACCCACGCCGCCTGCTCGGCATGCAACCGGTCGAGCTGCACGTCGTGGGCCGGAAGTCCGGCGAGCGGCGATCCACGCTGCTGACCGCCCCGATCATCGACGACGAGCGCATCGTCCTCGTGGCCTCGAAGGGCGGCAGCCAGGACCATCCCCAGTGGTACAAGAACCTCGCCGCCAACCCGGAGGTGGAGATCACCGTCGAGGGCAAGACGCGCAAGGCGCGGGCGCGCACCGCCACGCCCGGCGAGAAGGCCGAGCTCTGGCCGGAGATCGTGCGCCAGTACCGGGGGTACGAGGGGTACCAGCGCAACACCGACCGGGACATCCCGGTCATCATCTGCGAATCACGCTGAACGTCGCCCGCTCGGTCGCAGGCGGGCGCCACGCAGCAGGTCCGCGCAGGGGACCTGCCAGTGCGGAATGCCCCCGCGCAGAGTTTGTTGAACCCCACATGGCCAGCCTCCCGACCAGCACCGGCACGATCCTGCAGGTTGTCCCCCTCGGCCCCCGGTGGCCGACCGTCGACCCGTTCCTGTTCTGCGCCCATCACGACGACGGCTACCCGGCCGGCGACGAGGCGCTCGCCCCGGCGGTGCCGATCTCGGAGCGCGACCTGGGTCAGGACTTCTCCGGACTCGACGGCTGGAGCATGTACCACGGGCTCACGGTCCCAGGCTTCCCCGGGCATCCGCACCGCGGCTTCGAGACCGTCACCTACGTGCGCCGCGGCCTCATCGACCACTCCGACTCCCTGGGGGCGGCCGCTCGCTTCGGCGAGGGGGACGTCCAGTGGCTCACCGCCGGCAAGGGCATCGTGCACGCCGAGATGTTCCCGCTGCTCGACCGTGACCACCCGAACCCGCTCGAGCTGTTCCAGATCTGGCTCAACCTGCCCGCCGCCGACAAGCTCGTCGACCCGCACTTCACGATGTTCTGGGACCGTGAGCTGCCACGGGTGCGCCACGTGGACGATGCCGGCCGGGTCACCGAGGTGACGGTCGTCGCGGGTGTGCTGGGCGACGCCACTCCCCTTCCCCCGCCGCCGAGCTCCTACGCCGCCCACGCGCGCTCCGACGTGGCGATCTGGCACCTCCGTCTCGAACCGGGGGCGCGCTGGGAGCTGCCCCCGGCGGCCGGACCCGACACCGCAAGGGTGCTCTACGTGTTCGAGGGCGACACCGTGCGCGTGGCCGGCACCGAGGTGGCCAAAGATCACGGTGTGGCCGTGCGGGCCGACGTCCCCGTCACGCTCGTCGCCGGCCCTGAGCAGGTCGAGGTGCTCGTCCTCCAGGGACGGCCGCTCGGCGAGCCCGTGGCGCAGTACGGCCCGTTCGTCATGACCACCGAGGCCGAGATCGAGCAGGCGCTCGCGGACTACCGGGAGACGGGCTTCGGCGGCTGGCCCTGGCCCGACGAGGCGCCCACACATGGCGCCGACCGACCCCGGTTCGCCCGGCACGTCGACGGTCGCGTCGAGGAGCCCTGACCGCGGGCCTCAGGCAGCCGCGGGCGTCGCTGCCTGGCGGTAGATCCGCAGCCGGTCGAAGCCGGGCAGCGCCGCGAAGCGGCGGTCCATCCGGTCGATGACCCGTTCGCTCTCGGGTCGGGCGTTCAGCACGGCCAGCACACGCTGGAACTCCTCGGCCGTCTTGTAGCCGTCGCCCACGCCGACCGGCGTCCAGGAGCCGTCGAGGAACCGCGGCAGGACCGTGCGGGCCAGGCGGCTGGAGGCCAGCCGCCACTCCGCCTGCAGGAGGTAGAAGCTGTAGTGCCGTGCCTCCTGGGCTGCGATGCGCCGCAGCAGCTCGGCCAGGACGGGGTCGTCGCATTGGTCGGCGAGCAGGCGGTAGCCGTTCATCGTCAACAGCTCGTTGGCCGCTCCCCAGGCCATGTGGGCTGCGGCGACGAGGGTGCCCACCGGGCCGCCGACGCGGGCCAGTGCCCGCTCGTAGCGCGGCACGGAGGGGACGGGCGACGCCTGCGCGGGCGGGATGTCCAAGCCGCGCGCCGCGGCGTACACCTCGAGGTACTCGGCGATGGCCTGGGAGTGCGCGGCCTCCTCCGCCTGCCACACCTCCAGGAACGCGTGCACGATCGGGTCGGAGAGGGTCGTCTTGTGGGCGGCGAGGCCGACGACGTAGCTGTCCGTGAAGCCCTCGACGTCCCGCATGTACACGAGGGTGTCGATCACGCCCGGATCCAGCTCGACCGCACCGACCCGGCCCCAGTCGAGGTCGTCGACGTCGAGGAGCTGGGAGCGTTCGAGGATGCGGCGGCACCGGGCCTCGTTGCTCCGGCGGATGTCAGCGGCGGAGGTCGTCGTGGTGGCCATGGCACCGACTGTTCGGCGCCCGACGGCGGGCCGGATGGCGGGCCGGGCGGGCGACGGCGAGGCGAGCTAGCGGCTGTCCCGCCAGAGGTGGAACCCCTCGAAGCCGGTGAGGCCGTCGACCTCGTCCGGATCTCCCAGTGAGGCGAGCACCCCGACGCTCAGGGCGGCGAGGCGGGCCACCGCGGGGTACAGCTCGGCCAGCGGCACGTGGGTCTGCGGGAAGGCGGAGGCGGCCCGCGCGAGCGCCTCGACGGCGGCGATCTCGTCGAGGGCGGCGACCTCGTCGCCGTGCACCCGCCACTGGTAGGCGAGGATGGCCAGCGCCTGCTCGAGCGCATCGTACGGCGGCTGGTGCGCCATCAGCCGCGAGCGAGGAGACGGGCCACGCCGTCGCCGCTGACGTCGGGGCCGTACGCGGGGCGACCGACGAGCAGCCCGGCGAGCGAAGGCGCAGGGCCAGAGGCGGTTGCGCTCGCGCCCGGCGGATCCCAGGCCCAGTCGAGGTCGGTCGCCTCCAGGCGGACGCCGTCGATCGACGCCGACCGAAACGACCGCTTGGCCTTGTCGCTGACGAGGAACCCGAGGACGCGGAGCATCGCCTCCGGGTCGACGGCCACCGACCGGCCGAGGGGACGAAGGATGTCCGCGCCGTGGAGCACGACGTCGGACAGCGGGGCCTCGGGTGGCATCGTCGGGGGGACGAAGCGGCTTTCCGCATGGGCTCGCAGCTCGCGCACGCAGCGCTCTGGGCTGAGCCGACCGGCCAGCTGCTGCGACGCCGAGTCCATCGCCTTGTTCAGGTCACCCCGGTGCCGCAGGACGCCGAGCAGCAGCTTGGGCGTGCTGGACGCCCACGGGAGGTTGAGGTGCGCCGCGACGACGTGGGCCGTCCACCCGTCGCACAGGGACGAGGCGGCCCAGTCGGCTTCGGACAGGGTGTCCAGCTCGTCGGCCAGCCGTCTGCGCTCTACCGCGATCAGGGTGAAGGTGTCCACGAGGAGAATGCAGGGCGGCGGCCTCAGCGCCGCCGGTGGGCCAGCGCCGCGAGGGCGCCCATCGCGAGGGCCACCCCCGAGGTCCGCTCGGCGACGAGGCGCACCCGGTGGTTCCGGCGGATGCGGGCCAGGTCCCCCGGGCGGGGCGGGAGGTCGTCGCGGCGCGCCGCGCGCACGGGATCGGCGGTGGCCTCGACCTCACGCAGCTGGGGTGGCCAGTCCGCCCGTCGCGCCTCCCAGGCGGCACCGAGCCACTGCGACCGACCCGGGTCCTCGTCCGTCGGTTCGACGAACCACCACTCGAGGAGCGCCCGCTCGCGCGTGAGGTCGACGACGCCGTAGCCGCGCCGGGTGACGTCCGCCCACGGCACGTGCTCGAGCCGGCGCACCGCGGCGTCGAGCAGGCGCCACGCACCGGGCAGGCGCCCCCGGCCCATCGGCGCGGACGCGACCGCCGGCACGGTCATCTCGACCGCGACCGCGCGGCCGTCGTCGTCGCAGGGCCCTTCGAAGGCCCACGAGGAGTGGATGTCCGCCGAGAGGATCACCGTGCGGCCACCCGCGTCGCGCCGGGCGGCGAGTTGCTCGACGAGGTGGGCGCGCTCGTGCGGATAGCCGTCCCACTGGTCGTCGTGGAGCACCTCGCGATCGACCAAGGCGTAGCCGTTGGGCAGCAGGTGGCCGATTCCGGGCACCGCAGGGGCGGGCAGCCCGACCTCGTTCACGACGACGCCCGTGGCCAGAAGCGTCCATGGCCGGTCGCCGTCGGCCAGCCTCTCGTCCATCCACTGGCGCTGCTCGTCGCCCAGCAACGACCGGGTCGGGTCGCGCAACGGCTTCGTGCCGTCATCGCCTGCGTGCTGGTCTCGGCCGCTGAGGCGCGTGTCGAGCAGCAGGAGCTCCGCGAGGTCGCCCAGCTCCACGGACCGCCACGTCGTGCGCGGGTCGCTCGCGTCCCGGAGGCGCTGGGGCAGCCACTCCTGCCGAGCCTCGGTGGCTGCGGCGGCACGGGCGGCGAACGGCCCGTCCGAGGCGTCATCGTGGTGCTTGGCGCCCGTCGACCAGCAGTTGTCGGCCACGTCGTGGTCGTCGAGGATCGCGACCATCGGGTGGCGGAGGTGCAGCGCCTGCGCGTCGGGGTCGGCCCGCACCTGCGCGATCCTTCGGCGGTAGTCGCTGCGCGAGCGGGCGGGGTGCGGCGGCTCATGGGACCGCGGGCCCGACGACCCGTCGTCCTCGTAGATGTAGTCACCGAGGTGGAGCACGAGGTCCACCTCCCGCTCCGCCACCGCCCGGTACACGCCCAGGGGCGCGACCGAGAAGCGGGCGCAGCTCACCAGCCCGAGGCGGACGTGGTCGGCGCCCGCAGCAGGAAGCGTGCGGGTGCGACCGACGGGCGACCGCTGGCCGGCAGCCGAGAACCCGTAGAAGTACGTGGTGGCCGGCTCGAGCCCGGACACGTCGACGACCGCCGTGTGGTCGCGCTCCGGGTCGGGGTCGACGAGACCCGTGCCGACGACATCGGTGAGGTCGGCGTCGCCCGCGACCGTCCACCGCAGGGGGCCCGCGCCGGGAGCGCGGGTCCAGAGCAGCACCGCGTCGGCGGTGGGGTCGAACGAGGCGACGGCATGGGTGAACGGGCTGGCCACAGGGCTGCACGGTACCCACGGCCGGTCGTGACCAGCCCCGCAGGAACCGCGGGACCCGATGTCCCGCTGAAGCTGGTCCGCTGGCTAAAGGCCGTGGCGGCCGAGATGGAGGAGGACGCTGCCCAGCCCCGCCGGCTCGGCGATCAAGCGGGCCAGGGCAGCGGTCTCCGCGGCACGCTCGGCATCGCCGACGGCACCGCGTAGTGCGTAGACGCCTGCCAGCCACGATCCGGTCCGGGCCTCCCAGTAGCGGCTGCGCACCCGGCGGTCGCTGTCGAGGGCCTCGAGCAGCAGCGCCTCGGCGTCGTCGAACCGGCCGAGCGTGGCCTCGGCCAGGCCCAGGGCGGCGGAGCCGGTACCCGCCGTCACGGCGAACACCCCGCCGGTGAAGCGGACGCCGCGGTAGGGCCGGAGTCGATCCCGGGCCCAACCGGCGGTGCGCTCGTGCCGGAGGACGTGCGCGGCGCTCGACAGCAGCAGCAGGAACACCTGGTAGTTCCCGTCCTGCTTCAGGTCGCGGATGCCGCCGTCCATGAGGCGGTCCAGCTCGTCGGCCGCCTCCTGGGCGCGACCAGCGTCGGCCAGCACGGCAGGGAGCGTGAGCCGCCATGGGATGCCCGGTTCGGCGGCCGCGATCATCTCGATGACCGGCTCCAGTTCGACGCCGCGGCCCTGCGCGATCCGAACCGCGAGGAGCTGGGCGCCGTACTGGTTCTGGACGATTGGATCGCCCAGCGCGGTTCCCACCTCGAGCGCCCGCTGGGTGAGCTGCTCGGCCACCTCGAGGCGGGCGTCCTCCAGAGCGAGGCTCGCGTCGAACAGGGCGACGTAGTAGTTGGCCTCGGTCACCCGAGCGGCGTGAATCTGCCCTCGCATCGCCACGACCTCCTGCTCGAGCGCGTCGCGGTCGGAGCGGGCGTAGTGGTCGGCAACCTTCCACGCCTGAGCGCCGGTGACGATCCAACCGTCCCCGGCCTCCACGGCTAGCGCTCGGCCTCCTCCGACACGGCCAGGCGAACACCGATGTCCGGCTGCACCATCAGGTGCCACCGCCACGCCCACAGCGCGTAGGCGAGCGTGCGGGGGGCGGCCACGGCCCGCGCCAGGGCCACCGCCTCCCGTTACCACGGTGCCCCGGCTGCTCGCCACGATCTTGGTGACGGAGCCGAAGTGGCGACGGCGCAGCTCGTCGGCGCCGCCGTCCCCCAGCCGCTGGGCCAGCTCGGTCGAGCCGACCAGGTCGGTGACGACGACGATGATGGTGCCTGACTGGCCGCCCGCCACGCCGCCGAATGTACTGCGAGCAGCTCCTCGGTGGGCTAGCCGCCGCCCTGGCTCGGGTCCATGTCGTCGGCGTCCTGGGCGGTGGACTGGGTGGTGTCGGGTGTGCCACCCGGCACCTCCTGGTCGCCCTGGGTGCCGCCGCCGGTGGTCGAGCCGTCGACGGTGGTACCCGACTGGTCCCCTGTGTTCGACTCGCCGCCGTCGACCTCGGTGTCCTCTCCCGAGGGCTCGTCCTGAGCGTCGTCGTCGCCGCAGGCACCGAGCAGCAACAAGCTCGCGCCGACGGCCCCGACGAACCGGCGGAGGCGTACAGCGGTCACGAGGGCTTCGGCTTGCTGATGTCGCGCTCGGGGTCCTTGTCCGCGGAGTACTCCTCGAACGCCTCTTCGGCGGCGGCTTCGTCGCCGCCCGTCTCCTCGAGCACCTCGTCGATCAGCTCCTCGTCGTCGGCCACCTTCTGGCCGTGCCAGTCGTTGACCGTGCTGTTCGCCGGTTCGACGATCGTGCCGTGGTCGGTCTTCTGCTCGTTCTCTGCCATGGCCACGGCCTACCCCCATCGTCCCCGGATCATCCGGCAGGTCCTGTCAGCGGGTCGTCGCTCGGCGCAGGCCCGTGTAGCCGTACTGGCTCACGTCGGCCACGGTGACGGCGGCGGCTCCAGATGCCACGAGCCGCGCCGCACGCGGCGCGATGGCATAGAGAACCGTGAGCGCAGTCGCGATCCAGACGGAGAGGCAGAACGGGCACGTCAGCAGCTCGCCGATCGCGCCCCGCACGCCCGTGGGAGCGGGCTTGGAGTTGAGCTCGGATCCGTCGCCGGGCTCCGCCTCCTCCACGAAAGGCTCCCGGAAGGGAGCCAGCACCTTCTCCTTGGTCAGGAGGCGGCTGAGCTTGAAGGTAGCGATGCCCAGCAGCAGGGTGTCCTGTGGCTGGGGCACGGCGAGGCGCCGACCGCTGGCCCGGAGGGCGAGGGTGGCCAGGCCCGCCGCAGTCACGTAGGTGGCGAGGAGGGGCTCGTACTTCGGCCGCTCCTGGCGAGGGGCGGCCGGTGGGCTGGGATGGTGCTCGATGGGGGTGGCGGGGGCGGTCACGACGACTCGTCCCCCCCGGTGGGACGGCTGGTGTGCGCCGGGTGGCCGGGCGTGCGGCGCTGCTCCTTGAGCTCCGCCTCGTACACGTGCCGCCGGCCCGACATGAGCTCCTCGCGGATCGCGGTCTCGATCTCGTGGACCGGCTGGTAGTACGAGCGCTCGAACTCCTCGACCATCTGGAAGGTCCAGCGGCCGTCGAGCACGTTGCGACCGACCACCTCCCGGCGAAGGACCTCGGCCTGTTTCGTGCACCCCGCCGCCTCGAGCGCGTCGGCGGCGTCGCCGAACAGGAAGTCGGCCCGACCGGTCATCTGGTGGAAGTCGAACAGACGGCCCCGGAGACGCTCGACCCACTCGAACGCCTCGCTCACCTTGCCCACGGCGTCGACGAGGGCGTCCGAGGTCCCCTCCGGTCGCTGATGGGCCTGGTCCGGAACGAACGCCTGGTCGGTTGTCTCCACGACCGGAGCCTTGCCCCCGCCCACCGGCTCCTACACGAACCCCCGGAGCGGTTTCCCGAGACGCGGGGTAGGGCATGCTTGGTGATATGCGCCTGGCCCGGAGCGTGGATGACGCCGACTGACGCCGAGCACGATGCAGCGGACGGCTCCTACGGCTTCCAGGTCGATGTCCGTTCGGACGGCCCGGAGGTCTCCCTCGAGCTCCTCGGCCGCCTGGACATCGCCGCTGCACCCACCTTTCGAGGCTGCCTCGACGAGATCGACGACGACGTCCGTACGGTGGTCCTTGATCTGGCGATGCTCGAGTTCATCGACTCCAGCGGCGTCGGCGAGCTCGTGCGGCTCCGCCGCGCCTGCGAGGTCGACTATCGGGTGCTGATCCTCCGGGATCCACAGCCCCGCGTCGCCTACGTCCTCGAACTCACCGGGCTGGACCGGCTCGTGTGCACGCCGCCCGGCGGCTCAGAACCCGACTGAGGCGTGCAGCGGCAAGCGGCACCAGACCCGCTTGCCCTGGGACCGGGGCTCCACGCCCCACTCCTGCGAAGCGTTGGCTACCAGGAACATCCCCCGGCCACCCAGGGCGTCCGGGTCGGGCTCACGCACCACCGGCATGGCGGCGCTGTGGTCGGTCACCGCAACGAACACGTCGCCGTCCGTCTCCACCTCCACGGCGAAGGCCGTCCGGGCGTGCAACACCGCGTTGCTCGCCAGCTCGCTCGTGACGAGCTGGGCGACCTCGAGGAGCGCCTCCCGATTCGCTGCTCGCTCGGGGAGGGCCCCCACGACGAAGGCGCGGGCGTCACGCACGCTCTCGAGGGTCGGCTCGAACGTGCGGTGCCAGCGGCGCATGACCGTTGGGTACCCAGCAGGTGCTCTGGCGATCCCCTTGCGGGAGTAGGTTGGTCCGCCGTGGTGTCGAAGCGAGAGGCCCCGGGGCTCCGGGCCGTGCGAGGTGTCGGATGACTGCAAACCTGCTGACGGTCGACGTCACCCGGAAGGAGGGCGTCGACGTCCTGACCCTGTCCGGTGAGCTCGATCTGAGCTCCGTGCCGGCCCTCGAAGAGGCGCTGGCCGGCGTCGCCCCGGGAGCAGAGCAGGTGGTCGTGGACCTCGGGCGCCTGCGGTTCATGGACTCGGCGGGCATCGGGTGCCTCGCCCGGGCCCAGCTCGAGCTGCGGAAGGCGAACCGGCGCCTCGTACTGCACAGCCCCTCCGGGGCGGTCCGCAAGGTGCTGGAGATGACCGGTCTGGACCAGAAGATCGAGATCTCAGCTCCCTGATGCCCCGAGGGCGAGCGCGGCCTACTGGAAACCGATCACGACGATGGCGACGTCGTCGGCCGTGTCCTCCTCCTGGTACCTGACGACGTCCTCGACGACGGCATCGGCCAGGTGCGGGGCGGTCGGTGCACCACCCGCCAGCAGCGACACCAGCCGCTCCTCACCGTAGAAGGCCCGCCCCGAGCGGCCCTCGGTGACGCCATCCGTGTACAGCACCAGCGCGTCACCGGGGTCGAGGTCGAGGCCCACCTCGTCGAGGAGGGTGTCCGGAAAGAGCCCGAGCAACGAACCCGGGTGCCCGGCGCGGGTGACCGTGCCGTCCGATCGGCGGATCAGCCCGTGCGGGTGGCCGGCGAGGCAGATCGACAGGTCCCAGCGCGGGCCGGCGCGGATGAGGCGCACGAGCGCGACGGTGAGGTGGCGCTCGGCACCGTGCACCAGGAGCGACTCGTTCAGGACCTCGAGCACCGTGGTGAGCCGACGCTCCCGGACCGCCGCGGCACGGATCGTGTGGCGGGCCAGTGCGGTGATGACGGCAGCTTCCACGCCCTTGCCGCAGACGTCCCCGATGGCGACGATCCAGTCGCCTTCGGACAGCTCGAAGATGTCATAGAAGTCGCCACCGATCTCATCCCCGCCACCGGCGGGCCGGAAGGCAGCCCCGATGTCGAGGCCCGGGATCTTCGGCGGCGCCGGGGGGATGAAGGTCTTCTGCAGGGTCTGCGCCACCAGGCGCGCCTTGGCCTCCGACTGCTCGGCCCGTTGTCGCTCGCGGAGCAGCTCCTGCTCGTACTCGCGCCGGGCCGTGGCCGAGAAGACGGCGGTGCGGATCACCCGGGGGGACCCGGCGTCGTCGCGCTCCAGCACGGAGTTCACGAGCACGGGCAGCCGGTCGCCGTCCTCGCAGACGATCTCGAGGGCGATCTCGCGAGCTGCTCCCTGCATCTGCAGGGTAGGCAGGTAGTGGGTCTCGTGGTAGATCCGCCCGCCGGCGGAGAGCAGCTCGGAGAAGTGGCGACGGCCGACGAGCTCGTCCCTCCCGTAGCCGGTCCACCCGAGGAAGGTGTCGTTGACCCGGATGATGCGCCCGTCGGGACTGGTCGAGAGGTACCCGCACGGGGCCCGCTGGTACAGCTCCTCCGCGTCGTCGTCGCCGTCGGGGTCAGGCACGCAGGAAGGCGTCGATGGCCTCGATCGTCGGACCCGGCGCGCTGAGGTGGGGGCAGTGGCCCGTCGCGTCGAGCAGCACCATGCGGGCGTCGGGCATGGTTCGCGTCACGTACTCGCCGACCTCGACCGGAGCGATGGCATCCGAGGAGCACTGCAGTACCAGGGTGGGCACGACCACCTTGGAGAGGTCGTCCCGGTTGTCGCTGCGGAAGGTGACCTCGGCGAAACGGCGGGCGATCGCCGGGTCGGTGGCGCAGAAGCTCGTGGTGAGCTCCTCGCCCAGCTCGGGCCGGTCGGCGTTGCCCATGATCACCGGCGCCATGGCGCTGGACCACCCGAGGTAGTTGGCCTCGAGGGAGTCGAGCAGCTCGGAGATGTCGGCCTCGGCGAAACCGCCGCGGTAGCCCTCGTCGTCGATGTAGCGCGGGGACGGGCCCACGAAGACGAGCTTGGCGAACCGCCCGGGCGCGGCGATGGCGGCCAACGCCCCGATCATGGACGAGACGGAGTGGCCGACGAAGACGACGTCGGTGAGGTCCAGCTCCTGGCAGATGTCCAGCACGTCCTGCACGTACCCGTCGAGGGTGCCGTAGCGTTCGGGGTCGTAGGGCGCCGTGCTGGCCCCGGAACCGACGTGGTCGAAGAGCAGCACCCGGTACCGGTCGGCGAAGGCGGGCGCGACGAGGCGCCACATGTTCTGGTCGCACCCGAAGCCGTGGGCGAAGAGGATCGGCTGGCCGTCGGAGACGCCCGACTCGGTGATGTTGAAGCGCGCCACCACCTGCTCGACCTGCACGGTGGCAACGGTAGCGCCGTCGCCGGGCCCGGTGCCCAGGTTGGGTCAGGGGCGGTGCAGCCACTCGGCGAGGTCGGGCGACACCAGGGTGTGGACTCGTTCGAAGTACCGCGCCAGGTCACCTTCGTCCAGGAGCTCCCGCCACTGTCCGCTCGTGCCCTTGTGGAAGAACTTCGCCGGGTCGTGCCACTGCGCGGGGGTGGCGCCGGGCACGGTCCGCTCCGCCCGTGCCCGCATCTCGGCCCACGAGGCGGCCTGGACGAGTTCCGGCCAGGTCGCCTCGGGGACCGTGATGCCCAGGTGGCCGGCCAACGCGCGCATGCGCGCCGGCAAATCCTCCTGCAGCTCGTCGTAGTGGACGAGCACCACGTCCAGCTCGGCCGGGGCGTCCCAGAAGCTCTGCAGGTGGCGGGCGAGGAACCGCAGCCTGGGGGACGAGTTGGTCGTGTCGGTGTCGTCCTCGACGAAGGCCCAGAACCGCTCTATGGGGGTCGCCGCTCTCGGTGGCGGCGGCGCCAGCGGCGGCGGCTCGATACCGTCGATCCGCGCCGCCTCGGCCCGGCTCCGGGCGAACTCGTCCAGGTCGAGGTTGGCGAGATGGTTGTCCATGGAGATGGCGACGTCCCGGGGGTCGCGACCCACGACGATGTAGGTCACGGAGGGGTCGTGGGGCAGCCCGTCCAGGGGTGTGTGCGTCTTGATGATCCGTCGGTGCTGCTGGGCGCCCAGGTGGGCGAAGACGTCGGTACGGGCTCGCGTGACCATGTCGATCCACGGCGAGATGGCGGACAAGGGCCCCGGCAGCTCGCCCTGCCGGAACACGAGCAGCGCGCAGATCATCTGCATCCACGTCGTGCCGCACTTCGGCGGCGTCGAGATCACGATGTCGCCGGCGCGCAGCCCGAAGCCCTCCCACCTGGCGCTGTCGAAGACGATCCCGCGGTACCGGACACGCTCCATGCTGCGAAGTCTGGTCGATCGAGCGCCAGCGGGGCGCGGCGAACCGCGCTAGGAAGTCGGCATGAGCATCATCGTGACGGGAACCATCGAGCTCGACCCGGCCAAGCGGGACGCCTTCATCGCCCTGGCCAACGACGCTATGTCGGCCAGCCGGGTCGAGGAGGGCAACGAGGGCTACGCCTTCTCCGCAGACCTCACCGACCCCGGGCGCTTCTACGTGGCCGAGCAGTGGGCGTCCCAAGAGGCGATGGACGTCCACATGGCCAGCGAGCACCTCGCCACGTTCATGGGCGCCATGGGCACGGTCGGGGTGACGGCCGCCAGCCTCACCAAGTGGGACGGTGCGACCCCCAGCACGCTGATGTAGCCCTCGCCCCGGCCGGCCAGGTCGAGAGCGGCCAGTCGAAATGGCAGGATGCGCTCATGACGTCCGAGCGCTTCGAGGTGCAGCGAACCATCCCGGCGCCGCCGGGGGCGATCTTCCGGGTGCTGTGCGACCCGCAGGGGCACGTCGCCATCGACAGCTCCGGCATGCTGCTCGATGCGACCGGTGCGCCCGTGTCCGCGGTAGGCGACAGCTTCGCGGTGCACATGGACCGGGAGGCGCTCAACGACCTCCCGATGGGCGAGTACGACGTCACGGTGAGCATCTCCACCTTCGAGGTGGATCGCGAGATCGCCTGGACGATCCTCGGGCGGATCCGTCCGCAGATCGGGCACGTCTACGGCTACAAGCTCGAGCCTGCGGACGCGGGCACCCTGGTGACGTCCTACTACGACTGGTCGAACATCGACCCGCAGTGGAAGGAGGCGAACATCTTCCCGATCCTCCCGGAGAGCGCCCTCCGGGCCACCCTCGGGATCCTGGCCCGCACCGTGGCCCGGGGCTATCCGGGCGCCGCCCCCTGACCTGCCGGACCGCTCAGGCGCGGCCGCTGGCGACGAGGGCACGCCCGGGGAGCAGAAGGCCCTCTGCCGTCGCGTGGGGCTTGACGAGGTCGGATGCAGTCTGCCGGACGGCGTCGAGCTGCTCCGGCGACGCCGACCTCAGCGCGGCCGCCAGGGGCGGCGCGAGCGAGCCTGCATGCGCGAGGTGCTCCTCCGACGTGGCGAAGCGCGACTCGATGTCGACCGGCTCGACCTGCACGTCCCGCAGGCCGGCGTCGGTCAGGAGCTGAGCCAGGCGGTCCGGGTCGCCGAGGGAGAACACCTCGCCCGGGCCCACCGGCGGGCCACCCGTCACGAGACCGTTCGCCATCAGCGCCATGCCCACAGAGGTGAGCCATGGGTTGTGCTCGATGCCGGCCCAGACCGCGATCCCGGCCCGGCCGCCGGGGGCCAGCACCCGGCGGATCTCACGCAGCGCCACGGCCGGGTCGGGGGCGAACATCAGGCCCATTCGTATGACCACGGCATCGAACGCCCCCACAGGGGCGTCGATGGCCGAGACGTCGATCCGGGCGGTCGACACGCCGGGGATCCCCTCGACCCGGCGTCGGGCCGCCTCAACCATGCCAGCGGCGACGTCGGTAACGAGCACCGAACCCGTGGGCCCGACCGCCTCGGCCAACCGCGCCGCCAGGCGGCCGGGACCGGCGCCGAGCTCCAGGACCCGGTCGCCGGGGCCCAGGGCGAGTGAGCTGAGCAGCGTCTCTGTGACCGGAGCCTTCAACGCTTCGATCCGGTCTGCGTGCTCGTCCCATGCGTCGGCCACTCCGCTCCAGTCGGCTCCCCACGCTGTGGTGGTCTCCTGATCCATCCCGCCCCCTCCGTCGTGAGATACAGTCGATCTGTATCCAATACAGATGAGGTGTACTGATCTTGGCGCGACCTGTCAAGGCCCCCCGCTCCTACGACTCCTCCCGCCGGCAGGCCCAGGCCGACGAGAACCGGCTCGCCATCCTGCGGGCAGCCCACGACCTCTTCCTGAAGCACGGCTACGGGCGCACCACCATCGCCGACATCGCCGGCGCGGCGGGCGTGTCCGTGGAGACGATCTACGCCGCCTTCAAGAACAAGGCGACGCTGCTGCACCGAACGTGGGACATCACGATCGGAGGCGACGACCGCGAGATCGTGTTCCACGAACGTCCCGAGGTGATGGCCGCCCGGGCCGAGCGCGACCTCGCCAAGCGCCTGCTCCTCCAGGCCCACGTCTCCGGCGCCGCCGCCGCCCGCATCGGACCCTTCTTCCTCATGGTCCACGCGGCCAGCGGAGCCGAGCCGGCGGCCGCGACCATGGTCGAGGAGATGCACCGGCAACGGCTCGCCGGCCTCTCGGTGATGGCGAGCGAGGCTGCGGCCACCGGGCAGCTCGCCGTCTCGGAGGAGGAGTGCCGGGACGTGCTCTGGGCCACGACGGACGGCGTCCTCTGGCAGCGCCTCGTGCAGCAGCGGGGCTGGACGCAGGACCGGTACGTCGCGTGGCTGGGTCGCACGTGGGTGCGGTTGCTCGTCGAGCCCTGAGGACTCGGCTACCGCCCCTCACCGCCGGCCTGACCAGCTACCGGTCTCGCTCACCATGATGGTGCTCGCCCCGCAGCCCCCCGGCTCGTCGTTCGGTACGGCGCGCTGTGGGCCGCCCGCTTCCTCCTGCGCAACGTCCCTCCCCTCGGCGGGCGCTGATGCCAAGGCCGCCGACGCTCAGGCGGTGGTGAGGACCGCGAGGTGGCCGGCGCCGTCGAGCACCGTCGTCCAGGCGGCGGGGTCTCGCTCACCGGAGTCGTAGGCCCGCACCAGAAGCTGGACGACGTCCCAGACGGCGAGGTCGTCGACGGCGTCGTCGCGCATCCAGATGGTTGGGGCCGTCTGGGGGATGCACAGCACCGCAGCCACGCTCACGTCCGGGTCGGGCAGGTGGGGCCCCGCCGCAGCCCACGGCTCCAGCTCGGCGCCTCGCGGTCCCAGCAGCCACTCGCGGCTGTTGCGCCCCGGAGCGTCGAACGCGTCCACGGAGCGACCGTACTCAGTCGGCGCAGACGCTGTCGGTTGCACCACCCAACGGGGGGTAGTTGGCTGAGGTCGTCGTCGACCGCCCGAGGGGGCTCATGACCGGGTTCCTGCTGCCGCCGACCCCTATCGCGTCGATCGAGGACTACCTCGCCACCTCGGGCGGCCGCGGCCTGGCCCGCGCCGTGGAGTTGGGGCCGGCGGCCACCATCGAGGAGCTGACCCGCTCGGGGCTGCGGGGCCGCGGCGGGGGCGGCTTCCCCACCGGGCAGAAGTGGGCCGGCGTCGCCGCGCAGACGGGCACACACCGGTACGTCGTCTGCAACGCTGCGGAAGGGGAGCCGGGCACGTTCAAGGACCGCTCCCTCCTGCGGGCCAACCCATACCAGCTCGTCGAGGGTCTCGTCATAGCCGCGTTCGCCGTCGGGGCGACGGAAGCGTTCGTGGGCCTGAAGGCCAGCTTCACGCAGGAGCGCGAGCGGCTCACGAACGCAGTGGTGGAGCTGCAGCAGGCGGGCGTGTGCGGCGACTGCCAGGTGACCATCGTGGCCGGGCCCGAGGAGTACCTCTTCGGTGAGGAGAAGGCGATGCTGGAGGTGATCGAGGGCGGCGATCCCCTCCCCCGCCTCTTCCCGCCGTACGAGCACGGGCTGTTCGCCACGGCGCCGCAGACGGGATGGCAAGCCACCGAATCGGGGCCCGGCCACGGCCACCGGCACGAGTCGAACCCGACCCTCGTCAACAACGCCGAGACCCTGTCGAACGTGCCCCACATCCTGGCGAGGGGGGCCGACTGGTTCCGCACGATGGGAACCACCGAAGCACCCGGGACCGTGGTCGCCACGGTGGTCGGTGACGTGGTCCGCCCCGGCGTCGGCGAGGTGGCGCTCGGCACGCCGCTCATCCAGGTCATCGAAGACGTCAGCGGGGGCGTGGCCCCCGGACGCCGGTTGAAGGCCGTGCTCTCCGGCGTGTCCAACGCGGTCATCACCGCTGCGGACCTCGACGCACCGTTCAGCTACGGCGGCCTGAGCGCCGTCGGCTCCGGCCTCGGTGCAGCCGGCCTGATCGTGTACGACGACACGGCCTGCATGATCGAAGTGGCCCGCATGTTCTCCCGGTTCCTCTACGTCGAGTCGTGCGGCCAGTGCCCACCGTGCAAGCGCGGCTCGGGGGAGATCACGGCTGGCCTGGCCCGCCTCGAGCGCGGCGAGGCCACGACCCATGACCTCGACGAGATCGCCGGGTGGCTCGACAAGGTCACCGACGGCAACCGCTGCTACCTCGCCGTCGAGGAGCGGGTGGTCGTCAGCAGCATCCTCCGCGCCTTCCCGGAGGAGGTCGTCGCCCACCTCGAGGGGTCCTGCCCTCGGCCCCGGCGCCTCCCGATCCCGAAGATCGTCGATCTCGCCGACGGGCAGGTCACCTACGACGAGCGGCAGTGGCGGAAGCAGCCCGACTGGACCTACTCCGAGGCTGACGACGCCGACCCCGGCCAGCTCAGGCCGCAGGCCTGAGCACGACCTCGTCCTCCGGGATCGCGTGATCTGCCGCTGACGTGGTCGGCGCGGTCGTTGTACAACTCGGCGACCGCCTGACCTGGCCGGCCGTCGGGGCTCCAGTCAGTCCAGGTCGAAGCGGTCGAGGTGCATGACCTTGCTCCAGGCGAGGGCGAAGTCGCGCACGAGCCGCTCCTCGCCGTCGACGGCCCCGTAGACCTCGGAGATGGCCCGCAGCTGGGCGTGGGCGCCGAAGACGAGATCGACCGCTGTCGCCGTCCAGCGGACCTCGCCCGTCGCCCGGTCGCGCCCCTCGTAGACGTGCTCGGTCGAGGTCGACGGCTGCCACTCGGTGGCGGGGTCGAGGAGGTGCACGAAGAAGTCGTTCGTGAGCGTCCCCGGACGGTCCGAGAAGACGCCGTGGGCGCTCCCGCCGTGGTTGGCGCCGATCGCCCGCAACCCGCCGACCAGGGCCGTCATCTCCGGTGCGGTCAGCGCGAGGAGGTTGGCGCGGTCGAGCAGCAGGGTCTCGGGCGCCAGCTTCTCCCCCGGCCGTAGGTAGCTGCGGAAGCCGTCGGACGTCGGCTCGAGCGGGGCGAAGGCCTCCGCGTCGGTCTGCTCGTCGGACGCGTCGGTGCGCCCCGGGACGAACGGCACCGCCACCTCGTGGCCGGCGTCTCGCGCCGCCTGCTCCACCGCTGCGCACCCGCCGAGGACGATGACATCGGCGAGCGACACCCGCGTGGCCCCGGACCGGGCGGCGTTGACGTCGTGCTGCACGCGCTCGAGCACCTGCAGCGCGGCCGCCAGCGCGGCCGGATCGTTGGCCTCCCAGTCCTTCTGCGGTGCGAGCCGCACCCGGGCGCCGTTCGCGCCGCCCCGCTTGTCGGTGTCCCGGTAGGACGACGCCGAGGCCCACGCCGTGGCGACGAGCTGCTGTACGGACAACCCGGACCCGAGGATGGCGCCCTTCAAGGCGGTGATCTCCGCGTCGCCGATGAGCTCGTGATCGACGGGCGGCACCGGGTCCTGCCACAGCTGTGGCTCGGGGACCCACGGGCCCCGAAGGCGCGAGACCGGCCCCATGTCGCGGTGGAGGAGCTTGTACCAGGCCTTGGCGAAGGCGTCGGCCAGCTCCTCGGGGTGCTCCAGGAAGCGGCGCGAGATCTGCTCGTAGGTCGGGTCGAACCGCAGGGCGAGGTCGGTCGTGGCCATCATCGGCGCGTGCCGCACCACGGGGTCGTGGGCGTCGGGCACGGCGTCGGAGCCCGCTCCGTCCTGCGGCTTCCACTGGTTGGCGCCCGCCGGGCTCTTGGTGAGCTCCCACTCGTAGCCGAAAAGGGTTTCGAAGTAGCTGTTGTCCCAGGTGACCGGTGTGGGGGTCCAGGCCCCTTCGAGCCCGCTCGTGATCGTGTCCTTCCCCTTGCCGGTGCCGAGCGCGTTCCGCCAGCCGATCCCCTGGTGCTCGACCGGGCAGCCTTCGGGCTCGGGGCCGACGAGGTCGGGGTCGCCGGCGCCATGGCACTTGCCGAAGGTGTGGCCTCCCGCGATCAGCGCCACCGTCTCCGTGTCGTCCATGGCCATCCGCCGGAAGGTCTCGCGGATGTCGCGGGCCGAGGCGATCGGATCCGGGTTGCCGTTCGGGCCCTCCGGGTTCACGTAGATCAGCCCCATCTGCACGGCTCCGAGCGGGCCGCCGAGCTCGCGGTCTCCGCTGTACCGCTCGTCGCCGAGCCAGGTGTCCTCCGGGCCCCAGAAGATCTCCTCCGGCTCCCAGACGTCCTCCCGCCCGAACGCGAACCCGAACGTGGTGAAGCCCATCGACTCGAGCGCCGTGTTGCCGGCCAGCACCAGCAGGTCGGCCCAGGACAGCGTGGCGCCGTACTTCTGCTTGACCGGCCAGAGCAACCGGCGGGCCTTGTCGAGATTGGCGTTGTCGGGCCAGCTGTTGAGCGGGGCGAACCGCTGCGCGCCGTCGCCGGCGCCGCCGCGGCCGTCCTCGATGCGGTAGGTGCCGGCCGCGTGCCAGCTCAGCCGGATGAACAGCGGCCCGTAGTGGCCGTAGTCCGCCGGCCACCAGTCCTGAGACGTCGTCATGACCTCGACGATGTCCCGCTTCACGGCCTCGGCGTCGAGGCCCTCGACCGCCTTGCTGTAGCGGAAGCCCTCGTCCATCGGGTTGGCCCGGGGCGAGTGCTGGTGCAGCACCTGCAGGTCGAGCTGCTCGGGCCACCAGTCCCGGTTGGTCCTCGGCCGGGTGCCCTTCGGCTCCGGTGCGTCGATCGCTGGGTTCTCGCTCTCGCTGCCGTCATCGGACACGTCGTGCTCCTCTGGGGTGGTCGAGCCGGGGCACCCTCCGGCGCCTGTCCCCGTTGTATCGGATCCACGGGCCCCTGTCGCTCGCTACGCCCCGACGCTGCTTCAGCCGGTCCGGACGGTGGCCTCGGCTCCGGCGACGACGGGGAGGGTGGACAGGCCACGGAGCACGACGCCGTCGCCGCGATCCCACCGCAGGTCGGCGAGGTCGCCGGCCGGGCGGAGGTCGGGGAAGCGGCGGAGCAGGGCGCCGAGGGCCACCCGCGCTTCGACGCGTGCCAGGCCCGCGCCGAGGCAGTGGTGGATGCCGTGCCCGAACGCGAGGTGACGGGATCCCTTCCGGTCCGGGTCGATGACGTCCGGGTCGTCGAAGCGCCGAGGATCGCGGTTCGCGGCGGCGAGGCACACGAGCACCTGAGCCCCCGCGGGGATGGTCACCCCGCCGAACTCCACCGGTTGGGTGGCGAACCGGAACGTCGCGTGGTGGGCCGGCCCGTCGTGCCGCAGCAGCTCCTCGATCACCTGCGGGAGGCGGTCGAGATCGTCCACGACGCGCGCCCGCAGGTATTCGTCCCGGAACAGCGCGAGGACGGCGTTGCCGAGGACGTTCGTCGTGGTCTCGTGCCCCGCGACGATGAGGTTGAACAACGTGGACTGCAGCTCGATCCGGTCGAGGTGCCCGCCTGCCTCTTCTCGCACGAGGTCGCTGATCAGGTCGTCGCCCGGCTGCGACTCCTTCGCGACGAGCACCGCCGCGAACACCGCAGCGAGGTCGACGGAAGCGTGCCGGGCCTCCTCGAGCTCGGCGGGCGTCGTCAGCGGTCGGAGCAGAAGGCCGAGGCTCGTCCCGAGTAGCGCGCGGTGCTCCTCCGGGATCCCGAGCAGCTCGCAGATGACCGTGAAGGGCATCGGGAAGGCGAAGGCTTCCATCAGGTCAACCTCGGCCTCGGGGCCGAGCGCGGCGATCTCCTCCAGCAGCTCGTCCACGATCGCCTCGATGCGCGGCCCCAGGGCCGCGACGGCGTCGTGGGCGAAGCGGCCGGCCACCAGCTGGCGCAGGCGGGTGTGGTCCGGCGGATCGGCGCTGAGCATGTGGCGCGCGAACGCGGGCCCCGGCAATCCCTCGTCGACGATGTCCGGACCGGCGGCCAGCGCGACCTGCATGTCCTTCGAGAGCCGTGATTCGTTGAGCGCGGCGCGGGCCTCCTCGTAGCGCACGACTACCCACGCCTCGTGGCCGTCGCGAAGCACGACGGGGTGCACGGGCCCTTGGTCCGAGAGGTCTGCGAACACCGGGAACGGGTCCGCTCGGTCGTAGTCGCCCCACGGAGCCGTCGATTCCGCCATGCGCCGAGCATCTCCCGCGACCGGGTCGCGGAGCATCGGCCGATCGTGCCAACCGCCCCCGGGCGGCATGGGTCACCTGCGCCACGCAAGCTACTGGCGCTTCACGGCGTACCGGACGTGCGTGGCGAGCTCCGAGGTGTACACCCGAGTGATCTCGAGGTCGATGTCGTGCGTGAAGCCCTCGAACAGGTGCTTGCCTCCACCGAGGACGACGGGCGCGATGGACATCGCGATCTCGTCCACGTAGCCGCCGGCCAGCGCCTGGCGGATCAGGTCGGCCCCACCGCCGACGGAGACGTCCCGACCCTCTGCCGCCGCCGTCGCGAGCTGCATCGCCGTCGCCAGGTCGTCGACGAACACGAAGCCTGTGGCCGGGTCGGGCGCATCCTCGGTGCGGTGGGTGAGGACGAACAGCGGTCCGTCGAAGGGGTTGGTGCCGCCCCACGCGCCCGCTGCGTCGTACATGCCTCGCCCGCACAGGCCGGCCCCGAGGTTGGCGACCAGGTCGTCGTAGAACTCCTTGTCCGGTCCCGCCATCCCGGCCGGGTCGTGCTCGCTCCCGTAGGTCCACGGACCGCCCATCACCCAGTGGTGCAGGCGCTCGCCCCCTTGTCCCAGCCCGCAGCCCGGACCGTCCCCGGGTCCCGTGACGTAGCCGTCCACCGAGGTGCTGATTGTCGCGATCACGCTCATGGTCGTCTCCTGTCGTCCGTCGTCGCGTCAGAGGGGCGGCACCCGCCGACTCATCGTTCTGAGGCGGCACGGGCCGTGGGTCTACCCGGTCAGGGCGTCACCGGGACGGACCGACGGACCCGGCTGGAAGAGCTCGACCAGGTTCCCGGACGGATCGACGGCGAGCACCTGCGCTCCGCCCGGGCCGGTCACGACCTCGTTGCGGAACGGCACGCCCTCCGCGGCGAGGCGGGCGACCTCGGCCTCGAGGTCGTCGACGAAAAGGTGGATGCGGTTCCAGCCGCCGGGGCTCGGTCGTTCGCCGTCCGTCATCGCCTTCCCGGCCGAGCTCTGCGAACCCGACAGCAGCAGCCGAAGGCTGCCCCGCACGACGTCCGCGAACGCCGGGCTCGAGATACCGACGGTGAACCCGAAGTGACGGGAGTAGAAGTCGACGCAGGCGGCGACGTCGTCGACCAGGTAGCGCACGTGCACGAGCTCGGCGTCAGGCATGGAGGGTCCTCTCCAGAGGTCGGATCTGCAGGTCGGCCAGCAACAGGGCCACGCGGCCCTCGATGTCGTCGGCCGCCTGGCGGAACGCGGGGTACGTCTCGGCGTCGCTGCCTCCGGCGGCGGCGGGATCGGGCATGCTCCAGTGCGCCGTCACGGGCGTGCCCGGGAGCTCCGGACAGACCTCCCGCACCTTGTCGCACAGCGTGGTCACCCGATCGAACCGGGTGCGCGCGAAGCGGGCGATGGAGGTGGTGGTGTGGTCGGAGATGTCGATGCCGCGCTCCGCCATGACGCGTACGGCGTTGAGGTGCAGCGCCTTGGGGTGGCTGCCGGCGCTGCGGGCCTCGACGGCGCCTGCCGCGTGGTGCTCGACGAGGGCCTGCGCTATCTGGGAGCGGGCGCTGTTGCCGGTGCACAGGAAGAGGAGGCGCGGACGGGCGCCCCGACGCGCCCGGTGCGGGGCGGGGGGCGGCGCGAGAGCCGGGTGGAGCGACTGTCCTGCGTCACGGAGGAGGTCGCGGCAGCGGAGGAGGTCGACGCGGTAGTAGACGTCACGGCCGTCGGCCGAGCTCCGCCGGCCGCTGACGATCCCGGCTCGCCGCAGCTCCGCCAGATGGTAGGAGACGAGGTTCTGCGGCTTGCCGACCAGCTCCACGAGCTCGCCCACCCGGCGGTCGCTCCGTCCCAGCTCGCCGACCAGCTGCCACCGGAGGGGATCGCTCAGCAGCCCCAGGATCTCGGGCGGCTGAGCGGCGCTCAGGTGGGCCGCGGACACGCCAGGAACCTACATCAACTCTCCCTGGTGCATCAACCAGCGTTGATGCTTCGGTTTCCCTAGCTTCAGGTTCAGACCGCCGGGCCCTCACTCCACTCAGGGCGCTGCCCTCGTGGCAAGCCCCCTCCGTCCCGTACGGAGGTCGGCGTCGAGGCCGCTCGGCGCACGGGGGCGAGAAAGGTGCCGAGGGCCTCGCGGTGCCACCAGGCGCCTGTCTCCCGGCGCTCCGCCCGGGTGGTGAAGCGGTACTCGTAGAGGCGCGCCCGCACGTAGGTCGGCGGGCGATCGGGGAAGGGGTTGTGCCGCAGGAGGCGCAGGGTCGCCGGGTCGTTCACGAGCAGCCGGGCGACGAACGGGGCGAACCAACCGCTGGCGTAGCGGGGCGAGATGGCCGCGAACCACATGAGCCAGTCCAGCCGCAGGTGGTAGGGCGCGACCTGCGGGGGCCGCCGGTGCGGGTCGCCGGGCTTGCCCCGGAACCCGTACTCGCGCCATTCGGTGTCGGGCGCGATCGCGTCGGCGTCGGTGCCCTCGACGACCACCTCGCGCCGGACCCGCGTGATGTTCCCGAACGCGCCGTAGCTGTTCACCAGCCGCAGGGGGTCGTGGGCGGTGTTCATCCGCTGGCGCGGCGAGAGCAGGTTGCGCACCGGCGCCACGCTCAGCAGGCCGACGAGCGCAGTCAGGCCGATCACGACCGCGTGGTGCCACGTCGGCGGCGCGACGACGTCCGGGGGTGCGGCGGGCAGCAGCGCCGTCCAGACGTCGTTGCCGAGGACCGGCAGCGCGATGGCGATGGTGAGGGCGTTGAGCCAGGAGAAGTTGCCGCTGGCCATCAGCCAGAGCTGGGTGACGATCATGACCCCCGCCGCCACCCGCGCCACCGGTTGGGGCGCGAACAGCCCGAGCGGGACGACGAGCTGGGTCAGGTGGTTGGCGGCCACCTCGACGCGGTGCAGGGGCATCGGGAGGTGGTGGAACCACCAGCTGAGCGGCCCCGGCATCGGCTGGCTCTCGTGGTGGTACCGGAGGCAGGTCAGGTCGCGCCAGCACGCGTCCCCTCGGAGCTTGATGAGCCCGGCGCCGAACTCGACGCGGAAGAGGAGCCAGCGCAGCAGCCAGAGCACGAGCGTCGGCGCCGAGCCGGCCGGCCCGAGGAAGATGGCGAGGAAGCCGGCCTCGACCAGCAGCGTCTCCCAGCCGAACGCGTACCAGGTCTGCCCCACGTTGACGATCGACAGGTACAGCGCCCAGGGGACAGCCCAGAGGGCCATGCAGGCACCGCGAGGGAGGGCATCGGCGACGCCGAGGAGCAGGCCGGCAGACACGAGGGCCCCGGTCCAGGCCACGCCGAGCAGCCAGGCGTCGGAGGAGCGCAGGTGGAACAGGCTCGGCGATTGCCGGAACGAGACGGTCCGGACGTACCGGTCGACGGGCTGCATCCCGTCGGTGCCGAGCAACGCCCGGTTCTGCCGTGCCGCGGCGACGAACGCGAGCAGGTAGACGACCGCCAGGGCGCGCTGGAAGACGACGACGCTGAGCCCGTAGTCCGGAGCGCTCGACCAGTGCACGCCGCCGTACCGTCAGGCGATCAGGCGAGGCAGCGATCGAGGAAGGCGGTGAACCCTGGCTCGTCGAACTCGATGTCGAGCCGGCCGCCCTCGCGGGTGATGCTCATGGACGGGCAGAAGAAGTCTGCGTCGTCAACGAAGAAGTGCGGCGACCCCTCGACGCCGCGCCTCTGGCCCTCTTCCCAGTCGCGCAGGACCCGCTCCTCGTTCGGCGCACTGACCGGTAGGTCCGCGCCCAGATCGGTCAGCACGCGTTCGCTTGCGATGTCTGCGCCGTCCTCGAACAGGGCCGTGCGCACCAAGGCGCTGAACTGCTCGCCGACCTGCACGTCGACGGCGTGTGCAGCTGCTTCCCAGGCAAGCGCGCGCAGCGAGCTTGTGGGAAAGGTTGCCGGGTCGAAGCTGCGGAAGAGCTCCGGCGCAACGGACCCTTGCAGCGCAACGACCTTTGGCTGCAGATCGGCCCCGGACTCGGCATGCCCGTTGACCCTCTCGAGCGGCCACGCCCGCACCCGGAACGTGACATCCCGTCGGCCTCGGGCGTCACGTTCCGCCATGATCCTTCGCAAGCCGACGTGCGCGAACGGGCAGGTGACGTCGGCGAAGACATCGATGCACTTCACGCCGGGCGATGTTGCGGGCATGGACCTGCGTTACCCGCGTGGTGGCTACTCCATGCGGCCAACACCCCAGGTCCGCCTGCCACATGCGGGTTGTGACAGGGTGGACGGGTGGCCCGCACCGTCGCCCGCAACCGCTGCGTCGAGCGCCCGGAGCTCCTCGCCTTCCTGAGGGACCGGCGGCGCCTCGTCCTGATGACCACGCGCTCCGACGGCTCGCCGCAGATGTCCCCCGCCACCTTCGCCACCGACGCCGAGGGGCGCATCAGCATCGCCACCTACCCGGGCCGGGCGAAGGTGGCCAACGCGCGTCGAGCGCCTGCGGTCTCCGCCTGCGTGGTGTCCGACGAGTGGAACGGACCATGGGTGCAGGTCGACGGCACGGCCGAGGTGCTCGACCTGCCGGACGCCCTCGAACCGCTGGTCGAGTACTACCGGGCTGCGTCGGGCGAGCACCCCGACTGGGCGGAGTACCGCGAGGCGATGGTGCAGCAGGGCAAGAGCCTCATCCGCATCACCCTCGACCGGTGGGGCCCAGTCGCCACGGGCGGCTTCCCGCCCCACCTCGGGGACGGTTGACCGGCGTGGTTCCGCCGGTCCGTCACCTCCTGCGCGCGAGGGACCTCGCCGATGCTCGGTACTTCGAGCCGCTGACGGTGGCCGACCTCGCGACCGCCGCCGGGCTGTCGCGCGCGCATTTCAGCCGCGAGTTCCGCCGAGCCTTCGGCGAACCGCCGCATCGGTACCTGCTCACGCGCCGGATGGAGCGCGCCGCGGCCCTGTTGCGGAACACCGACCGGGAGGTCACCGAGGTCTGCTTCGCCGTCGGGCTGTCGAGCGTCGGCTCGTTCACGGGGAGCTTCCGCCGCGTCTACGGGGTGGCCCCGCTCGCCTACCGCGCCTCGTTCCCCCCGGCGCACCGCAAGATCCGGATCCCGGGCTGCGTGGCCCAGGCGTACGGACGGCCACAGAACCGCACCTTTCGAGAAGCGACGACGACCCCCTCCTCGTAGCGTCGACCCCGACGAAGGAGGAAGCCGTGATCAGCATCGCCAACGCCCAGTTCTGGGTCCACGATCAGGAGGAGGCGCTGGCCTTCTACACACGTGTGCTCGGCTGGGAGGTGCGAGCGGACGTCACGATGGCGGAGTGGAGCATGCGGTGGCTCGTCGTCGGCCCGGCCGGTGACGACAGGGGACTGGTGCTGATGCCGGTCCCTGCGGCACCGATGCTGGATGCCGCGAGCAGCGCCCAGCTCGCCGAGCTCGTGGCGAAGGGGGCGGGCGGGACGCTGTTCCTCGAGACCGACGACTGCCAGGCCGCCTACGACGAGCTCTCAGGGCGCGGCGTCGTGTTCAACGACCCGCCCACGGTCCAGCCCTACGGCATCGACACGTCGTTTCGCGACCCGTCGGGAAACAACATCCGCCTGACGCAGGTGATCGACCCGTGACCGACGACGAACTCCAACCCCTGGTGGCGGCCGAGCTCGATGGTCTCGCCGCGCTGCTCGAGTCGCTTCCGGAGGCGGCGTGGGACACAGCGTCGATGTGCACCGGCTGGCGGGTGCGCGAGGTGATCGCCCACCTGACGATGGCGGCGCGCTACTCGACGGAGGAGTTCGAAGCGATGCTCCGCGATGCGGCGTTCGACTTCACCGCTGTCTCCGACCGGGTCGCAGCGCGTGACGCGACGCTCCCCCGGACGACGCTGCTCGCGAACCTGCGCAGCGGGACGATGCGGCGGTGGGCGCCACCAGGCGGCGGGTTCGCCGGCGCGCTCAACCACGTCGTGGTGCACGGCCTCGACGTCACGGCTCCGCTGAGGGCCGAGCGCGTGACGCCGGATCAGACGATGCGGATCATCCTGGACGGCCTCACTGCCCCCGGTGTCCACCAACGCTTCGGCACGAGCGCCGACGGCCTGGCGCTCACGGCGACCGACATCGCGTGGTCGTTCGGCTCGGGGACCCCGGTGCGGGCGCCGGCCCAGGACCTGGTGCTCGCGCTGTGCGGACGTAGGGTCGCCGGGCTCGAGCTGCCCAAGCTGCGCGACCCCGCCTGACCTGGCTGGCCCCTATGCCGGCGAGGCCGTCGTGCCGCGTCGGATCCGGGTGCCTTCGAGATCGCCGGCGCGATCGAGTTCTGTGTGATCAAACGAGGCGACGAAGTACGTCGTGTCGAGCACCCTGCACGAGGTCGATTGGAACGCCAAGCTCGTGCGCGGCGATCTGGCCGACGCCGTTCGTCAGCTCAAGCAGGAGCGCGGCAACGGCCTGCTCAGGGAGGCGTGACGCTCCCGCTGACGCTGGCGGAGCTGGGACTGATCGACGAGTACGAGCTCGTGGTCATGCCCAGGCTCGCGGGCCACGAACCGATCCTGTTCGCCGTGCTCTCGAAGCCCGTCGACCTGCAGCTCGTGAGCCGCCTGGAGCTCCCTCGGGCGCCGTGGCGCTGCGGTACCAGCCGATGAGGTAGCTGGCGGTCTGTAGCTGCTGTGCCTTCGCGGTGCGAAGACGCCTCGACTCACACTCAACTCAGCCTTCGCCGCCGTAGGTGCCGAAGGTCCAGATGTTGCCCTCGCGGTCGCGCACGCCGAAGCTCATGCCGCCGGGGTCGTGGTCGGGCTCGTGGGGCTGGAGGATGACCTCGAGGCCGGCGCCCTGGCAGCGCCGCCAGACGGACTGCGGGTCGGCGGTGATGACGTAGAGCGACTGGTCGCCGGGAGCGTGGTTGTAGATGTTGGCGGAGTCGTAGGTGCCGACCTGGACGCGGACCCGCAGCGCGACGCCAAGTACCCGTACACCTCGGGCAACGCCGAGTCGTACAGGGCCACGAGCCCACGCCGCTGATCCGGCACCGAGAAGGAGACGTCGCTCACCACCCTCCCATCGAGCGAGGTGGGGGAAGTCCTACACCTGTCCAGGTCTGAGGGGTGGATCGCTGGTGTGCACTCGACCGTCAGGCTTGGTGACCTCGACGGTTCCCGTCGCGAGGAGCTCGATCTCCCAGCGACGGTCGTGGATCACGTGGTGATGCGACTGCACAGGAGGACGAGTTTCGAGAGGTCGGTGGGGGGGAAATCGAAACATAGGTTTGACGTCACGAGATGTACGGAGATGGCGTCAAGCATTGGCCCAGCCAGGGGCATCAACCGAGGGAGCGGCTGGCGTGGTTTGAGGGCCGACCTGCTACGGCTGGGCTTCGAAGACCCGGTTGAACGGGGTCTCTGCGGCCCGCCGGAAGCGGGTGAAGCCGGCCTCGCCCAGCAGCGTTCGCCAGGTGGCCTCGGGGACCTGCGGCCCGAGCTCCTGCACACCCCCCTGGGAGCGGGCGTTCGGGACGCAGAGGAACAGCCCTGCGGAGTAGAAGAGCTTGCCGATGGGGTTGCGGTTCTCGAGCACCGACTCGCCCGCCATGGGCTCGACGAGGAGGAGGCTCCCGTCCTCGGCGAGCGTCGAGCGGACGTGGGTGGCGGCCGCCACGGGGTCGCCCATGTCGTGCAGGGCGTCGAACACGCAGACCAGGGCGTAGTCAGCCCCCGGATAGTCGGCGGCCATCGCCACCTCGAACCGGGTGCGATCGGCGACGCCGGCCTCGACGGCGCGCTTCCGGGCGACCTCGATCGACTCGGGGTGGTAGTCGAAGCCCACGAACGTGCTGTTCGGGTAGGCCTGGGCCATCACGATCGTGGAGGCGCCGTGGCCGCAGCCGATGTCGGCGACCGCCGCACCCGAGGCCAGGCGAGCTTCCATGCCGACGAGGGCCGGGATCCAGGATTCGACGAGGTTGGTCGTGTAGCCCGGCTTGAAGAGGCGCTCCGTACCGGAGAAGAGGTCGTCGTGGTGGGCGTGCCAGGCGACGCCGGACCCGTCCCGGACCGCGGCGCGATTGAGGCGCTCCTCGTCCTTGAGGGCCACGGCCGCCACCATGAAGAGGCCGGTGGCGAACGCCGGGCTGGTCTCGTCGGTGAGCACGGTCGCCTGGGCCGGGGTCAGCTCGAGCCGTCCCGAGGAGGGGTCGTACTCGCAGTACCCGGCGGCGATCTGGGCGTTGCCCCACTCCTCCAGGTAGCGGGCGTCGCAGCCTGTCCGCTCCGCCAGCTCCGCCGGCGTGGCCGGCCCGCCCTCGGCGAGCGCCCGGTACAGGCCGAGCTGGTCACCGAGGACCACCGTGGCCGCGTGGAAGGCGGTGGCGGCGTCGCCCACCACCTGTCCGAGGAAGTCCTCGACGGCGGTGGGGTCGGTGTCGGTGGTGGTCATGTGCCCTCCAGGGTTGCTGTCGTTGTTGGGACCACCATGCGCCCCGCTGGTTGCAATCGCCCTGCAGCGACGCCGCGACGTCGCTGCAGGGCGATTGCAGGGTGCGTGCACCACGATGGGGTCATGGTCTCGAGGAGGATCTTCGACTCGGTCGACGAGCTGCTTGCCGGCGCCACCCGGCGTGAGCCGTTCGCGCCGGCGGTGCGGCGTTCGACGGCCGGCTTCGAGCGGGCGTGGATCGACGGTGAGCCGCACATCGTGAAGTACCTGCACGCCGACGACGACTTCGCGATGCGGGCCTATGGCGACCTCGGGAGCCGCACGCTGCTCGCCTACGGCGCCGGGCTGTTCGACGCCGCCGCCGAAGTGATCGACCACGCCGTGGTGGGGATGGCCCGGGGGGTGGGGCGCAACGGGTGGGGATGTGCCGTGCTCATGCGCGACGTCACCGGCGACCTGGCCACGACCGACGACCGGCCCTTCGGCGGGGAGCAGCACGAGCGCTTCGTGGATCACCTCGCGGGCATGTGCGCGAGCACGTGGGGGTGGCGCGACGACCTGGGGCTCCTGCCCTACGGGACGCGGTGGGTTCTCATGGGTCCGGCAACCATCGCCGCCGAGCTGGCGTCGCCCTCACCCGAGCCGGTGGTGCCCATCGTCTCCGACGGTCTGGCGAGGCTGGAGCAGCTGGCACCGCGCGACGTGTGCGCCGGCATCCGCGAGCTGCAGCGGGACATCGGCGTGCTCGCCGACGCCCTCGCTGCCACGCCGTCGTGCTTCCTGCACGGTGACTGGAAGGCCTCGAACCTGGGCACTGCTGAAGACGGGCGGACTGTCCTGATCGACTGGGTGTACCTCGGGGAGGGCCCGGGGTGCCA
>JAUXRW010000030.1 GCA_030681555.1 Acidimicrobiales bacterium
ACAGCTCCTGGGCGAACCCGATCGAAGCGCACTTCGGGCCGCTACGAGAGTTCGTGTTGAACAACTCGAACCACGCCAACCACGTCGTGCTCACCCGCCGGCTCCACGACCACCTCCGCTGGCGCAACGCACACGCCCGGGCCCCCGAGCTCCTCGCCGCCCAGCGCCGAGAACGAGCACGAGTCCGAGCCGAGAAAGGCCGCCGATGGGGACGACCAGCCTCACGAGCGGCCTGACCCACCCGCGCGAACGTTTGTGGTCAGAGCACTAGGGATCTGGTGCTCTGACCAGGGCGAACAGAGATCGACCGCTCTGGACGTGTCCGCTGTCTCCGTCCAACGCAGTGATGGCCGACAAGGTTGCGCTCTGCCCGCTGTGCCACCTCGAAACCGGCGGTCCGATGCCCCAGGGGGCCAGCATGGGAGACCTGTTCGTCAGCATCCTCACCCCGACATCTGGGGCGGTTGTTGCGGGGACGTGGGACCCACTGGCCCTTCGACCAATGGGGCCGGTTCCTCCCCGAGCACACCACCGCCGCCAGCCTCCTCGACCGTCTCGTGCACCACAGCGTCGTCGTCGTCACCGACGGCGAATCGTTCCGCATGCGCGAGGCCCGCGCTCGAGGAGGTGACCGCACACCCAAGAAGCCCTGAGCGGCGCGGATCGCCCGCACCTCACCCCGCCCGCCCTCCCCGAAAGCCCCTACGGCCATCCAGGAGGACGGTTCCAAAGCTCAGCAGGAGTGGGGACTTCTACATGGCCACAACCGGGGACCACGACTTGGCCGTTGACACGGAAGGGACGCTACGTCGCGGTCATGGCCGCCCGTGGCTTGCCGTCGACTTCGAGCTGGGACCCGACGATGATCTTCGTTTCGTCGATGCTCTCCGGGCTCGCCGTAAGCTGAAGGAGGCGGCCTAGCGGCGTCGGTCGCAGAAATCGCACGTCGAAGCCGGCCGTGGTGAACGCCGCTGGCGCTCCGGGCTCAGCGTGCCACCCCCGTTGTGGCTTCCCACACGACAGCAGCGGCTCCGTGGCAGTCGAGCAGTGTCGTGATGATGCCGCCGTTCAGGAAGCCGAAGCCGTTGTCGTACTCAGCACGCGGAGTGAACTCGCCGACCGTGAGGTCACCGTCCCGATAGCTGCGCAGGTGGAAGCCCTTCGATTCCCATGCCCACAGCCGAAGCAGGTCGTCTCCGGATACAGCGATTCCTGCATGCTCACCCGGCCAGGCACGCTGCAAATGCTGCCCCATGGAACTGACCACTTCCACCCTGCAGATGCTGCGGACCGAGTGCAACGACGAGACGCCGCTCGGAACTGTCGTGAACCATCGCGTTGGCGACCATGCAGAGTTCGTTTCAGGGGCCTCTCGGCCACGGGCGGCAGCTGCTCTCACTGGATCGTGAGCTGTCGCACAGGGCCGGAACCTCGTCCGGCAGCTCGACGAGCGCCCCCCTCCATCGCCGCCCACGAGCAATGGTCCTCCGACGTCACGGCCGGGAGGTGACGAATCAACTGCGGTGATTCGGGATCTGCTGCTGGCGGCCGCTCGCTCTGCAGGTCTTCGACGGGTCAGCACCGAGCGCTCTGAGGCCGTCCGTGCGAGAGGGGACGAGCGACTGGGACACGAGCGACAGGGACTGCCCGCGAGGAGCCGCGCCGGGGTCATTGCTGAGGCGGTCTGTCCCTCGCGTCCGAGTCCGCCCGTAGCGGTCGTTCGCGGAGAACCCCGCGAGCACCATCCCGGGCATCGAGGCTCGGGGGGCGTGATGAGGTCGGGTCGACCGAGCCTGCGAGGTCGGGCGCTCGCGCAAACCGTGTCAGGGCCATCGCCGCGGCACCGAGGAGCGGAACCAGCGCCAGGAGCGCCATCCTGACGGATCGGGTCCATGGCCCGCGTGTCGCTGGCGGGCGACCGAGGGACGCCTCCAGCGAATCGGCACCGACGGGCCGCGCATGGAGATCCTTGGCCGAGGCGCGACCCAGACCGGACGCGAGCGTGGTGTCGGTCGTGTCCGCAGGGTCGATCGTCGCGTCAGCGGTCGTGTCCGCTGGGTTGATCGTCGCGCCCCCGGTCGTGTCAGCGGCTGCTGGGGCGCCCGTGTCATCTGTTCCGGTGGCGCCGGGCGAGTCGCTGGGAGGCGGAGGGGGTTGGGCACTGGTCGAGGTGCTCGACCCGCCGGCGGTGGTCGGGGGCGCGGGTGCGGGTGTGGCAGCCGCAACCGTGGTCGTCGTGGGCGAGGTGGTGCCGGCGCGGACGACGAGGGTGGTCACGTGCTCGCGGTTCTCGTGGAGCTTGCAATACAGCCTGAACGAGCCGGTCTGCTGGATCGGCGGGGTCGTGTAGGTGTCGCCCGTGGAGAGCCCGCCGGAGTGGATGCCCAGCGCGTCGACCTCCACGCTGTGCGGCGTGCCGGGGCCGTCGTCCTCCACGATGAAGCGGAGCTGGTCGCCCTGGCGGATCTGGATCTCGCCATCTCCGACGGTGGCGTCTTCGTAGTAGAAGTTGCCGACTCGGACCTGGCTGAGCGCGGCGTGCGCTACCTCCGTCCACGCGATGCCTCCGACGATGAGCAGCCCGGCGATGAGCGCAGCGGTCCGCTTCATGCTGCGTACACCATCTCGCCGGCGATCGCCCCCGCGAGGACAAGACCCCACAGGCCAACGGTGGCCCAGCCGAGGTCGGTCACGGCCGATCGGGTCGAGGTTGGCCGTTCGGTGCGGTGCCACCACCAGTGCCCGGCGAAGGCCCCTGCCGCGACGATGGAGACGATGGCGTGCCAGACCAGGGGCCGGTCCCAGCGGGCGTCGCTGACGAACCCGAACCCGCGGGTATCGACGAATCCAGCCAGGATCGTGAGGGGCAAGGTCGCCACACCGATGACCTCGAACCCTCGTGCCCGGTCAGCCCAGCGCGCGTCTCGCAACCCGTACCGGCACAGCAGGCAGACCCAGGTTGCAGTGAGCATCGCCAGCGGGAAGTGCACCGCGATGGGATGGACCGGAAGATCGAACGGGCTCACCAGGACCTCGAGTCGCGGGCTCGGCGCCTGAGTGCTACCCGACCCCTGCGCTCAGGTGAACTCCGCGGGAGTTGCTCATGGAGCTGGTTCACGCCGGACTTCGGCGGGTGCTCCGATGGACGAGCCGACAAGGCCTTCTTCTCCTGCCCGTCCGCCCACATCGGACGTCCACCGCAGCAGGTCGAGGTCGACTCGCTCCGCACCTCAGTACTTGCCGGCATACAGGATCTTGACCGCTCGGCCGTCCTTGCTGCTGGTGCCCGGGGACAGCACGTTGACCTTCAGAGCTGCCTCGGCGCTGGACGAAGCGACGGCGGTGTTCTTCGACAGGTAGAGGGCGCCGGTACCGGCCACGTGGGGGGAGGCCATCGAGGTGCCCGACATGGTGGCCGTGCCCCCGTTGTTGTAGGTGGACAGGATGCTGACCCCCGGTGCCCAGATGTCGACGCAAGAGCCGTAGTTGCTCCAGGGGGCCTCGCGGTTGTCCGAGCCGGTGGCCGCCACGGTGACGATCCCGTTGTTCGTGCCGGCCCCGGCCCGAGCGGGCGAGGACTTGCAGGCATTGGTCCCGTTGTTCCCGGCGGCCACCACGTAGAGCACGCCAGCGCTCGCCGACTTGCGCACTGCGTCATCGAGTGACCGCAGCGCCGGTCCACCGAGGCTCAGGTTGGCCACGGCCGGCTTCTGCGCGTATCTCGTCACCCAGTCCACGGCGGCGATGACGTTGGACATGACGCCGCTGCCGTCGCAGGTGAGGACCTTCAACCCGACCAGCGACACACCCGGAGCCGCCCCGACGACATGCTCGGCGTTGTCCTTCGCCCCCACCGTGCCGGCAACGTGGGTGCCATGCCCGTTGCAGTCGTAGTTCTTGCCGTCGCCAGTCCAGTTGCCGTGGGCGACGAGATGGAGGTCGGAATGGGCGGAGATGCCGGTGTCGATGACGTAGGCGGTGGTTGTGCCCACCGCCCCCGCGCCGTTGCCGGCAAGGGTCGAGTTGATATCGGCGTCGATGCGGTTGATGCCCCACGGAACCGTCTGACCCGTGGCGGCCACACCACCATCAGGCTCCACGTAGGCCACCCGGGGGTCCGCCCGCAGGGCGGCCAGCCGGCCAGCGGGTATGCGGGCGGCGTAGCCGCTGAGCGCTGCCCGATAGACGTGGCCCACTTCCGCGCCCATTCGGCGGGCGTGCGCGTCAGCCACCTCGGCCGGGTCGACCCCGTCGCGCAGCACCACGATGTACGGCTCTGGGCGTTGGGCGCCCAATGACGGCGTCGCCCCGCTGACGCCAGGCGAGCCCAGCAGGAGAAGGAAGAGGACCGTGACAACAGCCAACTTGGACATCATGGGTGAGGCGCTCCCTGGTGGCGCCGCAGAGTTGGCCCCAGGGCCCCAGTGTGCAGCCCGGTCTCGTCAGAAGGCCATGGGCCGAACGGCCCCTTCTCGCCGGTCGAGGACATCCCACGCGAGTGGGGTGCGATGGGCCCAGGCGGTGACGACGGCCACGAAGACCCCGACGTCGCGCTCTCGTCACGCCGAGGCCAGCACCGAGGTCGAGAGCGCACGTGCGTCGTTGCCCCTCAGCCTCGCCCAAGCGCTGGAGCAACAGGGTCCAGGCATCTGCTCAGGACCTGACCGTCGGAGCCCCAGGGCGACCGAGCCCGATCCGCGGTCCATTTCGCTGATCCCACCTCAGCCCGTTGCGCTCTACCGGGAACCGCGAGGAGACCGATCAGGCTGGAGGGTGAGTCCGAGCGCAGCGACGGGCGCGACGTCGGTGGCTGGCCGATAGGTTGACGTCGCGTGTGTGGGCCTGTCCACCGAGACGCAGGAGACCCATGCTCGTCACTGTCGTTCTGACCGGGCTCACTGCGCTTGTGCTCGCCGCTCCGATGCTGGTGACGGTGGGTCACCGGGTGCGGGGGGCCAGGCGAGCAGCGTCCATCGGGACACTTGTCGGCTGGGCTGTGCTGGCGGGCGAGCTCGCGAGTCGCGCGCTCGCGCTGCCGACCCGATACGTCGTGGTGGCGCAGGTGGCGCTGGTCCTGGCCGGGGCGCTGGTTGTCTGGGCGCGTCCGCTGTGGAACCCGGTGGGCCACGTGTTCTTCTCGGCCCTGCTGCTCGCGTCGGTCTCGTACCTGGGCCTCGCGGCGAAGGCCACGTTCGCGGGCGGGCTTTCAGCGATGGGGATGGTGGCGTCATTCCTGCTTCTCGTCCTGGAGGCGTTCGCGATAACGATCTCGGTGACGTTTGCGTTCGAGAGCATCGATGTGGCGTGCCGGCAGCGGTGGAAGCGGCCGGTGCCGCTCAACGATCCGACGTACCGCCCGTTCGTGTCGCTGCATGTCCCGGCGTTCAACGAGCCGCCCGACATGCTCATCGAGACGATCCGCTCGCTCGAAGCACTCGACTACCCGCATTTCGAGATCGTTGTCATCGACAACAACACCGAGGACGAGGCGGCGTGGCGGCCGGTCGAGGAGTATTGCACGGGCCGCCCGCGGGTCAGCTTCGTGCACGTCAGTCCGTGGCCGGGGTTCAAGTCCGGGGCCCTGAACCTGGTGCTGCACGAGCACACCGCACCAGAGGCGGAGATCATCGGCGTGGTCGACGCCGATTACCTCGTGCAGCCGAACTACCTCGCGGCGCTCGTCGGCCACTTCGCCGACCGGGAGATCGCGTTCGTCCAGACGCCCCAGGACTACCGCGAGTACGAGGGAGACACCTATCTGACGGCGTGCTACGACGCCTACAAGTACTTCTTCGAGACGGCGATGCCCTCGCGCAACGACCGGGATTCCATCATCTTCGGCGGCACGATGGGCCTCATCCGCCGCGGCGTGCTCGAAGACATCGGCGGGTGGGACGAGTGGTGCATCACCGAAGACGCCGAGGCGTCGCTGCGGATGCTGCGCCTTGGCCACTCAGGTCTGTACGTCAACGACACCTACGGGAAGGGGATCATGCCCCTCACGTTCACGTCGTTGAAGAAGCAACGGTTCCGCTGGTGCTTCGGCGGCGTGCAGATCCTGCGGAAGCACTGGCGATCCCTGATGCCATGGGACCGCAACCCCACCAACAAGCTGTCCATCGTCCAACGCCTCGACTACCTCTTCGGTGGGCTCCAGTGGTTCGGCGACCTCGCCGGCCTGGCCTTCGCCGCACTGCTCGTGATCAGTGCCGCTCTCACGGTGACCGCCGGGGGCATCGGGCTTCGTGCGCTGACCGGCGCCCTCGTCCTCGTCCCGGTCGCGCTGATCGGTGCCGGGCTCCTCCGAGCACTGTGGGCGTTGCGCGTCCTCACCGGCGTCGGCTTGCGGCGGTCGGTGCTGGCGTTCGCCACCTGGCTGTCCTTGTCGTGGACCACGGCGCTGGCCTGCATCCGCGGACTGGTACGCCGGGATGGGGTGTTCCTGCGCACACCCAAGTGGCACCCGGGCGGACGACTCATCGAGGCCCTCCGAGAGACCCGCGTGGAGACCGCCTTCGCTGCCATCCTCGCCGCGATCGCCGTGACCGTGGCGCTCCACGGCGGCCGGGCTCCACTGGCAGGGGTCGCGGCCTGGCAAGCTCTCGTCTTCACGTGCTCGCCCTACATGGCATGGCTGAACCAGCGAACTGAGCTGTCGGCCCGTCTCGCCCGCCGAGCGCGAACGGAGGACCGCCGAGATCGAGTGAGCGCCGTCGCCCCGTTCGCGATCAGGACCGCAACCGCTGGGCTCGTCTCCGCCGCCGTTCTCGCCATCTTCATCGTCGGGGGCAACGACAACAGCCCTCGGCAGGCGGATGTCTTCGATCGGCCCACCCGCGACAGGAACGACGCCGGCCCCCTCAACCTCGGCGACAGCGACCCCACTGAGCCCGACCCGACGACCACCTCCACGATTGAAGCCACCGACACTCCCGACGACAGCGGTCCCGCAGCTACCCAACCGGACGCGCCATTGCTGGCGCCCGACGCCACCTCGACCACTGCTGCCGGGACCGCTACGACGAGCAGCACCGCGACCCCGCCCACCGCAGCAACGACGGCCACGCTTCCAGGAGCCACAGCGACCACCCGGCCCGGAGCGGCGCCAACGACTCCTACGCCGCCGACTTCATCATCACCGCCCAGCTCGGGCCCGCCCGCGAGCCGTCCCGGCCGCCCGTAGCCGGCATCGTTGCGCGGTGGTTCGCCCGCCGGCAACGGCTGCGGGGATACGGCTGCCCATCTCATCTGCGAAGGGCGTGGTGTCGGGCCTTGACAGCCGATAGGCCCTGCCGTCGGTGGTGGAAATCGCGGATGGCGGGCGCAAGACGCCTCACCGATCGCTGGTATGGCCGAGGCGCCCGACGCGCTACGTGGTTCGCCGACTTCGGGCGCAGTGCCCCTCCAGACGTGCCAGGCTCGCACAGGAGCGGGGCCCCGTACGCAGCTTGGGGTCGTAGGGAGGGTGGGCGACATGCACGACGGAGCTTCTTCGACGCACTGCAGGCGCCACCGGGTGGCGCTGGTCGGCTGCTTGGCGCTGGTGTACGGCGCGTTGGCCACGACGGGGCAGGCGTCGGCTGCCGCGCAGCGGCCATCGCCACCCAGGCGACCAACGCGTCCCTCGGCGGAGCGATCGGCGACACGGCGTCGGTGACCAATCTGGTGAACCCGATCGTGGGGGCGGGCGCGGGGACGGTGACGTTCCGTCTGTACAGCGATGCAGCGTGCGCCAACCAGATCTTCGTGTCGTCGAACCGGAGCCTCAACCTCACCTCAGCGACGACGGGCATCGCCACGTCCGAGATGTTAGCGCCGGTCAACGCGGGGCTCTACTTCTGGCATCTCCCAGAATCAAGCCGACGCGTCTTTCATTCTGCCCCACGACCTTCGTCCGATCGACTCGATAACTGCGCTTCTACGCTCGGCGCCGACCTGGGCACATGCAGGTGAGCACAGCGCACATCCCGAGGTAGACGAGGCGTACCGGGTGGTGCCCGGCCAGGTCGGCTGACGAGGACGAAGTCGACGTCAGGGCCGCTCCGGGTCGCTCGGGGACCAGCCGCCGCCAGCGATGGGTAGCCTCGGGGCCGATGGCGATGGACGTGCCCACCACCCGCTACGTGCAGCGGCCCGATGGGATCGCCATCGCCTACCAGGTGTTCGGCACCGGACCGCGCGACCTCATCTACATCCCCGGGTTCATTTCCCACCTCGAGCTCATGTGGGCGGAGCCCGGGTTCGTCCGCTTCATGGAGCGTCTGTCCTCCTTCGCCCGCGTCATCTTCTTCGACAAGCCGGGGACGGGGCTGTCCGACCCGCTGCCGCACGTGCCGACCGTGGAGGAGCGGGCCGGTGACGTCCGCTGCGTGCTTGCGGCGGCCGGCTCGGAGCGGGCCGTCGTCATGGGCTTCTCCGAAGGGGGCGCGAGCGCCGCCTACCTGGCGGCGACGGCCCCGCAGCTGGTCGAGCGGCTGATCCTCTATGGCGCCGTCACGCGCATCACCATCCCGACGCTCGACGAAGCCCTTGAGATGGGCATGACCGCCGAGGCGTACGAGGAACGGTGTCCGGTCTGGGAAAGGGATCTGGCCGCGATCGAGACGGTCCCGGACCACTGGGGTGAGGGTGCGGTGCTGCGCATCTTCGCGCCGAGCTTGCGCGACAGCGCCGTGCAGCGGCGGCTGGCGGGCGTCCTCGAACGATCCGCGGCGAGCCCGGGGATGGCGCGCGGGCTGCTCCAGGCGGCGCTGGCCACCGACGTCTCGTCGGTGCTCGGGTCGATCAACGTCCCCACCTTGGTGCTTCACCGCACGGGCGACGTGGTCCCCGTCGAGCTGGCCCGCCACACGGCCCGGCTGATCCGCGATGCCCGGCTCGTCGAGCTGTCCGGCTCCGACCACGCCTTCTGGCTCGGCGACCCCGATCCCGCCGTGGACGCCGTCGAGGAGTTCGTCACCGGCTCCCGCTCGGTCGTCGAGGCGGGCCGTGTCCTGGCCAGCGTGCTGTTCAGCGACATCGTCGGGTCCACCGAGCGGGCCGCCGATCTGGGCGACGCCGCCTGGACGTCGCTCCTGCGGCGCCACGATGACGTCCTGCACCGCGAGATCCCCCGCTTCGGGGGTCGGCTCGTCAAGTCGACCGGCGATGGCGTGCTGGCCACGTTCGGCGGCCCGGCCCGTGCCGTGGCGGCCGCCGAAGCCCTGCGGGCGGGGATCGTGGAGCTGGGCCTCGGTGTCCGGATCGGGATCCACACGGGCGAGTGCGAGATCGGCGCGGACGACATCGGCGGCATCGCCGTCCACATCGCGGCCCGCGTGATGGCGCAGGCCAAGCCCGGGGAGGTCCTCGTCTCGGGGACCGTGCACGACCTCGTGGTCGGATCGCAGATGCAGTTCACGGATCGCGGCGTGCACGAGCTGCGGGGGGTCCCGGGGGAATGGCGGCTGTTCGCGGTCGGCGACGCTCCGGCGGCGACTGCTGACCTCGACGGACCCCGCGATCACATGCGCCTGACCGATCGCGCCGTCGTGCAGCTGGTGCGCCGGGTGCCGCGGGTCATGCGTCTGGCCAACCGGATCAGCCGGGCGCAGGCCGCCTCGTGACGGGGGGCGGACCTACGGGCGCTCCGCGACGAAGTCGAACAGGCTCGGGTCGAAGAGCTCGAGCGTCTCCTCGATAACGGAGAGTCGCTCACGGAACCCGGGGGAGCTCCTCCACCGTTCGGCGGTGTCGCGGTCCGGCCACGGCCCGAAGCTGATGAAGACGTTGGGCTGTCGAGCATCTCGGACCAGCGTCCCGTGAGCATCGGGAAACGCTTGGACCGTCCAGTCGCCGAGCGCCTCCCACGCCGCGATGAAGTCGCTCTCCAGGCCCGGCCGTACCGTCCACGTCGCCAGTGTCCATACCTGCATGCGTCATGTTGGTCCATGCCGGGCCGAGCGGCCCGCCACCTTGCGCTCGCTGACGTGCGTTGACTCGTAAAAATCGCCTCGTACAACGACGGCGCGTGGCCGGTTGCGGACTCCATGGTGCCCGCCGGCAATGTCCCGGCACCGTGCACCTTTCACTGCGAGTGCAGCCCGAGCCGCTGATGGGGCTCACGAGATCGGCTGGTGATGGCGTTGGTTCACTCGACAACTCGCGCTCGTAGGCTGAGGGGCGACCTGGGCACTCGCAGATGAGCACAGCGCACAGTCCGAGAGAGACGAGGCGTACCGAGTGGTGCCGGGACAGGGTGGCGGACCGCAGCCGGGTGCCGGGGAGGGACGGCCCTCCTTGTTTCCAGGTACTGCCGGACCGATCCGGTGACGTCCACGATGCGTTGTGGTAAACCTCGGCCCGCGACCGCATTGCACGACGGGCGCGAACGGGGGGGACGGTGCGATGAAGGGCAGGGGAAGGCTATTCACAGCAGGGGCTGTGATCGCGTGGTCGACGTGGTGGATGGTGGCACCGGCGGACGCCCAGACGTTCACCAACCCCGCCCCCATCAACTTGCCCGGCCCGGGTCCCGGCGTCCCAGGGCCAACACCCAGCCCGCTGTACCCCTCGAACATCGTGGTCTCCGGGCTGAGCGGCACCGTCACCGACGTGAACGTGACGCTGAACGGCATGGACTGCTCGGCTCGCGGCAACGACTACGCCTTCCCCGAGGACGTCGACATCATGCTCGTGGGGCCGACCGGCGCCACCGCCGTCATCTACTCCGACGTCGGCGGCACCAACGTCGACGTCCCGCCCCTCCAGTTCGGGCCGATCAACATCACGCTCGACGACCAGGCCCCCAACCCGCTGCCCGCCGATACCCAGCTCAGCGCCGGCACCTACCGGCCCACCGACGATGACGACGACCTCGGTGAGCAGCCGAACTCTCAAGGCGTCGACCTCTTCCCCGCCCCGGCCCCCGCGCCATCCGCGAACACCGCGCTCTCGACGTTCAACGGGACCGCCCCCAACGGCACGTGGAGCCTGTACGTGGTCGACGACTACCCCGGCCCGGACAACTGCCGAATTGCCGACGGCTGGACCCTCGACATCCTGGCCAGCGCCGTCGCGCCGTCGCAGCCGGCTATCGCGACGCAGGCCACCAACGCGACGGTGGGTGGGGCGATCGGTGACACGGCGACGGTGACGGGTTTGGTGAACCCGGTGGTGGGGGCGGGGGCGGGGACGGTGACCTTCCGGCTGTACAGCGACGCGGCCTGCGCCAACGAGATCTTCGTGTCGTCGAACCGTCCGTTGACCCTGACCTCGGCGTCGAGCGGGACGGCGACCTCGGAGACCTTCACACCGGCGACGGGGGGCAGCTACTTCTGGCGGGCGTTCTACAGCGGCGACGCCAACAACCTGCCCGTCGGCGGCGCCTGCGGCGCCCCCGGCGAGACCAGCGTTTTCAACCCCGGGGCCGACCTGTCGATCGCCAAGACCTGTGACCCGGGGCCCGTAGCACCATCGAGCATCATCAACTGCACGGTGACGGTCTCCAACGCCGGACCCGGCACCGCCCAGAGCGTGGTGGTGAGCGACGACCTACCGGCCGGCGTCGCCCTCGTCGGCACCCCGGCGGGGCCGGGGTTCACCTGCGGCACCGGTGACCCGTTCATCTGCACGATGCCGTCGCTGGCGGCCAACGCCACGGCCACGTTCACCTATTCGGTCCAGGTGCACGACGTCGCCCCGGGCAGCTCGCTCACCAACACCGCCACGGTGTCGTCCGCGACAGCGGATCCGGGCCCTCGACCGAACACGGCGCGCGCCACCACCTCCGTGGTGCGCTGCACGATCTCGGGTGCGGGCGACATCTTGGGCACGGCCGGCAACGACGTGATCTGCGGCTCGCCCGGGGCCGACCGTATCGCCGGGCTCGGAGGTGACGACATCATCTTCGGCCTCGGCGGCAACGACCAGATCACCGGCGGCGACGGGAACGACGTGCTCCTCGGTGGGGACGGGAGTGACCAGCTGGTGGGCGCCAACGGGAACGATCGGCTGTACGGCGGGGGCGGCGGTGTCGACCGTCTCTCCGGCGGTCCCGGCGACGACCGGCTGAGCATCGTGGACGGCACCAGCGACGACTTCGCCGTCGGAGGCACCCACGTCACCGGTGACGCCTGCCACGTCGACCCCGGCGATGCCACCGCCGAGTGCGAGAGCTCCACCGTCGGCGTCCCCTAACACCAGCTCTTCGTCGTCCCCAAAACTCGGCTAGCCGTCCCGTGGCCGGCAAGACCCCGTCGTCGCGCATCCCCCGATCGACCCGGTAACTCGCGGTCGTACGCTCAGCGCCCACCTGGGCAAATGCAGGTGAGCACAGCGCACAGTCCGGGACAGACAAGGCGTAGTGCGTTGTGCCGTGGCAGGGCGGAGAGGGCCATCCGGCCTGGCCTGAGCTTCTGAGACCGATCTTGCGTCGGCCCATCGACTCTCGGCCGTGGCGAGTACGTCACACATCGAGCCCAGTCGTCGACGGTCTCGGGGAAGCCGCGAGTCAAAGCCTCGGCAGCTCTTCGGACTGGCTATCTTGTCTGGCACAGCGCATGAAGCAGCCGGGACCGTCGGCGGGGAGACCGTCACCAACACCATTACCCACGCGGCGGCATCACGGGCAGTAAGAGACCGGCTCGGGCGAAGACGGAAGGATGGATCGTGGCTAGGTGCGCTTCGGAACTTGTTGCAGAGGCCAAGCAGCGGATCGACAACCTCGACCCGGACGCCGTAGAAGCAGAAGCCGCGTCGGGTGACGTGATCATCATCGACATCCGAGAGGCTGAGGAGTTGGGCGACGCAGGACGGATCCCTGGTTCGGTCCACGTACCACGCGGGATGCTGGAGTTCCGCGCCGACACGACGTCCCCCTACCACCAGCCGCCTCTCGACCCGTCAGCGCGAGTCATCCTCCACTGTGCGAGCGGGGGACGGTCGGCGCTTGCTGCGGCCACCTTGAAGGACATGGGATACGAGAACGTTGCGCACCTCGACGGCGGAATGAACGCCTGGAAGGAAGCGGGCAAGGCAATCGAGTAGCGACCTTGCGGCCGCTCATGCCGCTGACGTCGGGGTCCAGCAGAGCTACGGCGTCCGCTACCTGACCTATTGGTTCGACGAGGATGCCGGGTCGGTCTTCTGCTTGGCCGAGGGGCCGAACATGGCGTCCGTGGAGGCAGTGCACCGAGAGGCCCAGGGGCTCCTCGCCACCTCCATCGTCGAGGTGGAGCCCGGGCCTGTCGACGGGCGACGGCTTCTTCGCGTCGTTCGACGGGCCGGCGCGGGCGATACGTTGCGCCCGGGCGACCATCGATGCTGCGGGCGATCTGGGGATCGCCGTCCGCTCCGGGATCCACAGCGGCGAGCCGAGATCCGCGGCGACGACCTTCACTCCCGGTCGACTCCTGGGGCGTACGATGACGACGAGACGGGGGCGAGGAGCGGAACGTGTTCGATGTCGAAGAGTTCGTGGCGGAGTGTCGGGCGGCACTGGGCGAGCAACAGCCGGCCGTGGCGACGAAGGAGCTGCTGGATCGAGCACTGGCTGACCCCGCCGGCATCGACGAGGCACTCGGCGTGCCTGACCGAGGCGGCGTCGTAGCCCTTCACCGTTCGGAGGACCTCACCGTCTTGCAGATCGTGTGGCCACCCCGGGTGTCCCTGTTCCCCCACGAGCATCGCATGTGGGCAGTGAACGGGATCTACGGAGGCCGAGAGGACAACACCTTCTTTCGGCGGGGTCCGAATGGCATCGTCCCGTCCGGCGGCAAGGCACTTGACGCCGGTGACGTCGTCGTCCTCGGCCGAGAGGTCATCCATGCTGTGCTGAACCCGCGGAGCACGTACACCGCGGCGATCCATGTGTATGGCGGCGACTTCTTCGCGACGCCGCGCAGCCAGTGGGACGCAGACACCCTGACCGAGGAACCGTTCGACGTGGCACACCTGAAGCGCGTGCTTGCCGAAGCCGACGAGGCGGCGCAGCCGCTGTCGCGGACGGCGGACACGCCTGACCGTCGGCGGTCGTCCTGACTTCAGGGTCGTACGCCCTTCCTGACGACCCCGCCCTTGCGCAGATGGCAGCGGCCCTGCGGGACGCTGGGCACTGGGCACAGATCTGCGATGACCGCTGGCGCCTGGTGTACGTGACGGACGATCTCCGGCGGACCTTCGGAGCGGGTGAGCTTGCCCACTTCGCGATCGGTGAGCATCAGTTCAGTGAGGCCACGATGGTCGCAAGCCGGCGGTTCCGTCACGGGCCAAACACCGATGAGCTGATGCGCCGGTACTTCCGGGCGGTGCGCGATCTCGTGCTCGCTGACACCCCCGGGGGGCGCCACGAGTTGCGCAACCTCGTGGATCCCATGCTGCACGACCTGGTCGAGGCGGCCACCCCGAGTGACTCGGAGGTCGCGTCCCTCGAGGTCGGCGGGTCCGGTCTGTTCGGTCCGGAGAGCATGTCGCTCCTCGCCCTGCGGGTTCGAGACGCGACGGGCCGGCTCGCTGGTACGGCCGGGATCTTCAAACCGGCGGTCGGTATGGCCACGCTCGCAGCGATGACCGCCGACGCCGACTCGGGTCACGTCCAGCGGATGCAGCTCGTGGCCAGGGCCGCGCGGCGTCCTGCGGCTATCCTGTTCGCGGACCTGGAAGGTTCGTCGAGGCTCGCTCGACGCCTCTCGACTGCCGCCTACTTCGCGCTCGCTCGCCGCCTCGTGCGGGCTGCCGATCAGTGCGTTGTCGACGCCGGCGGCCTCGTCGGCCGCCACCTGGGAGATGGCGTCGTGGCGTTCTTCCTGGCGGAGACGGCTGGTTCGGAATCCGGCGCGGCGAGAGCGTGCGTGCAAGCGATGCAGAGGCTGCGCGAATCGGTGGATCGGGTCGCGCTGGCCAGCGACCTTTGTCCCGAGGACGTCGTCCTGAGGTTCGGTCTGCACTGGGGATCCACGCTCTACGTCGGCAACATCACGACCCGAGGTCGCTCGGAGGTCACCGCCCTCGGCGACGAGGTGAACGAGACCGCACGCATCGAGGCATGCGCCAGTGGCGGCCGGGCCCTCGCCTCGAAGGACCTCATCGAGCGGCTGGACGCAGCTGATGCAGAGGCCCTGGGGATCGCCTCCGACCGCATGGCCTATACAGTGCTCGCTGACCTCGACACCGCGACGGACAAGGCCCGCCGGGATGCGCCGGCGATCGCGGTGTGCCAGCTGTAGGCGGCCCCGAGGTGCACCCGATAGCTGGCGCTCTCGTGTCGCTCTGAACGCAGGCCGGCCGGCACTGATGATCTGTTGAACGTGGAGCGCATCACCGGACCCGTGCGCTACTGCTCGTTCAGCTCGATGAGGTTGCCCCAGGGATCACGGAGGAAGGCCTGACGCCCAGCACCGACGATGTCACGGCCGCGTCGGACCGGATTGCCCTGCGCCTCGAGGTGCGCAACAGCGTTGTCGAGTCCCTCGACCGACAGTGCGATGTGGTTGCGACTCGGCGCCGCTTCGTCGCCTTGGCTCACGTGGAGCTGCTGGGCGCCGAGCTGCAGCCAAAAGCCTTGTGCCTCGAAGTCCGGACGGTCGATCTCGTCGAGGCCGAGCCCGTCACCGTAGAAGCGCCGTGCCGCGTCAAGGTCGTTCACGACGATCGTCACGTGGTGAATGCCCCCAACGTGAAACGTCACCAGCCGAGTCTGCCGCAAAAGCCGCCTCCGGGCGCCAAGGGGACCGAAGTCCAACCACACCGGCCACCGTGCCGGCGTGAACCGTCCGGCGGGTCGACGCGAAAGCCGGGCGTGACCGACGAAGACTGTGGGCGGAGCGGGGCCGGCCCCCCGTGGGCCGCGGGTTCCGCCTGGATCCTCGGGACGTGCGACGTCGACATCGACGGCGAGGACTGAACCTTCCACAGGAGGAGACCGTTCCGAGGGCGCTACCTTCGGGCCATGGCGGACGGGCACGACGTGGACTATCTGGTGATCGGCGCGGGGCTGGCGGGGATGGCGTTCACGGACGCCCTCATCTCCGAAACGGACGCCCGCGTGCTGATCGTGGACCGGCGGCATGGACCGGGTGGGCACTGGAACGACGCCTATCCGTTCGTTCGGCTGCACCAGCCCTCCGCGTTCTACGGCGTGCCGTCGTGCAGCCTCGGAGAGGACCGCATCGACGAGACCGGCCCGAATGCCGGCTTCTACGAGCGAGCCACCGCTGCGGAGGTGTGCCACTACTTCCAAGAGGTGATGGACGAGACCTTCCTCCCGTCGGGCCAGGTCGACTTTTGGGCGATGAGCGACGTGGTCGGTGGCGGCCACGGCACCGCCTCCATCTCCCACCGCCTCAGCGGCGCCACCACCGACGTGGCGGTGCGCAAGAAGGTCGTCGACGCCCGATACCTCGAGAGCTCCATCCCGGCCACGCACACGCCGCGCTTCACAGTCAGCGACGGGGCACGCTGCGTGCCCGTGAACGACCTGGTGAAGGAAGCCGAGCCCGCAGGTGGCTACGTGGTGCTCGGCGCCGGCAAGACCGCGATGGATGCGTGCGTGTGGCTGCTGGAGCAGGGCGTCGACCCGCACCGCATCACCTGGGTGAAGCCCCGTGAGCCATGGCTCATCGACCGCAAGAACCTCCAGCCGCGGGACAAGGTCGGTGACTTCATCAAGGATTGGGCCAACTCCGTCGAGGCATCGGCGCGGGCGACGTCGGCAGCGGACCTGTTCGAGCGGCTCGAGGCCTGTGAGGCGCTGGTGCGGATCGACGCGAACGTCGAGCCCACGATGTTTCGAGCGCCGATCCTGAGCCGGTACGAGCGCGGCCTGCTCGCCACGATCGAGCACGTCGTGCGATCGGGCCACGTCCGGTGGATCCAGCCCGACCGCATGGTGATGGACGACGGCGAGGTGATGGTTCCGGCCGGCGCGTTGTTCATCGACTGCACGGCCGAGGGGCTCCAGTCTCCGACGCCGCGTCCGGTCTTCGAGCCTGGCCGCATCACGCCGCAGGGGATCCGTGAGGGCAGCCCGTCGTTCAACTCCGCACTCATCGGCTACGTCGAAGCCACCCGGGGCGACGACCTCGAGACTGCCAACGACCTCACGCCCCCGAACAGGTACCCGAGCACGGCCATGGACTGGATTCGCCAGCGCCACACGGGCATGACCGCCCAGATGCGCTGGGACCAGCACCGCGATGTCACGGCGTGGGCCGAGGGCTGCCGCCTCAACGTTGCGGCGGGCCTGGGGGCCCACGCCGGCGAACCGGGGGTGGGCGACGCCATCGGGAAGTACCTCATGTACGCCGGCGCTGCCATCGAGAACCTCGCCAAGCTCCACGCCGACGCCGGGCTCAGCTGACGAGCTCCCGGCCGGGGATCGTGGGCACGATCGGCGGCGGCCTGGAGTTCACGATGATCGGTGATACGGCCAACACGGCGAAGGGTCTGCGGGTGTACGGCCTCGACCCGGTCGGACGAACCACGCGATAGCTCTCGGCCTCACGTTCAGCCTCCCCGAAAGGTCGACGAGGTCCACCGCTTGGTTCCGTGGCACGAGGGGAAGTGGCCGCGGTCCCGGCACGAGCGCGCGCTGAGCACCGCGTCGTATGCTCGCCGGGTGGCCGGGGCGGACGTGAAGTACGCGCGCAGCGGCGGCGTGGCGATCGCGTACCAGGTGATCGGCGATGGGCCTCGGGACCTCATCTTCGTGTGCGGCACGATGTCCCACCTCGAGCTCTGGTGGGGTGATCCCTCGGCAACCGCGATGATCGAACGGCTCGCCGGCTTCGCGCGGGTCATCCTCTTCGACAAGCCGGGCACGGGGTTGTCCGATCCGGTACCTGCTACTCCTACCGTCGACCAGCGCACCAACGACGTCATCGCGGTTCTCGATGCGGTGGGCTCGGAGCGGGCGGTGATCGTCGGCTTCTCAGAAGGTGGCTTCCCGGCATTGCTGCTGGCGGCCACCCAGCCGGCACGGGTGGAGGCTCTGGTGCTGATCTCAACGATGGCGGCGTCGGAGATGTACCCGGGGTGTCCCTTATCACAGGACCGGCTGGACGAGGTGTGGGCGATCATCGACGGCGCATCCGAGACGTGGGGGGAGGGCAGGCTGTTGGGACCCATGGCGCCGAGCTGGGTGGGCCACCCCGTCTACGGGCGGTTGCTCGGGTCCATCGAGAGGAGCTGCATGAGTCCCGGTATGGCCCGCTCGGTGCTCCAGGGGATGCACGACGTCGATCTGCGGGCGGTCGCAGAGGCCATCCACGTGCCCACACTCGTGATGCACCCCGCAGAAGACTTGGTGCCGCAGGAGCTCGGACGGGATCTGGCCGAACGGATACCGGGCGCGCGCTTCCTCGCCCTGGAGGGGCGCGATCACCTCTTCTGGATCAACAACGACGAGCTGGTGCCGGTCTCCATCGAGGAGTTCGTCACCGGTGAGCACCGGAGACCGCTCGACCGGGACCGCGTTCTCACCACCGTCGTCTTCACCGACATCGTGGAGTCGACCAAGCGGCTCGCGGACAGCGGCGACGCGCAGTGGCGGGCGACGCTCGCAGAGCACGATCGCCGGATGGACGAGCTGTTGGTGCGCCACGACGGCCGACCGGTGAAGCACACGGGCGATGGACGCATGGCCCAGTTCGGACGGCCCGCCCGCGCCGTTCGGTTCGCCACCGCCATGGTGAAGGAAGCGCGAGAGGCGGGTCTCGAGATCCGGGTCGGGATCCATACGGGCGAGTGCGAGGTCGTCGGCGACGATCTCATCGGGCTGGCGGTCAACATCGGGGCCCGCATCTCGGCGCTCGCCGCGCCCGGACAGGTGCTGGTGTCCTCGACGGTCCACGATCTCATCATCGGTTCGGGCTTGGCCTTCGAGGCCCACGGACAGCACCTCCTCAAAGGCGCTCCAGGCATGTGGACACTTCACCGGGCCGTCGGAGACAAGCCTGGACCGCTCCTGACCGAGGGCTACGAGACCGACGTCCGGGAGCAGGCAACCGCCGCAGAGCTCACGCGCACCACCCGACGGCGCGACCGTGCCCTCGTTGCCGCGTCACACACCGCTCCGGGGCTGTCACGGTGGGCCATCCGCACCGCAGGGCGTCTCCACCGGGACAAGGGCAACGCACCCGTGGACCCCGTTTCTCCGACCCGGTCCTAGGCGCAGCGGGGCACGGCGAGAAGCCCACCGCTGTGCCCGGCCTACGGGAAGCCGACAATCGACCGCCTCGAGCGGGGCCGACGACGACGCAAGCGATGCGACGGTCGAGGAGCGCGACGCCGCGGACTCGGGAGCTCAGGGCGCGTGATGGACTGGCAGGGCTTCACCGACGACGCGAGGCCCGCTGAACGCTCACCGCCGACCCGCGAAGATCTGGGAGACGTACGGCGAGGTCATCGCCCGCACCAGGCTGCTGTAGCCGGGCTGGAAGGTGAGCTCCTGGCCCACCTCGACATCGCGGTCGCTGACGTCGAGGACCAGGTGGTCGCTGCTCATGCCGAGGACGGTGATCCCGGTGGGGGGCATGAGGTCGGCGGGGTCGGCGTCCTGGCGCCCGAGGGCGACGATGGCCTGGCGGATTGATCCGGTGCCCATGCGCTTGGCGGCAGGACCGAAGGCAGCCTGGGCGATGTCGCCCCAGGGCTGGGCGGGCTTCGTCTGGACCTCGATCACCTCCGCGACGAGTTCGAAGGCGTCGGTTCGCAGCCCTGCGATCGAACGGCGTCGGAGCGGTTCGGTGCCGAGGAGGATCGACTCGCCGAGTCGGAGGTCGTTCACCCGCCCGGGATCACCTGTCGAGAGGGCCCAATCGAGGTTCGCCGAGTTGCCTCCCGACACGATCTCGATGTGCGTTCCCAGGGTGGCTTCGACCCGGTCGGCCAGGAGGGAGAGCTCGTCCATCTTGGCCTGGTCGGGCGTCGCACCGGCCTGACAGGCGAGGTTCGTGCCGATGCCGGCGAGTCGGAGGCCGGGCTGCGTGAGGACATGGCGGGCGAGGTCGATCAGATCCGCGGCGGGCACGCCTTCTCGCAGGTCCCCGAGCTCGACCATCAGCAGGGCGGCGTGATGGATGCCCCGGTCCCTGGCGGCGGCGGCGAGGGCGCCGAGCACGACGGCTTCGGAGTTGAGGCTGACGCCAGCAACGCCGACGACGGCGGCGGCCTGGCTGCGCATCGGGCTGCGCACGAGCGTCAGCGGCAACCCCGGGCCATCGTCCCGGAGGCGGCGGAGGTTGTCGACCCTGGAATCACCGAGAGCCGCGACGCCCCCCGCCTCCATGGCTGCGGCGATGTCGGGTGACCCGAGGGCGGCCTTGGTCACGCCGGTCACCCGGATGCCGATCGGTGCGAGCCGGTCTAGGAGCGTCCGGGTGTTGGCCGTGATCGCGTCGAGGTCGACCTCGACCCGGGGTGCGGTCACCCGACGGGCTGCGGCCTGAGCGGGTCGAGGGCGGGGAAGGCCGTGAGCACCATCTCGGCGAGCCGGTCGAGCGGTCGGGTGAGCGCATCCGTGGTGGGTACGCCGAGGTCCGTCTCGTACTCGAGGATCGTGGCGGTGACCTCGTCATCGGTCATGAGCTCGTGGTTCAGGGTGACGCCGATGACCTTCGTATCGGCGAACGCCTCGATGAGAGCGATCTCACTGGCCACCGTGGGCATCTCGACCATCGGGAAGTCTCCGAGATGCGTGCGCTTGGGCGCGTGCTGGACGATCACACCGGCGGGTCGACTACCCCGCAGGATGTGGGCCGACGTCAGGTACGCAGGGTGGCTGAGAGCGCCCTGCCCTTCCACGACGATGACGTCAGGGTCCTCGCCCTCGAACGCGGCGACCACCTGGTCCTCGACCTCCCCGGAGCAGAACTGTGGCACGAGCGCGTCCAGCGCAACCCCGTACTTCCCGCCCTGGATGAGGGTGGTCTGCCCGGTGCCGACGAGCACGGCCTTGATGCCCCGGGCGTTGAGCGCCTGGACGACGAGGGTGGCGGTGGTGCGCTTGCCCACCGCTCCGTCGGTGCCGAGCACCGCGATGCGTGGGCAGGTGACGTCGAAGATGCGCCCGGAGAAGAGCTTGAGGTCCCGCTTGTCCTTGGGCTTGCGCACGTCGGTGATCGTCACCCCCGACCGCAGGCTGGCGGCCACGAACTCGGCGTCATCGTTCAGGAACTCGTGCAGTCCGTTGATGATGTGCATCCCCGCTGCGATCCCGTCGAGCAGGACCACCCGTTGCGCCTCGTAGAGGAGCCCGTCCGCTGGGGCGAGCCCGCAGATGAGGTAGTCGGGGACATGCCCAGCGTGGGCGATGGCTTCACGCAGATCCGCCAAGATCGGGATGCCGTTGCGGGATCCGTCGAGAACGGTGCCGGAGTCAGCTCCCGCGTGCCGGCTGTCGAGGACGCTGAGGATGTCGTATCGCTCGGAGTGCCGGACGAGACCGTTGGCGGTCTTGCCGTCCTGCTCGCCGAACTGGCCCTCGCTGTAGACCACCGCGGTGGTGCCACGGGGCGCCCGAGCCGGCGGCGCCCCGATGAGCTCCGCTCGAACGCTCGGGATCGCGCCGCCCCGGCCGGTGTGATCGGCGTGCGCGGAGGTCCGGGGCATCAAGATCGTGCACTCCTCTGACGAGACTCAGAGGAGGCGACGGTCAAGACGTCTCTCTAAGGGCTGACGACATGCCAGCGCAAGCATCATACTCGTGTTCGATTGCTGGTCCCCTTTCCGCTGTCTGACGCGGGAGTCCGGGGAGTATCGAGCCGCCTCGGGACAACGGTCCACTCACGCTTTTGAGCGGTTTCCTCTGACGTCGGTGGCCGAGCGGCGCAACGGTGCCCGATCGGGCTTCACGCAGCACCGGCAACGCGGAGGATGGCGGCCACCGAGCGGTCGACGTCGTTGTCCGAGGTCTGCCAGTTGCACACGGAGATGCGCAGCGCCGGGCCGCCCCTCCACGTGGTGCCGCTGAGCCAGCAGGTGCCGTCGGCCTGCACGCGTCGGACGACCTCGTCCGTCGGCACGGATCCGTCGAACGTGACGAGCACCTGGTTCAGGACGACGTCGTTCTGCACGGTCACGCCAGGTGCGTCGCGCAGGCCAGCGGCGAAGCGCTGCGCGCGGGCGCAGCAGCGCTCGATGAGGTCGGCCACGCCCTCCCTGCCGAGGGACCGGAGCGCTGCGTACACGGGCACCCCGCGGGCCCGGCGCGAGAACTCGGGGTTCCAGTCGAGCTGCTCGCGCGGGTAGTCCTCGTTGCGCTCGAGGTAGGGGGCCATCGTCGACATGGCGGCCCGGTGGGCGTCGGGGTGGGCGCAGAAGGCCAGCCCGGAGTCGTACGGCACGTTGAGCCACTTGTGGGCGTCGGTGGCCCAGGAGTCCGCCCGGTCGAGCCCGGGCACCAGGCGCCGCAACCGTGGTGAGGCAGCGGCCCAGAGACCGAAGGCGCCGTCCACGTGCACCCAGGCGCCGTGCCGGTGGGCCACCTCGCTGATCGCACCGACCGGGTCGAGGGCACCGGTGTTGATCTCGCCGACCTGGGCGCACACGATCGTCGGGCTGTCCGGCCCGTCGGCCAGGATGCGCTCGAGCGCAGGGACGTCGAGTCGGGCGCCGTCATCTGCGGGCACCACCTCGATGGCTCCGTTGCCGAACCCCAGGTAGCGGAAGGCCCGGTCGACGGTGACGTGGCGCGCGGCGCCCACGACGAGGCGCACAGGCGGCGCGCCGATCAGGCCCCGCTCCTCGACGTTCCAACCCACGTCGGCCAGCACCTTGTGCCGGGCCGCGGCCAACGCGGTGAAATGGGCCATCTGGCAGCCCGTGACGAAGCCCACGGACGACGCCCCAGGGAGCCCGAGCAGGTCGACCAGCCAGCGCGCCGCCACCTCCTCCATCACCCCGACGGCCGGACCGCCGACGTAGAGCCCGGCGTTCTGGTCCCAGGTCGACACCAGCCAGTCCGCAGCCAGCGCCGCCGGGTGACTCCCGCCGATGACGAACCCGAAGTAGCGGGGGGACGTGGTCCCGACGACCCCGGGTTCCGCGGCGGTGGCGAGGGCCTCCAGCACCTCGGCGGCGTCCACCGGCCCGTCGGGAAGCGGGACGGCGAGCGCGCCCCGGAGCTCGGCCAGGGTGGCGGTGGCGTGCACGGGTCGTTCGTCGAGCCCCTCCAGGTGCTCGATGGCCCGCTCCGCAGTCCGGCGCAGCAACTCCCCGGCATCCATGGGCACCCCCTCGTCGACCGATTCCGGGCATCTTCCCACCGCCAGATCGGGTGGGGGCGCGGCCGGCGCTACGAGGGCCGACGCAGCAGGTGCACTGCCCTGGCGGCGATCCAGAGATGCCCGAGGGTGAGGCCGGTGCGCTGCCAGAGGCCGGTGTGCTCGGCGGCGACGAGGCTGGCCAGCAGGCTGGCCCCGCTTGCCCCGGCGACCGTCAACGACAGCCGGCCCCGACTGCGGTGCCCGGCCGCGAGGTCGGCCCGGCCGGCCAGGGCGGGGATGGCGGCCAGCGAGGCGTAGGCCAGCCCGGCCGCGGCGGCGTGGGCGTTGCCACCGAGGGCGCTCTCGAGGGGGGTGACGGCGATGGCCACGGAGGCGACGGCGGTGACCATCGCAGCCTTCGCGGCTCCGGGCTGGTCCTCGGCCAGGCTCCGTGCAAACAGCCCGACGCCGGCGCCCAGGGCGAGCAGACCGCCGGTCATGGCCCACCGCGTCGAGGCGTCGACCGCGGCCAAGCGGCTGATCGGATCGTGGATCGGGGAGTACCCGGCCTTCGTGGCGCCGAGGGCCGCCCAGGCGGTGATGAACGTCGCCGGTCCGGCGATCCCGCCGAGAGCGGCCGCTCGTCTCATGCCGTGGCGGGCACCGGCCGGCGAGGGGTCGCCCGGCCGACCACGTGAAGGGCGGCCGCCGCACCGAGCACCAGGAGTGCGCCGATCGCCACGGCTCGGGACTGGTCGGCGCCGCGGGTCCACACGGGCTCGGTCCACCCGAACACGGTGCCCGTCCGGGTGGCGATCACCAGGGCGAGCGTACCTGCCTGGAAGCCGGCGACGCCGAGGGCCACGGGCACCGCGAACCGCGGCAAGCGGAGCGCAACGAGAACGAGGGCGATGACCAGCAGGACCGATAGCCCGGCGTTGACGGGGAACCCGATGCGCACCAGCCAGGAACCCGGTGCTGCGGCGGGCACGTCCCGGTAGTCCACCAGCCACTCGCGACCGTGGACGAAGCCACCGGCGGCGGTGAAGGCGGCGGCGGCGAGGAGCATGGGTCGCGTGAGGGTGGCTCGTGACATCACAGGGTCCTACGTCGCCGCACCGTCGCACGGATGGCTGCTCCTCGCGTGGGAGCGTCCTACGATCGCAGAATGCTTCCCCGGGCGTGGACGTCTCCGCGCAGGGCGCTGCGGTCAGGTCTGGTCGGCGGAGGCCAGGCCGAGCACGTCGAGGAGGAAGGCGTAGACGAAGGCTTCCTCCTTCCACGCGTCGTAGCGGCCCGACGGGCCCTGGTGCCCGGCGCCCAGCTCGGTCTTCAGGTACACCGGGCGGCCGCTCGTCGTGCCCGCCCGCAGCGCCTGTACCCACTTGGCCGGCTCCCAGTACGACACGCGCGGATCGTTGAGCCCCGCGGTGGCCAGGATGGCCGGATAGGGCGCCTCGGCGACGTTGTCGTAGGGGCTGTACCCGCGCATGTAGGCGTAGACGTCGCGGTTGGTGACGGGGTTGCCCCACTCCTCCCACTCGGTGACGGTCAGGGGCAGGGTCTCGTCGAGGATCGTGGTGAGGCAGTCGACGAAGGGCACCTCGGCGACGATGGCGGCGAAGAGGTCCGGGCGCAGGTTGGCGACGGCACCCATGAGCAGGCCGCCGGCCGATCCGCCGCGGGCCACCAGCCGCTCTGGTGACGTCAGGCCCTGGGCTACCAGATGCTCCGCGCACGCGATGAAGTCGGTGAACGTGTTGCGCTTCCGCAGCATCTTCCCATCGTCGTACCAGGGCCGACCGAGCTCGCCGCCGCCCCGCACGTGGGCGATGGCGAACACGAAGCCGCGCTGCAGGAGCGACAGCCGCAGGCTCGAGAACGCCGGGTCGATGCTGATCTCGTACGACCCGTAGCCGTACAGGAGGCAGGGCGCCGAGCCGTCCCGGCGGACGTCACGACGGTGCACGTAGGAGATCGGCACGCGCGTCCCGTCCTGCGAAGTGGCCCAGAGCCGCCCTGTCTCGTAGTCGTCCGGGTCGTGGCCGCCCAGCACCTCGGTGGCCTTGAGCAGGGTGCGCTCGCCGGTGTCGAGGTCCTCGTCGAACACCGCGGTCGGCGTCACGAGCGACGTGTACGTGAACCGGAGCGTCGCCGTCTCGAACTCTGCGTTCGTCGCCGGCGATGAGTCGTACACCTCCTCGGGCATCGTCAGCTCGCGCTCGGCCCCCGCGCCGTAGGGCATGACGACGATGCGTCGCACCCCTTCACGTCGCTCGTACCGCACCAGGTGGCCTGCGAACGCGCTCACGCCCTCCAGCTTCACGTCAGGCCGGTGCGGGACGAGCTCCTCCCAGCCGTCCCGGCCCGACCCGTCGACGGGCGCGGCCATCAGCGTGAAGTTCACCGCTCCGTCGGCGTTCGTCAGGATGACGAAGCGGTCGTCGCCCGACGGCGTCGGCGCGTGGGTCACGTCGTACTCGACGCCCTGCACCCGGGGCTGCACCGACCGGGGGGGTGCGTGGGGGGAGGCGACGGGGATCACCAGCTCCTCGGTGGTCACCTTCGAGCCGGAGCTGATGTGGATCCACTGCTCGGTGAGGCTCAGCCCGACGGAGACGAAGAAGCGCTCGTCGGGATCCTCGTACACGAGGACGTCGTCGGCGGTGGCCGTGCCCACCTCGTGGCGCCACACCTGGTGGGGCCGGTCGGCGGCGTCGGGACGCACGTAGAACACCGTCGTGTCACCGGCCCACGCCGTGCCGTAGGTGGTGTCCGAGATCTCGTCGGGGAGGTCCGTCCCGGAGCGCAGGTCCCGGATGCGCATCGTGTAGTGCTCCGACCCGTCGTGGTCCGTCGAGTAGAGGAGCAGGTCCTGCGACGGCGCGAGGTCGTAGGCCCCGAGCGCGAAGTAATCGCCGTCGCCGGCGAGCGCGTTCAGGTCGAGCATCACCTCCTCGCCGGGCATCGGCGTGCCGTCGGGAAGATCCGCCGGCGGCTCCCGGGACGTGCGGCAGAGGATCGGGTACTGCTGGCCCGCCTCGGTTCGGCTGTAGAACCACCGTCCGCCCTTGCGGTAGGGCACCGACAGGTCGGTCTCCTTGATGCGGCCCTTGATCTCGGCGAACAGCGCGGCCTGCAGGTCGGCCGTGTGGGACAGCGCCTCGGCCACGTACGCGTTCTCCGCCTCGAGGAGGGACCGCACCTCGGGGTCGGAGCGGTCGTCGCTTCGCAGCCAGTGCCACGGATCGACCCGCTCGTCACCGTGGGCGAGAAGCCGTTCGGGGCGACGGGGGGCCTGCGGCGGCGTGGGGGGCATGGCGGGGGAGCGTAGGGGAGCGGTCGCACTAGGTTCGTCGGATGAGCAACGAGAAGCCCCACGTGTACGTGCCCGCCGGCGAGACGCCGCCGGCCGACCTCGAGATCGAGGACATCACGGTCGGCGAGGGCGACGAGGCGACGTCCGGTTCCGAGGTCGAGGTGCACTACGTCGGCGTGTCGTGGCGCACGCGCAAGCAGTTCGACGCCAGCTGGGACCGCGGCGACACGTTCCGCTTCGGCCTCGGCGGCGGCCAGGTCATCCAAGGCTGGGACGAGGGTGTCGCCGGGATGCGGGTGGGTGGCCGTCGGCGCATCGTCATCCCGCCGGGCAAGGCCTACGGCCGTCAGGGCGCGGGCGGCGTGATCGGGCCGGACGAGACGCTCGTCTTCGTCGTCGACCTGCTCGGCGTCCGCTAGCCAGGCCCGCGTCGGCGGAGTTCGGGCCCTCAGAGGGCCTCCGGTAGCCTCGCTCCCCGTGCCCGAACGCCCTGACTTCCGCGCCCCGAAGGGCACCCAGGACGTGCTGCCCCCCGAATCGGGCCGTTGGGAGGCCCTGCTGGCGGTGTTCGCGGGGCTGGCCCGCCGCCACGGCTACGGCCTGGTGCAGTCCCCGATGTTCGAGGACATCGGGGTGTTCCAGCGCATCGGCGAGGGCACGGACGTGGTCACCAAGGAGATGTACGACTTCGAGGACAAGGGCGGCCGCCACGTCGCGCTGCGCCCCGAGGGCACCGCTCCGGTGGCCCGCGCCTACGTGGAGCACCGGCCCACCACGCCGTGGAAGGTCTGGTACGCCACGCCCGCGTTCCGCTACGAGCAGCCGCAGGCCGGACGGCTGCGCCAGCACCACCAGGTGGGCGTCGAAGCCATCGGGAGCTCCGACCCCGATCTCGACGTCGAGGTGATCGCGCTCGGCGACGCGTTCCTGCGCGCCCTTGGGCTCCGCCGCTTCCGGCTGGTCCTCAACTTCATGGGCACACCGGCGGATCGCGCACGCTATGCCGGGGTGTTGCAGGCGTGGCTGCGAGATCGCTCCGGCCAGCTCGACCGGACCGACGCGGAGAAGGTGGAGGGACACCCGCTTCGGGTGCTCGACTCGAAGCACGCCGAGACCCGTGCGGTGCTGGCCGACGCCCCTCGCATGGGCGACGCCCTCGACGACGCGTCGGTGGCCCACGGCCGTCGGGTGCAGGAGGGCCTCGAGGCGCTCGGCCTGGCCGCCGAACTCGATCCCACGCTGGTCCGCGGGCTCGACTACTACACGCACACGTTGTTCGAGTTCCAGAGCGACGCCCTCGGCAACGCCCAGTCCACCCTCCTGGGGGGCGGGCGGTACGACGGCCTCATCGAGCAGCTCGGCGGCCCGTCAACACCGGGCATCGGCTTCGGCTGCGGCATCGAGCGGGCGCTGCTGACCTGCGACGCCGAGGGCGTCTTCGGCGGTGACAGCCCGCCGCTCGACTGCTTCGTCGTCGACACCGCGGGTGGCGATGCCGCCGTGGTGCTGACCCGCGACCTCCGCGCCGCCGGCCTGGCCGCGGACCGGGCCTTCGACAGCCGGTCCATGAAGGCCCAGATGAAGGCGGCCGGCAAGAGCGGCGCCCGCGTCGTGGCCATCGTCGGCCACGACGAGCAGGCAGCCGGCACCGTCACCGTGCGCGACCTCGCGTCCGGGGAGCAGGGCCAGGTTGCCCGGGCCGACGTCACCCAGCACATCAAGGCGAAGCTCGCCGAGCCCCAGGAGACCACGACGTGAGCGAACCCATGCGCACCCACCGCTGTGGCGAGCTGCGCAGAGAACACGTGGGTCAGGAGGTGTCGGTGTGCGGCTGGGTCGGTCGTCGCCGCGAGCACGGCGAGCACCTCGCGTTCATCGACCTGCGCGATCACAGCGGCGTCGTGCAGTGCGTCGTGGACGGCGCCGCCGACCTCCGGAGCGAGTTCGTGGTGCGCATCAGCGGCACCCTGCGGGTCCGCCCGGAGGGCACGGCCAACGCCGCGCTCCCGACGGGCGACGTCGAGATCGGCGACTGCACGGTCGAGATCCTGTCGAGGGCCGAGCCTCCGCCCTTCCCGATCGACGAGCGGGCGGACGGCGTCGACGAGACGGTCCGCCTCCGGTACCGCTACCTCGACCTGCGTCGCGAGCGGATGCAGCGCAACCTGCGCATCCGGGCCAAGGTCAACGGCGCCATCCGGGGGGCGATGGACCGGCAGGACTTCGTCGAGGTCGAGACCCCGATGCTGATGCCGTCCACGCCCGAGGGCGCCCGGGAGTTCCTCGTGCCGTCGCGCCAGGTGCCCGGCAGCTTCTACGCCCTCCCGCAGTCGCCCCAGCTGTTCAAGCAGTTGCTGATGGTGGGCGGCACCGACCGCTACTACCAGATCGCCCGGTGCCTCCGGGACGAGGACCTGCGCGCCGACCGTCAATACGAGTTCATGCAGCTCGACGCCGAGGCCAGCTTCGTCACGCAGGACGAGGTGCTGGCCTTCATCTCCGATGCCGTGCTCGACGCCGCCGAGGCCGTCACCGGCGAGCGCCCGCCGCCCATCGACGCCATCACCTGGCACGAGGCCATGGACCGGTACGGCACGGACAAGCCCGACCTGCGATTCGGCCTCGAGCTGGTCGACGTCACCAGCGTCTTCACCGCCACGGAGTTCAAGGCGTTCGGATCGGCCGAGGCCATCAAGGCGCTGTGCGTCCCGGGGGCCTCCGCCGACTTCGGGCGCAACCGGCTGGACGCGCTCACCGACCGGGCCAAGGGCGTCGGCGCCAAGGGCCTCGTCTGGATGCGGGTGGGGGAGGGCGGCGCGCTCGACAGCCCCGTCGCAAAGTTCCTGAGCGAGGCCGAGCAGGCCGCGCTCGTCGCGGAGACCGCCGCCACCGACGGCGATCTCCTCCTCCTGGTGGCCGACGGCTGGCACATCGCCTGCGAGGTGCTGGGCACCCTTCGAAACGACCTCGGGCGCCCGCCGGTGCACGAGGGGCCGTACCGCTACGTGTGGGTCGTCGACTTCCCGATGTTCGTCGGCCAGGACGACGCCGGTCGGCCGAAGCCGGCCCACCACCCTTTCACGCGTCCCCACGCCGATGATCTCGATCGCCTCGAGTCCGACCCGATGTCCGTCCGCAGCATGGCCTACGACCTCGTGCTCAACGGCTGGGAGCTCGGCTCGGGGTCGATCCGGATCCACGAGCCGGCGCTCCAGCAGCGCGTGTTCGACCTGCTGGGCATCGACGAGGAGGAGGCGCAGCAGCGCTTCGGCTTCTTCCTCACCCCGTTCCGCTACGGCGCCCCGCCCCACGGCGGCTTCGCCTTCGGCATCGACCGCCTGGCTGCAATCCTCGCCGGGGAGGAGAACATCCGCGAGGTCATCGCCTTCCCCAAGCCGCAGTCGGGCATCGACCCGATGACGCAGGCCCCCACCCCCGTGGACCCCAAGGTCCTCAGCGACCTCGGCCTCCGCGCCCTTCCCCCCACGACCTAACCCCGTTCTGTGAACCGAATCCGCGCAGGGCGACCACTGCGCTCAGCGGAGGAGCTTGCTGGAGAGCGTCTCCCCAGCGCGGCGTCGACGCCCCAGGGTTCCACGAGCCCAGGTAGACGATCGTCCTGGTCGGATCGTCGAGCGGCAGGCCCTGCCGCTCGGCGACGTGATGTGGCCGCAGGTCGCGGATGCGATGCGCGCTGGCCGGCCTCCACAGAGCGGCCCGTCGAGGGTACGGCACCGACACGGCCGGCGCCTTCGGTCGGTCGACGATCAGACCGGGGGTGTGACACGGCACCGCTAGCGTCGGTGGCGCATGGCGGACGACCTCTTCGGCGCAGCGGCGGACGACGTGCTGGCGGCCAGCGCGCCCTTAGCGGCTCGTCTCCGGCCGCGCAGCCTCGACGACATCGTCGGGCAGGACGAGCTGCTCGCCCCCGGGAAGCCGCTGCGCACGTTGGTCGAGGCGGACCGGCTCTCGTCGGTGATCCTCTGGGGCCCGCCCGGCACGGGCAAGACCACCCTCGCGCAGGCCATCGCCGCCCACACCTCGAAGTCTTTCGAGCAGCTGTCCGCCGTGTCGGCTGGGGTGAAGGACGTGCGGGAGGTGCTGGAGCGGGCCCGCCACCGGCTCGGTGAGCGGGGCCAGGGCACCATCCTGTTCCTCGACGAGGTGCATCGGTTCTCGAAGTCGCAGCAGGACGCGCTGCTCCCGGGCGTCGAGAGCGGCCTCATCACGCTCATCGGCGCCACGACCGAGAACCCGTTCTTCGAGGTGAACCCGCCCCTGCTGTCGCGGTCCACGCTGTTCCGCCTCGTGGCGCTCGACGACGCCGCTGCCCGGGCCCTGCTCGAGCGGGGCCTTCGTGCCGAGGGGGCCACGGCCGACGAGGACGCCGTCGCCCACCTGGCCGGGCACGCAAACGGGGACGGGCGCCACGTCCTGACGAGCGTCGAGGTGGCGGTCGCCGTGGCTCGCGCCCGGGCCGAGCCGCCCGTCGTCACCCTCGCCGATGCAGAGGCGGCCCTCGGCACCAAGGCCCTCCGCTACGGCCGGGACGAGCACTACGACGTCATCTCGGCGTTCATCAAGAGCATCCGCGGGAGCGACCCCGACGCCGGCCTGTACTGGCTCGCCCGCATGCTCGAGGCCGGGGAGGACGCCCGGTTCATCGCCCGCCGGATCATCATCCTGGCCAGCGAGGACATCGGCGAGGCCGACCCGCAGTCGCTCCCGATCGCGGTCGCCGCCGCCCACGCGGTGGAACACGTCGGCCTCCCCGAGGCGCAGCTGAACCTGGCCCAAGCGGTCGTCCACCTGGCCACCGCACCGAAGTCGAACCGGGTGGCACTGGGCATCTGGTCCGCCCGGGAGGACGTCCGCCACGGCCCCTCGGTCGAGGTCCCGGTGCACCTCCGCGACGGCCACTACTCCGGGGCCGCGAAGCTCGGGCACGGGGTTGGCTACGACTATCCTCACGACCACTCGGAGGGCTGGGTGCCGCAGCGGTACCTCCCCGACGAGGTCCACGGACGGACCTACTACGACCCCTCCGACCACGGCTTCGAGCAGGAGATCCGAACGCGCATGCAGTCCAGGACGACGTCGTGAGTGGCACCGAGCTGGCCGCGGTGATCGTCGCCATCGCCAGCGTGGTCGGGGTGATGCTTCTCGGCGTGGCCCTCGTCTCGATCACGCGCACCCTGCGGAGCGTCCGCGAGTCGGTCGAGCAGATCCGGGCCGAGACGCTGCCGGTGATGACGGATATGGGTGCCACGGTCCGCACGGCCAACGCCGAGCTGGAGCGGGTGGACGAGCTGCTCGGCACCGCCGAATCGATCTCGGGCACCGTCGACTCGGCGTCCCGCCTGGCCTACCTCGCCTTCTCCAACCCGGTCATCAAGGTGCTGGCGCTGGCCTCCGGCACGAGCCGCGCGGCCTCGCGGTTCCGCCGTGGTCGGGCCCGGGGGTAGAGGTGTTCCGCCGCCTGCTCTGGCTGGTCATGGGTGCCGGGTTCGGCTTCGGCGTGTCCTTCTGGCTGATGCGGTTCGTCCGGGAGACGGCGGCCCGCTACACGCCCGAGCGGGTGAGCTCCGGTCTCGCCGACTCGGTGCGGAACCTCGGCGACGCTGTGCGCGCCGCGGTGGCCGACGGCCGTGAGGCCATGCGGGAGCGCGAGCAGGAGCTCCGCGGCGAGGTGGAGCGAACCCGCTGACGGGCAGCCGGGGGACCGCCGGTAGGCTCCCGGGGATCATGGACGCCCAGGCCCTCCGTCGAGCGTGGACTGAGTTCTTCGCCGCTCGCGAGCACACGGTGCTGCCCTCGTCGAGCCTGATCCCCACCCATCCCACCGCCCCGATGTTCACGAACTCGGGGATGATGCAGTTCGTGCCGGTGTTCCTTGGCGAGGAGCCGGTCGGGTTCGCCCCGGCCCGGGCCGCCACGGTGCAGAAGTGCGTGCGGGCCGGGGGCAAGCACAACGACCTCGACGCCATCGGACGCACGCCCCGCCACCTCAGCTTCTTCGAGATGTTGGGCAACTTCAGCTTCGGCGACTATTTCAAGCAGGAGGCCATCCCGTGGGCCTGGGAGCTCCTCACCGAGGTGCTCGGCCTCGACGGCGACCGCATGTGGGTGACGGTGCACGTCAGCGACGACGAGGCGGAGGAGATCTGGGCCGACGCCGTCGGCTTCCCGCGAGACCGGATCCAGCGCCTCGACAAGGACAACTTCTGGGAGATGGGCGACACCGGTCCGTGCGGCCCCAGCTCCGAGATCTTCTGGGACTACGGCACGGCCTTCGGCCCGGCCGGCGGACCGGGCAACCCGGCTGCGGAGGACCGCTACGTCGAGATCTGGAACCTCGTCTTCCCCCAGTACTTCCGCGGTCACGACGGCAACCTGTCCGAGCTGCCCAGGCGCGGCATCGACACGGGGGCGGGCCTGGAGCGGATGCTGACCGCGCTCAACGGCACCCACACGGTGTACGACGTCGACCCGCTCGACCGCCTCGTGGAGGTGGCGCAGTCGATCACCGGTCGCCGGCTCGGATCGGACGAGCGCACCGACATCGCCCTCAAGGTCCTGGCCGACCACGCCCGTTCGATGACCTTTCTCGTGGCGGACGGGATCGTGCCGTCGAACGAGGACCGCGGCTACGTCCTCCGCCGGATCATCCGTCGGGCCGTGCGCTACGCCTACTTGCTGGGCCTGGAGCGGGACCTCGCCGCACCGCTCATCGGCGCCACTGTCGAGGCCATGGCCGACGGCTACCCGGAGCTGCCGCTCGACCAGGACCGCATCGTCGGCATCATCGCACGCGAGGAGGATCGGTTCCGGCAGACGCTGAAGCGCGGCATCAACCTCCTCGACGGCAAGCTGGCGGAGCTGCCGGCCGGCCGCGCGCTGGGCGGCGACGTCGCCTTCGACCTCTACGAGACGTACGGCTTCCCCCTCGAGGTCACGCAGGAGATCACCGGCGAGCTCGGCATCGCGGTCGACGAAGCTGGGTACGAGGACGCGCTCCTGCGGGCCCAGACGGTGTCGAAGGCCGGGGCGAAGGCCGCGAAGGACCTCTACGCCAACCTGACGTCGTTCCAGGAGATCCTCGACCGCGCGGGCCCCACCGAGTTCGTCGGGCGTGACGAGTTCGAGACGAAGGCCGTCGTGCTCGCGGTCGTCCCGGCGGACGACGGCACCCTGTCGGTGTTCCTCGACCGCACGCCGTTCTACGCGGAGTCCGGTGGTCAGGTCGGCGACACAGGCGTGCTGGTCACCGACACGGGTCGAGGCGATGTGCTCGACACGACCTTCGGTCTCCCGGGCCTGCATCGCCACCACGTCCGCGTCAGCGAGGGCGAGCTGCAGGTGGGGCAGGACGTCACCGCGGCAATCGATGTCGACCGCCGCAACGCGATCCGTCGCAACCACACCGGCACCCACGTCCTGCACTTCGCCCTGCGGAAGGTGCTCGGCGAGAGCGTCAAGCAGCAGGGGTCGCACGTCGACCCCGAGCGCCTGCGCTTCGACTTCGGTCCCGCCGACGCCCTCACCCCGGAGCAGATCCGTCAGATCGAGGACATCGCCAACCGGGAGATCCTCGCCAACGACCCGGTCCGCCACTACGAGACCACGAAGGCGGAGGCGGCCAACCTCGGTGCCATAGCGTTCTTTGGCGACAAGTACGGCGAGGTCGTGCGCGTCCTCGAAGCGGGGCGCCACTCGATCGAGCTGTGCGGTGGCACGCACGTGCGGGCCCTCGGCGACATCGGGCCGGTGAAGATCGTGACGGAGTCGTCGATCGGCGCCAACCTGCGCCGCATCGAGGCGGTGACCGGCCTCGGCCCGATCGACCGGCTCCGGGCCGAGGAGCGCGTGCTGGCGGAGGTGGCGGCCACGGTCAACGTGCCGGTGGGCGAGGTCGTCGAGGGCGTGCGCAAGCGCATCGAGGAGATCAAGGCGCTACGGGAGGAGATCAAGGCCCTCAAGCAACAGGCGGCAGGAGGTCAGGCCACCGCGCTGGCCGGTCGCGCGGTCGACGGTGTCATCGTCGAGCGCATCGAGGGCGTCGAGCGGGACACGTTGCGCGATCTCGCGCTGTCGCTCCGCGACCAGCCCGGCATGCGGGCGGTCGTCCTCGGCACGGCGCCTGAGAGCGGCGGTGCGGCCATCGTCGCCGCCGTCAACGCCGACAGCGGGCTCCACGCATCGGCGCTCATCGAAGAGGCGAAGGCGCTCATCAAGGGCGGCGGTGGCAAGGACCCGCTGCTGGCGGTGGCGGGCGGCAAAGACGCGGGCGGCCTGGACGCGGCCCTCGACACGGTCCGCGCGGCGGCTGGGCTCCCCGTCCCGACGTGACCCGGTGCGGCCCGTGAGGGCGCTCGGGATCGACCTCGGATCCAGACGCATCGGCGTTGCGCTGTCGGACAGCGCCGGCACGATGGCCACGCCCTACGAGGTCGTGGCGCGCAGCGGGGACCGACCGCGCGACCACCGGCGCATCGCGGCGCTGGCAGAAGAAGCGGGCGTGGAGGTCCTGGTCGTCGGGCTGCCGCTGTCGCTCGACGGGTCGTTCGGGCCGGCCGCCCGAGCGGCGCTGGCCGAGGCGGACGAGCTGGCCGCTGCCACCGGGCTGCCGGTGGAGACCTGGGACGAGCGGTTCACCACCGTGAGCGCCGACCGCGATCTGATGGCCCTCGACATGAAGGCGCCGGCCCGCCGCCGGGTGGTCGACAAGGTGGCCGCCTCCGTGATGTTGCAGGCTTGGCTCGACCAACGCCGTTCGCCCGCCCCCCCACCCGCCTCCGAGGGACCCTCCCGATGACCGACCGACCCCCGTACGACCTCGATCGGTTCCCCGACGACGCCGGTCGGCCCCGTCCCGACCGGCGCGCCCCGGACCCCTACGACGAGCCGTACGACGAGCGCTACGACCAGCGGTACGAGCAGCCCCACCGCCCGGCGCCGAGCGACGCTCCGCCGGCTCACGACGAGTACGAGGAGTACGAGGGGTACGAGGAGTACGACGAGTACGACGACGGGCTCGCGGCAGGCGGCGGGGCTGGCCGCCGCCGTGCCCGCAGCGATGGCCCGGGCGGCGGGGGCCGGCGGCTCTCGACGATCCTGCTCGGCGTCCTCGTCGTCGGCGTGCTCGCCCTGGGCGCCGCGGGCGTCTGGGTGCAGCGACAGGTCAACCCCGGCGGCTCGCCCGGCGAGCCGCGCACGGTCGTGGTGGCGGAGGGCTCGAGCTCGTCCGCCATCGGCGAGCAGCTGGCGCAGGAGGGCATCATCGCCAGCTCCTTCGTGTGGGAGTGGTACGTGCGGATCAACGGCGGGGGCCCCTTCCAGGCCGGCGAGTACCAGCTGGCCGACGGCAGCTCGATGGGCGACGTCGTCGCCACGCTCGAGCGGGGCCCCGTGCCGCCGGAGGAGCGCGCCTTCACGATGCCCGAGGGGTTCACCCTGCGGGAGACGCTGGCCCGGCTCGCCGACCCCGACCGGGGCCTCGGGCTCGACCTCGCCGTGATGGACGAGCTGCTCGAGAGCGGCCAGGTGCGCTCCCAGTACCAGCCGGCCGACGAGCCCTCGAACGAGGGCATCCTCTTCCCGGAGACCTACCGGGTGGAGGCGGAGGCCGACGAGCTGGCCGTGCTCCAGATGATGGTCGGCGAGCTCGACGCCACGATGGGGGGCCTCGAGGTGGAGTCCGCACAGGATCGGTTCAACCTCTCGCCCTACGAGATCCTCATCGTGGCCTCACTCATCGAGGAGGAGACCAAGATCCCGTCGGAGCGGCCCATGGTCGCCCGCGTCATCTACAACCGCCTGCGGGGGGGCATCCCCCTCGGCATCGACGCCACGTCGCGCTACGAGGCGGAGATCGAGGGGCGCGACCGCGGCGACATCGACTTCACCAGCAGCTCGCCCTACAACACCCGGCGCGTGGAGGGGTTGCCCCCGACGCCGATCGCCTCCCCGGGCCGGGCCAGCATCGAGGCCGCCCTCGAACCCGCCGACGGCCCGTGGATCTACTACGTCCTCAAGGACGAGGCCGGCAACCACGTCTTCACCGAGAGCAACAGCGAGTTCCTCGAGGCGAAGGAGGCCTGCAGGGACGCCGGCCTCGGCTGCGGGTGACGAGCGGCTCGCGGTGATCGCCGCTACCACCCGGGTCGCGGGTGTGATCGGCTCGCCGATCCGGCACTCCCTGTCGCCGGCGATCTTCAACGCCGCGTTCGCCGCCTGCGGGCTGGACTGGGTCTACGCGGCCTTCGAGGTGACGGAGGGCGAGGCCCCGTCGGCCATGGCCGGGGTGCGGTCGCTCGCGCTCGAGGGCGTGTCAGTGACCATGCCCCACAAGGAGGCGGTGATCCCGGCCCTCGACGACCTCGACGTGGCGGCGGCCGCGCTTGGCGCGGTGAACTGCGTCGTGCGTCGCGGCTCGTCGTTGCGGGGCCACAACACAGACGGGGCGGGGCTCGTCGACAGCCTGCGCTTCGACGAGTCCGTCGACGTAGCCGGGCTCCGGTGCACGGTGCTGGGCGCGGGCGGGGCCGGCCGTGCCGTGGCCCACGCGCTGGGCGCCGCAGGAGGAATCGTCACCGTCGTGAACCGCACTCCGGAGCGAGCGGAGGCGGCGGCCGCCCTCGCCGGCCCTGCGGCGCGCGTCGGCACGGTCGCAGACGTCGATGGCGCCGACCTGATCGTGAACGCCACGTCCGTGGGGATGGGAGCAGATGGACAGCTGCCGCTCGACGCCACCCGGCTCCGCGACAACCAGGTCGTCATCGACCTCGTGTACCACCCGGCGAGGACGCCTCTGCTCGACGCCGCCGAGGCGGCCGGGGCGCGCGTCATCGGCGGGGTCGGGATGCTGGTCCACCAGGCGGCCCACGCGTTCCAGCTCTGGACGGGCGAGGCGCCGCCGCTCGAGGCGATGCGGCACGCCGCGGTAGCCGCCCTCGCCGCGCGGGCGACCTGATGGACCTCCACCTCGGCGTCGCGACCGGGCTGGCGCTCCTCGGTGTCCCAGTCGGTGCGTTCCTGAACGTCGTCATCGAGCGGACCCCTGACCGCACGCCCCTGCGGGTCGCGAGGGAGGGCGACGCCTTCCCGGCCGCGGCGTGGCTGGGCGTGCCGGTGCAGCCCTGGATCCTGCGGGGGCCGGGTCCCCGCCGGCGCCGCTGGCTGGCCGTGGAGGTCGCTACGGCGCTCGTGTTCGGAGCCCTCGGCGCGCGCTACGGGGACTCAAGCGTCGTGCTCCCGCTCCTCCTGCTCGGCGCGTGCCTGGTGGCGGTGTCCGCCGTCGACCTGGAGCACCTGCGCATCCCGGATCGCATCACGTTCCCCACGCTGGCCGTCGCCCTGCCGGCCGTCGCCGTCGTCTCGCTGCGCCTCGAGGTCGGCGACGCGATCCGCGGCGCCCTCGTGGGCAGCGCCACGTACTTCGTCATCCTGCTCCTACCCCACCTGGCCTACCCCCGGGGGATGGGGTTCGGCGACGTGAAGCTGGCTCTGGTCATGGGGCTCTACCTCGGGTGGATGGGCTGGACCCAGTCGACCCCGATCACAGGCCCCGTGCGACTCGTGCTGTACGCGCTGATGCTCGGCTGCCTGCTCGGGGTCGTGTTCGGCCTCGTGCACGCCGCGGTCACGCGGCGGCGTGGTGAGTTCCCGTTCGGCCCGGCGCTCGCCCTCGCCTGCCTCGTGGTCATCTTCTTCGCCCCCGATCTCCGCATCTGACGGCGCTGGCCACACGCCCCGGAACGGATCGAACGAGAACACGTTCCAGTGCGGCGTGCCTGGTCATCGCCGCGCAGCACCGGGGGACAGGTGGCCGTCTCGAAGGAACGCGGTCCTGACGCCACTCGGGGTTCGGTGTGGGCGGGGTGTGGGGGCAGAGGTTCTGCCGGAGCCCCCACCTCGCGAGCGGTCCGGCTCCGCCGGACCCGAGCACGAATGAGGGCGGCCAGAGGCCGCACCGTCGAGTTCGGTCGAGAAGCTCTGCTTCGAGACCGAGGGCCAACCGGTACGTTTGTGCTGTGCTTCGGTTCTTGACTGCGGGTGAGTCGCATGGGCGGGCGCTCGTCGTCATCGTCGAGGGGCTGCCGGCCGGGCTCCCGGTCACCACCGAGGCTGTCCAGGCGGAGCTGGCCCGCCGGCGCCTCGGGTACGGGCGCGGCCCGCGCATGCGGTTCGAGCAGGACGAGGTGACGATCATCGGGGGCGTGCGGCACGGCCGCAGCCTCGGGTCGCCGGTGGCCATCCAGGTCGGCAACTCCGAGTGGGACCGCGACCCCGACAAGTGGCAGCGGGAGATGTCCGTGCGGGCGGAGGACGGTCCCACGGCTGCGCCCCTCACCCAGGTGCGGCCCGGGCACGCCGATCTCGCGGGGATGCAGAAGTACGGCCTCACCGATGCGCGTGACGTCCTCGAGCGGGCCTCGGCCCGCGAGACCGCCGCTCGCGTCGCCGCCGGCACCGTCGCGAAAACTCTGCTCGCCGAGCTCGACGTCAGCATCCTGAGCCACGTCATCCAGCTCGGGCCGGCTCGGTCGAAGGCCGCGGCCCGACCCGAGCCCGGCGATCTCGAGCGGATCGACGAGTCAGCGGTGCGCTGCTTCGACGCCGCCGCCGAGGAGGCGATGGTCGCCGAGATCAAGACGGCGTCGAAGGACGGCGACAGCCTCGGCGGCGTAGTCGAGGTGCTGGCCTACGGCGTGCCGGTGGGGCTCGGTAGCCACGTCCACTGGGACCGCAAGCTGGATGCACTCCTCGCGCGGGCGCTGATGTCGATCCAGGCCGTGAAGGGCGTGGAGATCGGTGATGGGTTCGAGGTGGCGGGTCGGCGGGGGAGCGCCGCCCACGATCCGATCACGTGGGATGCCGACGCCGGCACCTACCGGCGCGAGTCGGCGCTGGCGGGCGGGGTGGAGGGTGGCATCTCGACGGGCGAGATGCTGGTCGCCCGGGCTGCCATGAAGCCGTTGGCGACGCTGAACCGCCCCACCCTGAAGACCGTCGACACGGCCACGAAGGAAGAGGCGGTGTCGTTCAAGGAGCGCACCGACGTGACCGCCGTCCCCGCCCTCGGCGTGGTCGCCGAGACGATGGTGGCGCTGGTCCTCGCCGACGAGGCGACGCGGAAGTTCGGGGGCGACTCCGTCGACGAGCTCCGCCGCAACCGCGACGCGTTCGTCGCCACCCTGGGCTGAGCGTGCCCGGCCCGGTCGTCCTGGTGGGCCTGATGGGCTCCGGCAAGACGACGGTCGGGCGCCGCCTGGCTGGCCTGCTCGACCGGCCCTTCGCCGACGCCGACCAGGTCCTCGAGGAACGGGCCGGCCGCAGCGTGGCCGAGATCTTCGCAGCAGACGGGGAGGCCGCCTTCCGCGATCTGGAGGCCGACGTGCTGGCCTGGCTCCTCGCCGCGCCGGCGCCTGGTGTGGTGGCAAGCGGGGGTGGGGTGGTCCTGCGCCAGGCCAACCGGGAGCGGCTCGCCGCCGACGACGTGACCGTCGTGTGGCTGGATGCCGGGCCCGCGTTCCTCGCCAGTCGCGTCGAGCGCAAGGCCCACCGCCCCCTCCTCGCCGGAGACGAACCAGCCGCGGAGGTGCTCGACCGGCTGCACGCCGAACGGGTGCCGCTCTACGCAGAGGTGGCGGACGTGGTCGTCGACGTGGAGCCCTTCCACCGTGACGAGGAGCGCCCGAAGCGCGCCCTGGCCGAGCGGATCGCCGCGCTGGTCCGCGCCCATGAGGGAGCGGCCGTGGCGGCCGCCACCGAAGGCCGATGATCACCGTCGACGTGCAGCTGCCTGGCGGCCGCTACGCGGTCGTCGTCGGACGCGGTGCCCGGGCCCACCTCAGCGACGTGCTGCCGCCGTCGGCCGGTCGGGTCGCCGTTGTCAGCCAGCCGGGCATCGAGATCGAGGTGCACACCGGTCGCGAGCACCGCCGGTTCGAGATCGGTGCAGGTGAGCAGGCCAAGACCCTCGCCACCGTCGAGCAGCTGTGCCGCCAGTGGGCGAGATGGGGCCTCACCCGGGGCGATGCCGTCGTCGCCGTCGGCGGTGGGGTCGTCACCGACACGGTCGGCTTCGCAGCCGCGAGCTACCACCGCGGGGTGCCGGTCGTACACGTCCCGACGACGCTGCTCGGCATGGTCGACGCAGCGATCGGTGGAAAGACCGGAGTGAACCTGCCCGAGGGGAAGAATCTCGTCGGGGCGTTCTGGCAGCCTGCGGCGGTCCTCTGCGACCTCGACGCCCTCGACACCCTCCCCGAGCGAGAGCTGCGCTCCGGCCGCGGGGAACTGGCCAAATACCACTTCCTCACCGGGGCCGACCTGCTGTCCCTCGACCTCGAGGAGCGGGTGGCGGCGGCGGTGCGGATCAAGGTGGAGGTGATCGCCGCGGACGAGCGCGAGGACCCCACGAACCTTCGGGGTCGCGCCACCCTGAACTACGGCCACACCCTGGCCCACGCGCTGGAGACGGCCGGTGCCTACGACCTGCGCCACGGCGAAGCCGTCGGCATCGGGCTCGTGTACGCGGCCGAGCTGGCACGCGTCCTCGGGCGGATCGGCGACGCACGTGTGGGCGAGCACCGGACGGTCGTGGCCGCCTACGGCCTCGACGCCACGCTGCCCACCGGCGCCGACAGCGCCGAGCTTGTTGCCCTCATGGGGCGCGACAAGAAGGCGGTCAGCGGCCTCACCTTCGTGCTCGACGGGGCGAACGGAGTCGAGGTGGTGCCCGGGGTGGACCAAGATGCTGCTTCCGCGGCGCTGGAGGCGATCCGATGACAGACACCGACGGAGGGGCGCAGCGGATCGTCCTCCTGCTGTCGGGCCCGAACCTGAACCTGCTCGGTGCGCGGGAGCCTGAGATCTACGGGACCGGCACGCTCGACGAGCACGTGGCGTCGGCGCGTTTGGCGGCGGAGGCGCACGACCTCCTCCTGGAGCACCTGCAGTCGAACCACGAGGGGGACCTCGTGGAGGCGGTCCACGCAGCTCGGGATCGCTGCGCCGCCATCGTGGTCAACCCGGGCGCGCTGACGCACTACGCGTGGTCGCTGCACGACGCCCTGGCCGCCTTCGACGGCCCGGTCGTCGAGCTGCACCTCTCCAACCCGGCGAGCCGCGAGGCCTGGCGGCACGCGTCCGTCGTCGCGCCCGTGGCGACGGCCACCATCGCCGGTCTCGGCGGCCACGGCTACCCCGTGGCGGTCTCGGCGGTCGCGCGGATGCTGGCGTGAGCCTGGAGGACCTCGACGTCAGGCGGGCCCGCGCCGCCCTGCCCCGCATGGACGTCGCCGCCCGGCTGACCGGGCTGCAGGCTGACCTGGACCGGCTCGACCCGGCCTGCGACGCAGTCCTGATCACGCATCTGACGAACATCCGCTACCTCACGGGCTTCACCGGTTCGGCAGCCCTGCTGCTGGTCACGCCCGACAGCGCGCTCCTGGTCACCGATGGGCGCTACGAGGAGCAGGCGGCCGGGGAGCTGGAGCAGGCCGGCGTGCCGGTCCACCTCGAGATCGGGCGCACCGTGGCGGTGCAGCGCCAGGCCCTCGTGGGCGCGTCGGCCGCCCACGGGCGGCTGGGCCTCGAGGCCGAGCAGGTCACCTGGGCGGATCAGCAGCGCTACGAGCGTGAATGGTTCCCGGACGTCGAGCTGGTCCCCACCCACCGCGTGGTGGAGGCCCGCCGGGCGGTGAAGGACGAGGGCGAGGTCGCCCGCATCGAGCTGGCCTGCGCGATCGCCGACGCTGCGCTGGCGTCGATGGCTCCCCACCTGGAGGCCGGCCCGACGGAAGCCGGCTTCGCGTCCGAGCTCGATGGCGCCATGCGCCGGCTCGGTGCCGACGACGTGTCCTTCGAGACCATCGTCGCCTCGGGGCCGAACGGCTCCCGACCCCACCACCTGCCCAGCGGTCGCGTGGTCAGCCGCGGCGACCTCGTCGTCATCGACTTCGGTGCGCTCGTCGATGGCTACCACTCGGACATGACCCGGACGCTCGCCGTCGGCGGCGCCGACGCCCTCGACGCCACCCAGCGCCGCATGGTGGAGGTCGTGCGGGCGTCCCAGGCGGCAGGGGTGGCGGCGGTCGCGCCCGGCGTGCCCACCGGCGACGTCGATCGGGCCTGCCGCGAGGTCATCGTGGAGGCGGGCTGGGGCGACGCCTTCGTGCACGGCACCGGGCACGGGGTGGGGCTCGACATCCACGAGGACCCGAGGGTGCCGGGAACCGGCGATGCTACGCTCGACGTCGGCCACGTCGTCACCGTCGAGCCGGGCGTCTACCTCCCCGGTCACGGCGGCGTCCGCGTCGAAGACACCGTCGTGGTCACCCCCGCCGGGCGCCGCACGCTCACGCGCTCGCCCAAGTCCTGATACGAGGTTCCACCACGATGGCTGCTGTCTCCACGAACGACCTGAAGCGGGGCATGTCCCTGGCGCTGGCCGACGGGCTGTTCCAGGTCGTCGACTTCCAGCACGTGAAGCCCGGCAAGGGCGGCGCCTTCGTGCGCACCACGCTGCGAAACACCCGAACCGGGGCGCAGATGGACCGCACGTTCCGGGCCGACGAGAAGCTGGAGCAGGCGATGATCGACAAGCGGGACATGCAGTACCTGTACCGAGACACCGACGACTACGTCTTCATGGACAACGAGAGCTATGACCAGCTGAGCGTGCCGCCCACCTCGCTGGGCAGCGCAGCCAACTTCATCGTCGACGGCTCCACCGTCACGCTCATGATGTACGGCGACGAGATCGTCGGCTCCGACCTGCCGGCCGCGGTGGAGCTGAACGTGACCGACACCGAGCCTGGCGTGCAGGGCGACCGCGTGTCCGGGGCCCGCAAGCCCGCCACGTTGGAGACGGGACTCGTCGTCCAGGTGCCGCTGTTCGTGAACCCCGGCGACCGCATCAAGGTCGACACCCGCTCGTCCGAGTACATCACCCGCGCCTGATGTCGCGAGCGAGCGAGCGGCGCGCGGCGCGCGAGCGGGCGCTCGGCCTGCTCTACGAGGCCGAGGCGAAGGGCACCGACGCCGCCACTGTCCTGGCCGACCTCCCGGTGGAGGCCGACGACTTCGCCGTCTCCCTCGTGCTGGCCGTCGACGAGCACCGCACACGCATCGACGAGCTGCTCGAGCGATTCGCCGAGGGCTGGTCGCTGCGGCGCATGCCGGCGCTCGACCGGGCCGCCCTGCGGATGGGCTCCGCTGAGTTGATCGCGCGGCCCGACGTGCCCACGGGCGTCGTGCTGGCGGAGACGGTCGACCTGGCCTCTCGCTTCTCCACCGACGCGTCGGGCCGCTTCGTCAACGGCCTCCTCGCCAGGGTGGCGCGCGAAGTCCGGCCGGGCAACGATCGCCACGCGCCGGCCGACGAGGTGGGCGCCGACGACGACCCTGCAGGGCCGCTGGAGCCGGCGGCGGACGGCCTGATCATCGACCTGGACGGCGTCATCCGGCACTGGGACCCGGAGCACCAGGGCCAGGTCGAGGAGCGGCTCCGGCTGCCCGCCGGCTCGCTCGGCGCCGCCGCCTTCGAGCCGGACCGGCTGGCCAGGGCCATGGACGGCCGCCTGTCGTTCGAGGGCTGGTGCCAGGAGATCGGCGCTGCGCTGGCCGAAGCGCACGGGGCGGACGCGGACGCCGTGGCCGAGGCGTGGGACGCGTCGGGCTGGGACATCGACCTCGGCGTCGTCGACCTGGTGGCGCGCGTCCGGGACACGGTGCCCGTCGCCCTGCTGTCCAACGCCACCACCCGGCTCCAGGCCGACCTCGAGTGGTCGGAGATCGCGCACGAGTTCGACGCGATCGTGGGCTCCGCCGACATCCGGGAGGCCAAGCCGGCCGCGGCGGCGTTCCAAGCGGCTGCCGACCGGCTTGGCGTCGATCTGCGGCGGTGCGCGTTCGTCGACGACACCCCGGGACACGTCGAAGCGGCCCGGGCGCTGGGGCTGCGAGCGGAGGTGTTCACGGGGGTCGACGGGCTCCGCGACCTCCTCGTGGAGCTCGGTCTGCTGCGGTGACGCCCGGACACGCCCGCCGCCGGCCGAGTCCGAAGCCCGCCATCCCTCTGCCCGACCCCCCGCTCGGCGAGGGCGCCGTGTGCCTGCGCCCGTGGTCGGTAGCCGATGCGGCTGCCCTCGTGGCGGGGTGGAGCGACCCGGAGGTGGCGCGCTGGACGGGCGTGCCCGACCGCACGGAGGAGGTCGCGGCGCGCCGCTGGATCGAGGGGGAGGCGGATCGTCGGGCGCGGGGCCTGGCCCTCGACCTCGTCGTCGATCTCGACGGCGCAGTGGTGGGCGAGGTCGGGCTGAGCAGCCTCGACCCCGACGCCGGCACGGTGGAGATCGGGTGGTGGATCGACGTAGCCCACCGCCGCAGGGGCCTGGCCACGGTCGCCGCCCGCCTCATGGCCACCTGGTCGGTCGCCGAGCTGTGCGTCAACACGGTCCTCGCCACGTGCGATCCGGCCAACCCGCCCTCCGGGGGCGTGGCCCGTTCGGCCGGCTTCGCGCCGGGCGGCGAGGACGGCGTGTGGACGTTCCGCGACGGGGGAGGACGTGGTACGGTGCCTCCCTGACCGTGAAGCGAGTCCCGTGAGGCTCGCACGGACAGGAAGGAACCGGCTTGGCCGAACGAGAACGGCGCTCGACGCCCCCGTACGGGGGCGTTTTCGTTGCCCGCTCCCAGGTGATGGACGCCGACGACGTCCGCCGGGCGATCTGGCGGATGAGCCACGAGATCGTCGAGCGCAACCACGGCCTCGACGGTGTGGTGCTGGTTGGTCTGCAGACCGGCGGGGTCGCGCTGGCCCACGCCTTCGCTGACGCCCTCCAGGAGATCGACGGCGCCAGCCCGCCTGTGGGCACCCTCGACGTGGCGTTGTACCGCGACGACATCGGCATCCGTCCAGTCCTCCCGGAGGCCGTCACCGAGATCCCCGTCGACCTCGACGGCGCCATCGTGGTGCTCGTCGACGACGTGCTCTTCACCGGCCGCACCATCCGGGCCGCCCTCGACGCCTTGAACGCCTTCGGCCGGGTGCGGGCAGTCCAGCTCGCGGTCATGGTCGACCGCGGGCACCGCGAGCTGCCCATCCGCCCCGACTTCGTGGGCAAGAACCTGCCCACCCGCCGCGACGAGATGGTGAACGTCAGCCCCTCGGGCGTCGACCTCGGTGAGCTCGTGAAGGACGGCCGCTGATGGCCCACCAGCACCTCCTCTCGGTGTCCGACCTAGCGGTCGAGGACCTCGAGCAGCTCCTCCGCCTCACCGATGCGTTCGCGGAGGTGAGCCGTCGGCAGATCCCGAAGGTCCCGGCGCTGCGAGGCAAGAACGTGGTGTGGCTCTTCTACGAGGACTCCACCCGCACGCGCCTCAGCTTCGAGCAGGCCGCCAAGCGGCTCTCCGCCGACACGATGACCTTCAGCGTGAGCTCCTCCTCGGTGAAGAAGGGCGAGTCGCTGCGTGACACCGTCCTCACGATCGAGGCCATGGGCGTCGACGGCATCGTGGTGCGCCACGGCTCGGCCGGCGTGCCCTGGCAGGTCGCCCGCTGGCTGGGCGACCGCGTCAGCGTCGTCAACGCCGGTGACGGCTGGCACGAGCACCCCACCCAGGCCCTCCTCGACTGCTACACGATCCGTGACCGGTGCGGCACGGTGGCGGGGCTGCGCATCGGCATCGTGGGTGACGTCAAGCACAGCCGGGTCGCCCGGTCCGACGTCCTCGCCTTCACGGCCCTGGGTGCCGAGGTGACCCTCATCGCCCCGCCCACGCTGCTGCCCTCGAACATCGAGGGGTGGCCCGTGCGGGTGAGCCACGACCTTGACGCCGTGCTCCCCGACCTCGATGTCGTCTACCTGCTGCGGATGCAACGGGAGCGCATGACCGAGCACCTCATCCCGTCGCTCCGCGAGTACACGGCCCGCTACGGCCTGACCGAGCGGCGCGTCGACGCCATGCGCGACGACGCCATCGTCATGCACCCCGGCCCGATGAACCGCGGCGTGGAGATCAGCGCCGAGGTGGCCGACCTCCCCCGCTCGGTCATCATCGACCAGGTCCGCAACGGCGTGGCCGTTCGCATGGCGGTGCTGTACCTGCTGCTCGGCTCGGGTGTCGACCGCGTGCTCGGCACTGCACCGCTGGATGCCGACGCCCTCCTCACCGCCCCCGAGCCCGTCGTCGAAGGAGCTGTTGGCTGATGGCTGCCCCCGAGGGCACGACGATCGTCCTCAAGGGAGGCCGTGTGGTCGATGCCGACGGTGAGCGCACCGCCGACGTGGTCATCGCGGATGGTCTCGTTGTGGGCGTGGGGCCCGACCTGAGCGGCGAACGGACCCTGGACGCCGCCGGCTGCATCGTCGCCCCCGGGCTGGTCGACCTCCACAGCCACCTGCGTCAGCCCGGCCAGGAGGAGGCCGAGACCATCGAGACGGGCGCCCGGGCGGCCGCCCTCGGCGGGTACACCTGCATCCTCGCCATGCCCAACACGATCCCGGCCGTCGACCACGCCGGCATCGTCCGAGAGGTGCTCGAGCTCGGACGGGCCGCCCCGTGCGACGTGCTGACGGCCGGGGCCATCACCGTTGGACGCGCGGGCGAGCAGCTCGCGCCGCTCGGCGAGATGGCCGCCCTCGGCGTCCGGTTCTTCACCGACGACGGCGCTGGGGTCGCCGACGCCCGCCTGATGCGCCGGGCCATGGAGTACGCGGGCGGCCTGCACCACGCCGGTCGCGGGGTCGTGCTGGCGCAGCACTGCGAGGACCCGGTCCTGGCCTCGGGTGGCCACATGCACGAGGGGGAGTGGTCGTCGAAGCTCGGCATCCCAGGCCAGCCGGCCGAGGCCGAGGAGCTGATGGTGATGCGCGACCTTGCGCTGGCCCGGCTCACCGGCACGAGGGTGCACTTCCAGCACCTGTCTACCGCAGGTTCGGTCGCCATGGTGGCGGCGGCGAAGGACGCCGGGCTGCCGGTGACCTGCGAGGTCACCACCCACCACTTCACGCTCACGCACGCCTCCTGCACGGGCTACGACCCTGTCTTCAAGGTGAACCCTCCGCTGCGCACCGACGCCGATGTGGTGGCCGTCCGGCAGGCCCTGGCCAACGGGTCGATCGACTGCATCGCGACGGACCACGCCCCGCACACGCAGGAGGCCAAGGAGGCCGCCTTCGACGCTGCTCCTCCCGGCATGCTCGGTCTGGAGACGGCGCTGGCCCTGACCCTCACCGAGCTCGATCTCCCCGTGGCGGAGGCGCTGGCGCTGCTGTCGTGGCGGCCCGCCGAGGTGCTCGGCGTGGAGGCGTCCCACGGCGGTCCGATCGTGCCTGGCCGTGCGGCCAACCTCACCGTCGTCGACCTCGAGGAGCGCTGGATCGTCGATCCCTCTGCCCTGGCCAGCCGCAGTCGCAACACCCCGTACGCGGGGCGCGAGCTCGCCGGCCGCGTCCGGCACACGGTCCTCCACGGGGAGCCGGTGGTCATCGATCGGGAGGCGCAGCGATGAGGACCGGGGGTTGGTGGGACCACCGGCGCTATGCACTAGACTGCATGATCATGCACGCGTCAGTCCTCGGCGATCATTGGGTCGGAGCCCAGTGATGGCGGTGCGTGAGGCACTCCTGGTGCTGGCCGACGGCACCACCTTCGAGGGGGAGGCCATCGGTGCCGACGTGGGGGGACCCGCCTGCGGCGAAATCGTGTTCAACACCGTGCTCGCCGGCTACCAGGAGGTCATCACCGACCCTTCGTACGCGGGCCAGATCATCACCTTCACCTACCCGCACATCGGCAACTACGGCGTGAACCTCGCGGATTTCGAGTCTCGGCGGCCGTTCTGCCGCGGGGTCGTCGTGAGAGAGCTGGCCCGGCGCCGGTCGAGCTGGCGCAGCGAGGCCGACCTCGATGCCCAGCTCCGTGCGTACGGGATTCCCGGCATCGCGGGCGTCGACACCCGAAAACTCACCCGTCGCATCCGCAACGTGGGGGCGCTCCCCGGGGCCTTCGGGCCCGTGGACGCGGTGGACGAGGCCACCCTGCTCGCCGCCGCCCGCGCCGAGCCGGGCACCGACAGCGTGGACCTGGTGGCCCAGGTGACCACCCCGAACGCCTACCGGCTGACCACCGGTGGGCGCCCGCTGGTCGTCGCCTACGACTTCGGCATCAAGCACACGATCCTTCGCCACCTGGCCTCGTGGTTCGACCTGGAGGTCGTGCCGGCCTCGACGACGGCGTCGGACGTCCTGGCTCGCGACCCCGCAGGGGTGTTCCTCTCGAACGGACCGGGTGATCCCGCCGCTGTGGGCTACGCCAGCGATGCCATATCAGACCTGCTCGGCAACGTGCCGGTGTTCGGCATCTGCCTCGGCCACCAGCTGCTCGGCCGGGCCCTGGGGGGCGCGACGGTGAAGCTCCCGTTCGGCCACCACGGCGGCAACCACCCCGTGCGCAACCTCGCCACGGGCCGGGTCGAGATCACGAGCCAGAACCACAACTTCGCGGTGGATGCCGACTCGCTGGCGGGTCGGGCGGAGATGAGCCACGTGAACCTCAACGACGGCGTGTGCGAGGGCCTGCGCGTGCTGGACGCACCGGCCTTCAGCGTGCAGCACCACCCGGAGGCCGGCCCGGGTCCGCACGACAGCGCGTACCTCTTCGAGGACTTCGCCACGCTGCTCGGGGTGACCGACCGCCGCGACCCTGAGGTCGTCGGCGAACCGACCGGGCTGCCGACGCCCGAGGAGGGGGTGGCCTGATGCCGAAGCGCACTGACCTCGAGTCGATCCTCCTCATCGGCGCCGGGCCGATCGTCATCGGGCAGGCCTGCGAGTTCGACTACTCCGGCACCCAAGCCTGCAAGGTCCTGCGCCATGAGGGCTACCGGGTGATCCTGGCCAACTCCAACCCGGCCACGATCATGACCGACCCCGAGTTCGCCGACGCCACGTACGTCGAGCCGCTCGATGTGGAGGTGCTCATGCGCATCATCGAGCGCGAGCGGCCGGATGCCGTGCTGCCCACCCTCGGCGGCCAGACGGCCCTCAACCTCGCCATGCAGCTCGTCGAGCGGGGAGCAGTGGCCCAGCCGGGCACGCCGGAGCTCATCGGCGCCAACGCCGAGGCGATCCGCACCGCCGAGGACCGCGAAGCGTTCAAGGAAGCGATGCAGGGCATCGGCCTGGAGGTGCCTCCGTCTGCGGTCGCCCACAGCATCGAGGAGGCGCACGAGGTCATCGGGGACATCGGGCTGCCGGTCGTGATCCGCCCTGCGTACATCCTCGGCGGCAAGGGCACGGGCATCGCGTCGACGCCGGAGGAGTTCGAGCGCCTCGCCGACCTCGGCCTGAACGCCAGCCCGATCCGGGAGATCCTGATCGAGCGGTCGATCGCTGGGTGGAAGGAGTACGAGCTCGAGGTGATGCGGGATCGTGCGGACAACTGCGTCGTGATCTGCTCCATCGAGAACCTCGACCCGATGGGGGTCCACACGGGCGACTCGATCACCGTCGCCCCCGCCCAGACGCTGTCCGACGTGGAGTACCAGCGCATGCGGGACGCCGCGTTCCAGTGCATCCGCCGGGTCGGCGTGGAGACGGGCGGGTCGAACGTGCAATTCGCTCTCAACCCCGCCGACGGGCAGATGGTGATCATCGAGATGAACCCGCGCGTTTCGAGGTCCTCGGCGCTGGCGTCCAAGGCCACCGGGTTCCCGATCGCCAAGATCGCGGCCAAGCTCGCCGTCGGGTACACGCTCGACGAGATCCCGAACGACATCACCCAGGCCACCCCGGCCAGCTTCGAACCGACGATCGACTACGTCGTGACGAAGGCGCCCCGATGGGCCTTCGAGAAGTTCCCGGACGCTCCCGGCGTCCTCGGCACCTCGATGCAGTCCGTGGGCGAGGCGATGGCCATCGGGCGGACGTTCCCGGAGTCGCTGCAGAAGGCGATGCGCTCGCTCGAGCTCGGGCGCTACGGCCTCGGCTGCGACCCCGCGGAGGCCGCCCTCGAGCCGCTCACCGACGAAGAGCTGCTCGCCCGCGCCGCCATCGGCACGCCCGACCGCCCCTTCCAGCTGGAGGCGGCCCTCCGCCGCGGCGTCTCCGTGGAGGTGCTGGCGGAGCGCACGAAGGTCGACCCCTGGTTCCTCGATCAGATCCTCGCGATCGTCGAGGAGCGAAGCCACCTGGCCGCCACCACCCTCGACGTCGTTACCCGCTCGCAGCTCCGGCGCGCCAAGCGCCTCGGGTTCGCCGACGCGCAGCTGGGCTGGCTCTGGGGCGTGCCCGAGGCCGAGGTCCGAGCCAAGCGCGAAGCCGAGGGTGTCGTCCCGACGTTCAAGACTGTCGACACCTGCGCTGCGGAGTTCGAGGCGAAGACGCCGTACCACTACTCCACCTACGAGGACGAAGACGAGGTCACCGCCTCCAATCGTCGGAAGGTCCTGATCCTCGGCTCTGGCCCGAACCGGATCGGGCAGGGCATCGAGTTCGACTACTGCTGCGTGCACGCCAGCTTCGCCCTCGCCGAAGCCGGCTTCGAGACGGTGATGCTCAACTGCAACCCGGAGACCGTGTCCACCGACTACGACACCTCCGACCGCCTGTACTTCGAGCCCCTCACCCTCGAGGACGCGCTGAACGTCATCGCGGCCGAGCAGCGCTCGGGCGAGCTGGTCGGTGTGATCGTGGGGCTCGGCGGGCAGACGCCCCTGAAGCTCGCCGGCCTGCTGCCGGAGGGGATCGTGCTCGGCACCTCGCCCGAGTCGATCGACCTCGCCGAGGACCGCGAGCGCTGGAACGACCTGTGCGCCCGGCTGGAGATCCCGCAGCCCGCCGGCGGCACCGCCACCACGCTGGCCGAGGCGCAGGCCATCGTCGCCAAGGTCGGCTACCCCGTCCTGATGCGGCCGTCCTACGTCCTCGGTGGGCGCGCCATGGAGATCGTCTACGATGACGAGTCCCTCAAGCGGGCCATGGACCAGCTGGCGGGCTTCGGCAGCCTCGGCCGAGAAGGCGGTCTGTCGGCCGAGCGCCCCGTGCTCGTCGACCGGTTCCTCGAGGACGCCACCGAGGTCGACGTCGACGCCATCCGCGACCACACGGGTGAGGTGATCATCGGTGGCGTGATGGAGCACGTCGAGGAGGCGGGGGTGCACTCCGGCGACTCCGCGTGCGCGATCCCGCCCTACTCGCTGTCCCCCGAGACGATCGGCGTGATCGACGCGCACACGAAGGCCATCGCCGAGGCGCTGGGCGTCATCGGGCTCATCAACGTCCAGTACGCCGTGAAGGCGAACCAGGTGTTCGTGATCGAGGCCAACCCGCGAGCCAGCCGCACGGTGCCGTTCGTCGCCAAGGCCACCGGTGTGCCCCTCGTGAAGATCGCGGCGAGGACCATGGTCGGCGCCACGCTCGCGGAGCTGCGCGAGGAAGGGCTCCTTTGCCGGCCGTCGCCGGGCGGCTACGTCGCGATCAAGGAGGCGGTTCTCCCGTTCAACCGCTTCCCCGACGCCGACACCGTGCTGGGCCCGGAGATGCGGAGCACGGGCGAGGTCATGGGCATCGACACGACGTTCGGCCTGGCGTTCGCCAAGAGCCAGATGGCCGCCGGCGACCGGCTCCCCGAGGGGGGCTGCGTGTTCATGTCGCTCGCCGACCGCGACAAGCCCGTCGGTATCGAGGCCGGTCGCCGATTCCTCGATGCGGGGTTCACCATCGCCGCCACCGAGGGCACGGCCGACGCCCTCGACGCCGCAGGGATCCCGGTCGCCACCCGGGTGGCCAAGGTCGGCGACGCGACCGGAACCGACGCCGTCGAGCTCATCACGTCCGGAAAGGTCGACCTCGTCGTCAACAGCCCCCGAGGTCGGGGCGCCCGGGCCGATGGCGCGCACATCCGGGCCGCGGCAGCGGTCCAGGGCGTGCCCTGCCTCACGACCGCCAGCGCCGGGCTGGCCGCCGCCAACGGCATCGTCGACTCGGCGGCCCACGTCATGCGCGTCCGCACCCTGCAGGAGTACCACCGCGGCATCGACCTCGACCGGCCGCCCCTGCCCCTGTGATCGAGGGAGATCCGCCATGACCGCCACCTCGACCCCGCAGGCCCTGCGCAGCCGCCTTGCCGTCGCCATCGACGTCGACGACGCCGTGGCCGCGCTGCGCATCGCCCGCGAGCTGCAGCCCTGGATCGGTGTGGCGAAGGTCGGGCTCGAGCTCTACAGCGCCGCCGGGCCGGACATCGTCGGCGGGCTGAGCGCCCTCGGCCTCGACGTCTTCTGCGACCTCAAGTTCCACGACATCCCGACGACCGTGCACCGCGCCGCGCGGGTCGTCGGCTCACTCGGTGCGCGCTACCTGAACTTCCACGCGCAGGGCGGCGTCGCCATGCTCACCGCCGGGGTCGACGGGTTTCTCGCCGGCGCGGCCGAAGCTGGCCTCCCCGCGCCGACCGCGCTCGCCGTCACCATCCTCACGTCGGACGGCGACGCGCCTCCGCACATCCTCGGCAAGCGCGTCCAGGCCGCGCTCGAGGCGGGCTGTGGCGGGGTCGTGTGCGCAGCCAGCGACGTGCCCGAGGTCAAGCGGCTCGGTCCGCGCCTCGTCGCGGTGGTTCCCGGCATCCGACCGGTCGGCACCGACGCCCACGATCAAGCGCGCGTGGCCACCCCCGACGCTGCCATCGCCGCCGGCGCGGACCTGCTCGTGCTGGGACGCGCGGTCACGCGCGCCGACGATCCCGCGGCTGCCGCGGCAGCCATCGCCACCTCGATCGAGCGCCTCGTCGGCAGCTGAGCTCGCCTCCGGGGAGAGCGGCACCGGCCTCGTCCGGCGGGGCTTGCGCCGCGAAGAACAGCCTGTAGGGTGCGCGCCATGCCGCAGCCTCCCATCTTGACAGCCGAGCAGCGCGAGCAAGCACTGGCGAAAGCCGCTGAGGCGCGCCGGGCGCGTGCGGAGCTGAAGGAGCGGCTGAAGATGGGTTCGCTGAGCCTCGCCGACCTGCTGGCGCATGCGGATGGCGACGACCACATCGGCAAGATGAAGGTCCTCGCGGTCATCGAGGCGCTCCCCGGCGTCGGCAAGGTGAAGGCGCGGCGGACGATGGAGGAGATCGGCATCGCCGACACCCGTCGCGTGCGAGGTCTCGGCGAGCAGCAGAAGAAGGCGCTCCTCGAGGTATTCGCCTCCTAGGCCCGGGTTGATCATCGTCATCTCCGGGCCGGGCGGGGTCGGCAAGGGCACGCTCGTCGCCCAGCTCGTGGCTCGCGACCCGCGCCTCTGGCTCAGCCGCTCCTGGACCACGCGCGCGCCGCGGCCGGGGGAATCGCCCGACGCCTACACCTTCGTCACGCGCGAGGAGTTCGAGCGCCGGATCGCGGCCGACGGCTTCGTCGAGTGGGTCGAGTTCCTCGACTACCTCCAGGGCACACCCACGATCGACGAGGATCCCGATCACGACGTCGTGCTCGAGATCGACGTCGAGGGCGCTCGCCAGGTGAAGGCGCTGCACCCCGGCGCCAGGCTCCTCTTCATCGACGCGCCCACGCGCGCCGAGCAGCAGCGTCGCCTCGAGGCGCGCGGGGACGCACCGGAGCGGGTGCGCCAGCGCCTCGCCATCGCCGACGACGAGGCCCAGCGATCGCAGGAGCTTGAGATGCAGCACGTCGTGAACGACGACCTCGCCGAGGCCCTCGCAGAGGTCGAGGGGCTGATCGCCCGCTGGCGGGCCGAGGAGGCCCGAGAGCGCTGACGGTCCGGCCCGGATGCACGGTCCGGGGGCGGGCCGCTGCTAACATCGCGTGTCCCCTCCGCAAGCGAACAGGACCCTCCATGGCGTCGCGCCACGACACGATGATGAATCCCCCGATCGAGGGCCTCCTCGACCGGGCCGGCTCCAAGTTCACGCTGGTCACCCTCGGGTCGAAGCGGGCTCGGCAGATCAACTCGTACTACAACCAGCTGTCCGAGGGCCTGGGCACCGTGGTGCCGCCGCAGGTCAGCTCGTCGGCCCGCAAGCCGCTCTCGATCGCGTTCGAGGAGATCGCCGCCGACAAGATCCTCGGGGTGTGGCCGGAACCCGAGGTCGAGGGCGATGACGCCTCGGTCGGGGACGCCGAGCCGGCCGAGTAGCCCGGCTCCACGCACGCCATGCTCGAGGGCAAGCGCGTCGTCCTCGGCGTCGCAGGGGGGATCGCGGCCTACAAGGCCATCGACGTCTGCCGTCGACTCGTCGACGCGGGCGCGCACGTCGTCCCCGTGCTCACCGAGGGGGCGCTCCACTTCGTGGGTCGCACCACGTTCGACGCACTCGGCTCCGAGCGCGCCTGGACCTCGCTGTGGGACGAGCAACGCCCGATCCCGCACACGCACCTCGGCCAGACCGCCGACCTCGTGATCGTCGCCCCGGCGACCGCCCGCGTGCTCGGCCTCTACGCCACCGGCATCAGCGACGACCTGCTGACGAACATCCTGCTGGCCACCCGCGCGCCCGTGCTGGTGTGCCCTGCGATGCACACCGAGATGTGGGAGCACGCGGCCGTGCAGGACAACCTCCGTGTGCTCCGCGGCCGTGGCGTGCACGTCGTCGAACCCGAGGTGGGCCGCCTCGCCGGTGGCGACGTCGGCGCCGGGCGCCTCGCCGACCCGGCCACCATCGTGGAGGCGGCCACCTCGCTGCTGCTCGCCTCGGCGAGCGCCCCGGACCTCACGGGCCTGCGGATGATCGTCACGGCGGGCGGCACGCGCGAGCCCATCGACCCGGTGCGCTTCATCGGCAACCGCTCTTCTGGCAAGCAGGGGCATGCGGTGGCCGAGGAGGCAGCGGCTCGCGGGGCGAAGGTCACGCTCGTCACCACCGTTCGCCTGCCCGTGTCCGCACGCATCGACGCCGTCCGCGTCGACACGGCCGCCGAGATGGAGCACGCGGTCCTGAGCCGGGCCGAGAGCGCGGACGTAGTCGTCATGGCCGCTGCGGTCGCCGACTTCCGGCCCGTGCAGGCTGCGCCCAGCAAGCTCAAGAAGGCAGGTGGGCCCCCCGAGGTTCGCCTCGAGCCGACGGTCGACATCCTCGCCGAGCTCGGCGGCCGCCGCCGTCCGGGGCAGGTGCTCGTAGGCTTCGCCGCCGAGACCGACGACCTCCGCGTCCATGCGGCCGAGAAGCTGCAGCGCAAGGGCATCGACCTCATCGTGGGCAACGACATATCCGAGCCGGGCGTGGGCTTCGAGCACGACACCAACGCGGTGGTGATCCTCGGCGCGGACGGTTCGTCCGTCGAGGTCCCCCTCGCCGACAAGCGGGCCATCGCCCGCGCCATCCTCGACGCAATCTCGAATGCAAGGAGCAGCTCGTGACCCGCCAGTGGACGTTCACCTCAGAGTCCGTGACCGAGGGCCATCCCGACAAGATGGCCGACCAGATCTCGGACTCGATCCTCGACGCCATCCTCACCGAGGACCCGATGGCGCGGGTGGCGTGCGAGACGATGGTCACCACCGGCCTCGCCATCGTCGCCGGTGAGATCACGACGTCGGCCTACGTCGACTTCCCCCAGATCGTGCGCCGCACGATCAACGGCATCGGGTTCGACCGCGAGTCGGTCGGCTTCGACGGCAACACCTGCGGCGTCATCAGCTCGATCGACCCTCAGTCGCCCGACATCGCCCAGGGCGTCGACACCGCCCTCGAGACCCGCACCGGCGTCTCCGGCGAGGACGTCCTCAACTCCCAGGGCGCCGGCGACCAGGGGATGATGTTCGGCTACGCGGTCAACGAGACCGACGTCCTCATGCCGCTGCCGATCCACCTGGCGCACCGGCTGGCCGAGCGGCTCGCCGAGGTCCGCAAGTCGGGCGTGCTGCCCTACCTCCGCCCCGACGGCAAAACGCAGGTCACGGTGGAGTACGAGGGCAACCGCCCCGTCCGCCTCAGCACGGTTTTGATCTCCACGCAGCACCAGCCGGGCATCGACGCCGACACCCTCATCAAGCCCGACCTCATCGAGCACGTCATCAACCCACTGCTGCCGACCGACATCGACACCTCCGACGTGCGGGTGTTGGTCAACCCGACCGGCACCTTCGTGCTCGGCGGACCCCACGCCGACTGCGGCCTGACCGGCCGCAAGATCATCGTGGACACCTACGGCGGTGCCGCCCGCCACGGCGGAGGCGCCTTCTCGGGCAAGGACCCGTCCAAGGTCGACCGCTCGGCCGCATACGCCGCCCGGTGGGTCGCCAAGAACGTGGTGGCGTCCGGCGCGGCCGAGCGATGTGAGGTGCAGGTGGCGTACGCCATCGGCGTCGCCCAGCCCGTGTCGATCCTGGTGGAGACGTTCGGCACCGAGACGGTCGACCCCACGAAGATCAGCGAGGCCGTCCACGAGGTGTTCGACCTCCGTCCCGCGGCCATCATCCGCGACCTCGAGCTGCGCCGGCCGATCTACGCCAAGACGGCGGCTTACGGTCACTTCGGCCGCGAGGACAGGGACCTCACCTGGGAGCACACCACCCGGACGGGCGACCTGAAGTCCGCCCTCGGCCTCTGAGCCGACCCGAGGGGTCGCTGGTCGTCCGGATCCTCCCGGACGTTCCCGCCATCGACAAGACCTTCGACTACCTGGTCCCGGACGCCGTCCAGGACCAGGTGCGTGTGGGGGACGTGGTGCGGATCGAGCTCCACGGCCGCCGCGTCGGTGGCTGGATCGTCGAGCTCGACGTCGAACCCGCTCCGGGCCTCTCCCTCCGGGCGCTGGCCAAGCGGAGCGGCCTCGGGCCCACCCCCGACCTCATCGAGCTCGCCGAGTGGGCCGCGTGGCGGTGGTCCGGCCGGCCGGCGTCGCTGCTCAAGACCGCCTCGCCGGATCGCGTTGTGGCCCAGCTGCCCCCGCCCGCCGCCCCGCCCCGTCCGGTCGGCGCCGGCGATGCCGCCGCCCGGGCCGCGCTCGACGAGCCGCTGTCGCTGCTCCGCCTGCCTCCGGCCGCCGACCGCGTGTCGGTGGTGCTGGCCGCGGCGGACCGGGGCAACGCGCTGGTGCTGTGTCCGACGGTGGCGGTCGCGGTCGGCCTGGCCAGCCGGCTCCGGCGCGCCGGCCTGCCCGTCGCTCTCCATCCGCGGGACTGGGCCCTCGGCGCGGCCGGGGCCACGGTCGTGGGCACCCGGGCCGCGGCGTGGGCGCCGGTCGGCGACCTGGCCGCCGTGGTGGTGCTCGACGAGCACGACGAGGCCCACCAGCAGGAGCAGGCACCCACCTGGCACGCGCGGGACGTCGCGATCGAGCGGGCGCAGCGGGCCGGCGTGCCCTGCCTGCTCACGTCGCCGTGTCCTTCGCTCGAAGCGCTGGAGGCGGCGGCAGTCCACGTCCCCGACCGCGTCAGCGAGCGCGCCGGCTGGCCGATCGTCGAGGTAGTGGACCGGCGGGACGAGGATCCGCGCCGCGCTGGTCTGTTCTCGACCGCGCTGGTCCGCCTGCTGCGCTCCGAAGAACGGGTCCTGTGTGTGCTCAACCGCACGGGGAGGGCCCGGCTGCTGGCCTGCGCGGCCTGCGGCGGGCTGGCCCGGTGCGAGGCCTGCGGCGCCGCCGTCGAGCAGCCCGAAGACGTGCTGCACTGCCGACGCTGTGGCACCGACCGGCCCGCCGTCTGCATCGATTGCGGGTCCACCCGCTTCAAGAACGTGAAGGCGGGTGTCGCCCGCGTGCGCGAGGAGCTCGAGGCGCTGATCGGGGAGCCGGTGGTGGAGCTGACGGCGGCCACGGAGAGCGAGGCGCCCGCCACGCGTGTCGTCGTCGGCACCGAAGCCGTCCTCCAGCGCATCGACCGCGCTGACGCCGTGGCGTTCCTCGACCTCGACCAGGAGCTGCTGGCGTCGCGCTACCGCGCCGTCGAGCAGGCCTTCGCCCTGGTCGCCCGGGCGGCGCGGGTTGCGGCGCGTTCGGGCCGCGCCGCCGATCGTGCAGCCGGGCGCCTACTGCTGCAGACTCGCTTGCCCGAGCACGAGGTGGTGCGGGCCGCCGTGCTGGGCGACCCGGACCGAGTCGCCGATGCCGAGCGACCGCGCCGGTCCCTGCTGCGCCTCCCGCCGTTCGCCGCCCTGGCGGAGGTGTCCGGGCAAGCCGCGCCCGAGTTCGTGGCGGCCTTGGGTCAGCCGCTCGGGGTCCAGGTGGCGGAGACGGCTCCGGGACGCTGGTTGGTGCGGGCCACCGACCACGGCACGCTCTGCGATGCCCTGACCGCCGTCCCCCGGCCCGCCGGTCGGCTCCGCATCGAGGTCGACCCGCTGCGGGTCTGAGCCCGGCCGCTAGCTGGGCGTCCAGGCCCGGCGGCGCACCTCGTAGCAGGCGAGGGCGGCGGCGGTGGCGACGTTGAGCGAGCCGACGCGGCCGAGCAGCGGCAGGAATACGACGCCGTCGGCCGCATCCAGCACGGCGGGGGTGCACCCGCGATCCTCGTGGCCGACGACGAGGCAGGTGGCGGCGCCGAGAGGCGCCTCGTGCAGAGGCACGGCCTCGTCCGCCAGCTCGACGGCCAGCACGCGGTAGCCCGCGTTCCGTGCGGCGGTGACCGCAGCCACCCCGTCGTCGACACGGTGGAAGGTCAGGTACCGGTCCGTGCCCAGCGCCGTCTTCGCGACCTTGCCGTGGCCGGGTTCGGGGGTGCGCCCGACCAGCCACACGTCCTCGACCCGCAGCGCCGCTGCCGTCCGGATGATCGCGCCGACGTTGAACGGGCCCTGCACGTCCTCCAGCGCGAGCGCGAGCCGCCCGTCCGTGCGCCGCCGCCACTCCCGGTGGAGGCGCTTCATACCGGTGCCGTCCAGCTGCTTCACCGCCGGTGCACCTCGAGCAGCCGGTTCCCGTCCCTGGACGTGAGGCGGGTCGCCGCCCAGCCCTGTTCGGCGAACCAACGCTGCAGCGAGTCCGAGCCGAGGTGCTTGTGCACGACGAACACCGCCCGCCCCGCCGGCGTCAGGCGCTGCAGCCAGGCGGAGAGGAGCTCGTGGAGCGCGGCCTTGCCGATCCGGATGGGCGGGTTCGACCACAGGAGGTCGACCGCGAGGTGGGCGGGGAGCTCGTCCACCCCTGTCGTGCGGACGTTGTCGAGGCCCAGGTCCTCAGCGTTGGCACGGCACAGCTCGAGGGCCCGCCGGTTCACGTCGACCGCCCACACCACGGCGCGCGGCCGCCGGGCGGCCAGCGTGCAGGCGATGGGTCCGTAGCCGCAGCCCACGTCGACGAAAACACCCTCCTCGGGGGGATCGGGGGCCTCCAGGAGCAGGAGTTTCGTCGCCGGGTCGACGCGCTCCCCCGAGAAGACCCCCCGGTCCGTGCGGAGGACGAGCGACCGGTCCGGCAGGTCGAGCCGGACCGTGCGGGGCGCGGAGGGAGCCGTCGGGTCGGCGTCGAAGTAGTGGCCTGCGGCGTCGCCCATGGCCAGCGAACCTACCGGTCGGTGGGGTCGGGAGGCCGTGGATGCTCCGGTAACCTGCATCCATGGCTGCGCCTTATGAGATCCGGCTCATCGGTGATCCCGTCCTGCGCCAGCGGGCGAGCGAGGTCACCGACGTCACGGGCACGCTCGTGCAGCTCGCCCAGGACATGCTCGTGACGATGTACGAAGCGCCCGGGCTGGGCCTGGCGGGTCCGCAGGTCGGCATCGAGAAGCGCATCTTCGTGTACGACGTCGGCGAGGGCCCGCAGGTCGTCATCAACCCGGAGATCCGTGAGACACGAGGGGAGTGGGGCTACGACGAGGGCTGCCTCTCGATCCCCGATCTCACCTTCGAGTTGGTGCGCCCGAAGGAGGTCCACTTGGTGGGTTACGACCTCGACGGCAAAGAGCTGTCCATCGAAGCGGACGAGATCCTGGCCCGCTGCTTCCAGCACGAGCTCGACCACCTCGACGGCGTGCTCTTCTTCGAGCGCCTCGATGCCGACGATCGCAAGGCGGCCATGCGGGCGATGCGCGAGCGCCGCCTGGCCGCCGCCGACCTCGCCGATGCGGAGGTCGCCGCTCCCAACCTCGCGGGTGGCTTCAGCTTGCGCTGAGCCCCCAGCAGGTGGACATCGCCCGACCTCCGATCGATCCGCCGCGCCGGCTCGTCTTCCTCGGCACCCCTGAGCTCGCGGTCGTCCCGCTCCGGGCGCTCGTCGCCGCGGGGTTCGAGATCGCCCTGGTGGTGTCGCAGCCGGATCGCCGGCGGGGCAGGGGTGGTGCGCAGACCCCGTCACCCGTCAAGGTGGCGGCACTCGAGCTCGGCCTGCCCGTCTCCGACCGGGTGGCGGACGTGGTGGAGACCGGGGCGGACCTCGGCGTGGTGGTCGCCTTCGGCCGACTCATCAAGCCGGAGGTCCTGGCGGCGGTCCCGATGGTCAACCTGCACTTCTCGCTCCTGCCGCGCTGGCGGGGCGCCGCACCCGTCGAGCGGGCGATCCTCGCCGGCGACGAGCGCACCGGGGTCGATCTGATGGCCGTCGAGGAGGGCCTCGACACCGGCGGGATCTACCGGCGGGCAGAGGTGCCGATCGGCCCGGACGACACGCTCGACGAGCTGCGCGGTCGGCTCGTCGCCAAGGGCACCGAGGTGCTCGTCGCGGCGCTGCAGCAAGGGCTGGGGCCCGCTGCACCCCAGGAGGGCGAGCCGACCTACGCCGAGAAGATCACGCCGTCCGAGCTGGAGATCGACTGGACGGCGCCGGCCGTCGCTGTGGACCGACTCGTCCGCCTCGGGGGTGCGTGGACCATGCACGAAGGTCGTCGGTTGAAGGTGTGGCGCACCGCTGTGCCTCCCCAGGGTGCCGGCCCCGTGGTGCCGGCCGGTGACGGCCCGGTGGAGCTCGTCGAGGTGCAGCCGGAGGGCAAGGGCCGGATGCCGGCGACGGCGTGGGCCAACGGCGTGCGCTGGTCACCGGGCCAGCGGCTCGGCACGTGAGCATCAGCGCCCGTCAGGTGGCGCTCGACGCGCTCGATCGCATCGAGCGCGACGGCGCCTACGCCAACCTCGTCCTGCCCGAGCTGCTGGAGCGCACGGGCCTGGCCGCCCGCGACCGGCACTTTGCGACCGAGCTGGTCTACGGCACCACGCGCATGCGGCGGGCCTGCGACTTCCTGGTCGACCGGTTCCTCACCCGTGACCTCGACCTGCGCGTCCGGAACGCCCTGCGCCTCGGGGCCTACCAGCTGCACTTCCTGCAGATGGCGCCGCATGCCGCAGTGGGCGAGACCGTGGAGGTTGCGCCCAAGGCGGCCCGCAGTCTCGTGAACGCCGTGCTGCGCCGCGTGAGCGCCGGCACCGTCGAGTGGCCCGACGACGCCACCCGCCTGAGCTATCCCGACTGGATGGTGGGGAGACTCGCCGTCGACTTGGGCGAGGTCGACGCCCTGCGCTCCCTCGAGGTCATGAACACCGCGCCATCGGTCACGGAGCGAGCCGACGGCTACGTGCAGGACCTCGCGTCGCAGTGGGTGGCGGAGGCCGTCGGCGCAGCTCCCGGCGAGCGAGTGGTGGACCTGTGCGCCGCCCCCGGTGGCAAGGCGCTGCTGCTCGCGGCCTCGGGCGCGCGGGTGGTGGCCTCCGACATCCGGCCCGGCCGGGCCCGGCTGGTCGCCGCCAACGCGCTCGGTCGGGCGGAGCTCCCGGTGGTCGTGGCCGACGCCGTCTGCGCGCCCTTCCGTCCGGCATCGTTCGACGCCGTGCTGGTCGATGCGCCCTGCTCCGGGCTGGGCGTCCTCCGTCGCCGCCCGGATGCGCGCTGGCGCGTCGACGCCGACGCGCCCGAACGGCTGGGCGGTGTGCAGCGGGCCCTGGTCGACGCGGCCTGCGCGCTGGTGCGCCCCGGCGGGCGGCTCGTCTACTCCGTGTGCACGCTCACCGACGCGGAGGGGCTGGCGATCGACCGGCACCTGGCCGACGCCGCAGGCTTCGAGGCCGAGCCGCCTCCCGACGGGCCCTGGCGCCCCCGTGGCCGCGGCGCCCTCCTGCTCCCGCAAGACGCCGACACCGACGGCATGTACCTCCTCCGCCTCCGCCGCACCCCCGATCTGTGAACCGAATTCGGCAACTGTCGCCGGATTCGGTTCACAGATCGGGGTGGCTCGGCGGCAGACTCGGGGGATGGCGCTCCAGGCGAAGGTGATCACCGTGTCCGACGGGGTCGCCGAGGGTGTCCGGGAGGATCGCTCCGGGGCGGCGCTGGCCGATCGCCTTGTGGCCGCCGGCTTCGAGGTGGTCGAGCGCAGCGTGGCCGCAGACGGCATCGCCTCGGTCGCCCAGGCGCTCACCGAGGCGGCCCGCGCCTTCGACGGTCTTGTCGTCACCACGGGGGGCACGGGGTTCGGCCCGCGGGATCTGACGCCGGAGGGCACCCGCTCGGTGCTGGAACGTGAGGCTCCCGGCCTGGCCGAGGCCATGCGCTCGGTCAGCGCGCTCGGACGCCTCTCACGAGGATCGGCCGGCACCCTCGGTGGGGCGCTCGTGCTGAACACGCCCGGCTCCACGACCGGGGCGGTCGAGTGCCTGGAGGCGGTGCTGGACGTGCTTCCGCACGCGCTGGACCTCCTCGCCGGGGGTCGACCCCACTGACAGCAGGTGGCAAACCTGGAACATGTTCGAGTTTTGGGTGACCGATGACGAGACCACACATGACAGAACCTGACGAGGAGCGCATGCGCACGGCGCTGGAGCTGGCAGCCCGCGTCCGGCGCCTCACGCCGCCCAACCCCTGGGTCGGCTGCGTGCTCGAGACGGTCCACGGCGGCCGCTTCGAGGGGGCGACGGAGCGGGTCGGCGGCCGCCACGCCGAGGTCGTCGCACTGGTCGCGGCCCGGGCCGCCGGTGCCGACACGACGGGCGCCACGGCCTGGGTCACCCTCGAGCCCTGCTCGCACCACGGCCGCACGTCGCCGTGCGTCGATGCGCTGATCGACGCGGGCGTCGCCCGCGTCGTGGTCGCGCTCGAGGACGCCGACCCGAAGGTAGCGGGCAGGGGGCTGCGCCGCCTGCGCCAAGCGGGCGTCGAGGTCGTCGTGGGTCCAGGCGCCGTCGAGGCGGGCGACCTCCTGGCGCCCTACCTGGTGCACCGCCGCACGGGACGGCCGTTCGTCGTCCTGAAGCTGGCCGCCTCGCTCGACGGACGCACCGCGGCGCCGGACGGGACGAGCCAGTGGATCACCGGTGCAGCGGCCCGGGCCGACGCGCACGGCCTGCGCGCCGAGAGCGACGCCGTCCTCGTCGGCGCCGGCACCGTGCGGACCGACGATCCCTCATTGACGGTTCGGCACGCGCCCGCGCCGCGAGGCGACCCGATTCGGGTGGTGCTCGGCACCGCGCCCGCCGGCGCGAAGGTCCATCCCTGCCTCGAGCGCTCGGGCGACCTCGGAGCGGTGCTCGACGAGCTCGGGGCGAAGGACTGCCTGCAGCTGCTCGTAGAGGGTGGCGCGACCGTGGCGCACGCCTTCCACGACGCAAACCTGGTCGACCGCTACGTCACCTACGTGGCGCCGGCCCTCTTCGGGGGGGACGATGCCGCCGGGCTGTTCACCGGCGCGGGCGCCCCTACGCTGGAGGCCGTGCGCCGCGGCCGGTTCCGCTCGGTCGTCCGCCTTGGTGGCGACCTCCGCATCGATCTCGACTCGGCCCCGAACGCGGTCGGGGAGGAGCGCTGACATGTTCACCGGCATCGTCGAAGAGCTCGGCACCGTGGCGTCGCGCGAGGGCCCGCGCCTCCGCATCGAGGCCCGCACGGTGCTGGACGACGTCACGCTGGGTGCGTCGATCGCCGTGAACGGGTGCTGCCTCACGGTCGTCGGGTGGGATGCCGACGCGGGCTGGTGGGATGCCGACGTCGTCGAGGAGACCTACGCCCGCACGGCGCTTGGCCGGCTGCGGACGGGCGATCGCGTCAACCTGGAGCGGCCGGTGAGGCTCAGCGATCGGCTGGGCGGGCACCTCGTGCAGGGGCACGTGGACGGCGTCGGCGAGATCGTGACGGCGGCGCCCGACCTGCGCGTGCGCACGGATCGGCACCTGCTGCGCTACGTCGTCGAGAAGGGATCGATCACGATCGACGGCATCAGCCTGACGGTCGTCGAGCCCGAGGCTGACCGGTTCTCGGTCGCCGTGATCCCGCACACCATGGAGGTCACCACACTGGGTCGCAAGGGTCCGGGCGACGTCGTCAACCTCGAGGCCGACGTCACGGCCAAGTACGTCGAGCGCCTGCTCGCCTGGAAGGATGTCTGACATGCCCTTCGCCCGGATCGAAGATGCGGTGGCGGCCTACGCCACGGGGGAGATCCTCGTCGTGGTCGACGACGAGGACCGCGAGAACGAGGGCGATCTCATCATGGCGGCCGAGTTCGCCACGCCCGAGAAGGTCGCCTTCTTCCTGCACCACACCTCGGGGTACCTGTGCGCGCCGATCACCGAGCAGCGGGCCCAGCAGCTCGAGCTGCCGTTGATGGTGATGCAGAACACCGAGGCGCAGCGCACCGCGTTCCTCATCACCGTCGACTACCGCCACGGCACGTCGACCGGGATCTCGTCGCACGACCGGTGCGCCACCGTGCGGGCGCTGTGCGACCCTGCCACGCGTCCCGGTGACCTCGCCCGTCCGGGCCACATCAACCCGTTGATGGCCCGTGACGGCGGCGTCCTCAAACGGGCGGGTCACACCGAGGCCACCATCGACCTCTGCACCATGGCCGGCCTGTACCCGGCCGGCCTCCTGTGCGAGATCGTCGACGACGACAAGCGGGACATGGCGCGGGTGCCGGAGCTGGAGCGCTTCGCCGACAAGCACGGCCTCCTCATGATCTCGATCGCCGACCTCGTGCGGTACCGGCGTCAGAACGAGAAGCTGGTGCGCCGCATCGCAGAGGCTCGCATCCCCACGCGGTGGGGCGATTTCACCTGCTACGCCTACGAGTCGCTGCTCGACGGCGAGCAGCACGTCGCCCTGGTGAAGGGCACGGTGGCGGGGGAAGACGACGTCCTCGTCCGGGTGCACAGCGAGTGCCTCACCGGCGACGTGTTTGGGTCACTCCGGTGCGACTGCGGCGTGCAGCTCGACTCGGCCATGCAGCTGATGGCCGAGGAAGGGCGTGGCGCCCTCGTGTACTTGCGGGGCCACGAGGGTCGGGGTGTCGGCATCGGCCACAAGATCCGCGCCTACAGCCTCCAGGAGCGCGGCCGTGACACGGTCGACGCCAACCTCGAGCTCGGGCTCCCCGAGGACAGTCGGGAGTACGGCATCGGCGCCCAGATCCTGGTCGACCTCGGTATCACCACGATGCGCGTCATCACGAACAACCCGTCCAAGTACGGCGGCCTCGAGGGCTTCGGGCTGGAGATCACCGAGCGCATCCCGACGGTCGTCGGGGTGAACCCGGAGAACATCGCCTACCTCCGCACGAAGCGCGATCGGATGGGCCACCTGGTCGACGGGCTGGACGACATCGTCGACGGGTCGTGACGGGCGAGGCCGACAAGGCAGCGCCGGCGGCCGGCCTCGACGGCACTGGCCTGCGCATCGGCGTGGTGCGCGCCCGTTGGAACCCGCACATCGTAGAGCGCCTCGCCGAGGGCGTTCGCCGTGGGCTCGAGCAGCTGGGCGTGGCCGACACCGATGTGGTCGAGGTCGGCGTACCCGGCAGCTTCGAGCTGCCGATGGGCGCCCGCATCCTTGCCAGCTCGGGGCAGGTCGACGCAGTGATCTGCCTGGGCAGCGTGATCCGCGGGGAGACCACCCACTACGAGCTCGTGGCGGGGGAGTCGGCGGCGGGCATCCAGCAGGTGCAGCTGACCACGGGGGTGCCGGTGGCGTTCGGCGTCCTGACCACCGAGGACGAGGAGCAGGCGCTGGCGCGATCGCAGGGCCCAGGCGGTCACAACGTGGGTGAGGACTCAGCCATCGTGGCCGTGGAGATGGCCCGCCTCGCCGCCACCCACCCGCCGGCCTAGGCCGCGGCGGCATCGGGTTTCGGGCGGGTCGAGCGCGCCGCCTACCCTCGCCCACGTGTTGCGCCTCGTCCTGCCCAAGGGTTCGCTCGAGAAGGCCACCCTCGAGCTGTTCGAGGCGGCCGACCTCCGCGTCGAACGGTCGTCCACGGTGGACTACAAGGCGACCATCGACGATCCGCGGATCGCCGAGGTGCGCATCCTGCGCCCGCAGGAGATCCCGATGTACGTCGCCGAGGGGCTGTTCGACCTGGGCATCACCGGCCGCGACTGGGTGGAGGAGACGGCCAGTGACGTCGTCACCCTCGGCGAGCTCCACTACTCCAAGGCCACGAGCCGACCCATCCGCATGGTCGTCGCGGTGTCGCAGGACGGCCCGTTCGAGCGGGTGGAGGACCTGCCGCAGGGCGTCCGGGTGTCCACGGAGTACCCGGGCCTGACACGGCGCTTCTTCGAGGGCCGCGGCATCGCCGCCGACATCCGCCTCTCCTACGGTGCCACCGAGGCCAAGGTGCCCGACATCGTCGATTGCATCGTCGAGATCACGGAGACGGGCCGGGCCCTGCGGGCCGCCGGGCTCAAGATCATCGACGAAGTGCTGACGAGCTACACGGAGCTGATCGCCAACCCGGGCGCCACCGAAGATCCGGTCAAGCGCCATGCGATGGAGCAGGTCAAGACGCTCCTCGACGGCGTCATGGAGGCCCGCGGCAAGGTGCTCGTGAAGCTCAACGTGGCCGAGGCCGACCTCGCTGCGGTGATCGAGCTGCTGCCGTCGATGAAGTCGCCCACGGTGTCGAAGCTCTTCGGGGAAGGTGGCTACGCGGTCGAGACGGTGGTGGCCAAGGCCACCATCAACACCCTGATCCCGGATCTGAAGGACGCAGGGGCGAGCGACATCATTGAGCTCCCGCTGGCCAAGATCGTCCACTGACCCGTGGCCGGCCAGGGCGCGGTCGCCGAGTTCGACGAAGCTCGGGGCTGGGGCACAATCGACGCCGCCGGGCGCACCATCCCCTTCCACTGCACGCAGATCTCCGACGGTACCCGCACTATCGAGGTCGGCACCCAGGTCACCTTCGAGGTTCGTCCGGGCGGCATGGGCCGCTGGGAGGCGGCCGCCGTGACGCCGGTTCGGGCGAGCGCCCCGCCCTAGGCGCGCCGGGCGGACACCTCGAGGTAGGCGTTCTTCAGGTGGCCCAGGGCCTCACGCAGCGTCGGTTCGGCGTCGCCGAGCCGGCCCTCGAGGCCTCCCACCAGCGCGGAGAGCGCATCGATGGCGAGCACGGCCTCGGGGAGTTGCGGCTCCGAGGTCGTGAGGTGGATCGCGGCGAGCTCGTAGATGCCCATTGCATGGTTGGCGATGACGACGGACGCCGGCGTCTCGAGCACGCTCTTGCGCACGTCGTCGAGCTCGGCCTGCATGGCGGCCAGCTCGGCCCTCTCCTCCTCGCTCAGGTCCTCCGGGCGGAGCCCCTCGGGTGCTGCGCTCGGGGCAGGATCGGCGGCGGCGGGCTCGGGTCGGCCCACGGGGCGCTCGCCGTCAGGGGTCCAGAGGCTCATCGTCTCCCCGGTCGGGTTGTGGCCGTTGCAGACATCGCTGGTACCCTACGCGCCACAACTTCATCCGGAAGCGGGGCTCGCCCCCACCCGGCCACCCGCGATCTCGTGGCAGTGCGTCGGGTCGACCACGACCTCCGCAGCGTCCGCGCTGCGTCAGGCGGACGTCGGCATCCTCGACGTCCGCCGTCGTCGTTCTCTGGCCTCGGCGGGCACCACCCGACACATCCCGCGTACAGAGAGGTAGCTGCGCCTACATGAAGAGGATTTGGCGATAGCCACGCCCCCGGCCAACAGCGAGCCACGGATCAACGACAGGATCCGGGCCCGAGAGGTTCGACTGGTGGGCCACGACGGCCAGCAGATCGGCATCAGGCCGCTTCCCGAAGCCCTGGCCATCGCCCGGGAGCTCGACCTCGACCTCGTCGAGGTCGCCGCCCAGGCGAACCCACCCGTCTGCCGGGTCATGGACTACGGCAAGTACAAGTACGAGGCGGCTCAGAAGGCCAAGGAGTCTCGTCGCAAGACCACCAATGTCGTCATCAAGGAGATGAAGTACCGACCCAAGATCTCGAAGGGAGACTTCGACACCAAGACCCGCAAGGTCGAACGGTTCCTCGCCGAAGGCCACAAGGTGAAGGTCACCCTGACCTTCCGTGGCCGCGAGGTGTACCACCCCGACCTCGGCAAGAAGATCCTCGACCAGGTCGAGGAGGCCGTGAAGGACGTCGGACGTGTCGAGATCTTCCCCCGGATCGATGGTCGCAACATGACCATGGTCCTCACGCCAGACAAGCGGGCCCAGGCGGCAGCGCAGAAGGCAGCCGCCGCTGCCGAGGCGGACTCGGGTGCTCCGGAGGCCAGCCTCCCGGTGATCGAGAGCTCGGCCAGCCCGATGGCAGAGGCCCCGGTCGACATCTCACCCGTAGAGGCTGACGGCACCGACGCCACCGAGGCCCCGTCCGACGACAGCAGCACCACCGACACCGTGAGCAGCGACACCACAACGAGCAGCGACGCAGCCACCTGAGCGTCGGCGCACCACCGAAGAGGGATCCCAGATGCCCAAGATGAAGACCCACCGGGGCGCCGCCAAGCGCTTCAAGATCACCGGCACCGGCAAGCTCCGGCGCCTCCAGGTGAACAACAACCACATCCTCGAGAAGAAGGCCCCCAAGCGCATGCGCCGCTTGAAGGGAGAGACCTCCGTCGCCCCTGGTGACGCCGCCCGCATCAACCGGATGCTCGGCCGCTAGGCCCGCCCAGAAGACGAAGGAGAGCAAGCCATGGCACGGGTCAAGCGCGCCGTCCACTCCAAGAAGCATCGCAAGGTCGTCCTCGAGCGGGCCAAGGGCTACTACGGCAACAAGAGCCGGTCCTACAAGTCCGCCAACGAGCAGGTCCAGCACTCTCTGCAGTACGCGTTCCGCGATCGCCGGGCCCGAAAGGGCGACTTCCGCTCGCTCTGGATCCAGCGGATCAACGCCGCCTGCCGCGAGAACGGCACGTCGTACAGCCGGTTCATCTCCGGGTTGCGCCTCGCGGAGATCGAGGTGGACCGCAAGGTCCTCGCCGACCTCGCCGTCCGCGAACCCCAAGCGTTCACGGCCCTCGTCACGGCCGCCACCGAGGCATCGGCCAAGGAGAGCCCCTGAACGACGGCGGGCCCATCGGGTCGCGCCATCCGAGTGTCCAGCGGCTGCGGCGCCTCACGAGGCGCCGCGCTGCGCGCTCGGAGGAGGGCGCGTTCGTGATCGATGGGCCCACCCTCGTGCGGGAGGCGCTCGACGCCGGCGTTGCGCTGCAGGAGGTCCTGGTCGAGGTCGGGCAGCACGCGGAGCTCGTCGGCGCCCTCGAGGCCACGGGAGTGGCAGTGCACAGCGTGCATCCCGACGTGCTCGCCCGGGCCGCCGACACGGTCACGTCGCAGGGCATCGCAGCGATCGCCAAGCGATTCGAGGTCTCGATCCGAGCCGGGATCGCGGCGGCGGAGGCCGGTCCGCTCGTCCTCGTGCTCGTCGACATCGCTGACCCGGGCAACGCCGGCACGCTTCTGCGCACCGCCGAGGCAGCCGGGGCGGCAGCGGTACTGTTCTGCGGGGCCTCCGTCGACCCCTCGAACCCCAAGTGCGTGCGAGCGTCGGCGGGCGCCGTCTTCCACCTTCCGGTGGCAAGCGGAGGAGATGCGGTGTCGGTGCTCGAGGGGCTGGGGAACGCCGGGGTGGCCCGTGTGGCGACCGTGGTACGGGGCGGGGCCCCCTACGACGACGCCGACCTCACGGGTCCCGTGGCAGTCGTGCTCGGCAGCGAGGCCCACGGCCTGCCCGCCGAGCTCCGACCGCTCGTCGACCACCACCTGACGATTCCGATGGAGGGACGCAGCGAGTCCCTGAACGTCGCCATGGCCGGCGCTGTCCTGTCGTTCGAGGCCCTCCGGCAGCGACGAGGCGAAGGGCGATGACGTCGGTGCCGATCGACGCGCTGCCGGACGCCGTGCTGGTCGCTACGGCGGACGGCATCCTCACCGCCCTCAACCGGGTGGCGCTCGACGTGCTCGGCGCGGCCGCCGCCGACCTCATCGGCCGTCCGCTGGGGGAGGCGTTCCACGTGCGGGCCCCGGGCGGCGCGCCGACGATGCGCGAGGGCTGGCCCGGGCAGGAGGGGGAGCGCGAAGTGACCTTCCGCCGGCCGGACGGGACCGACCTGCAAGTCGCGGTCACCGCGCGGGTTGACGGCGACGTGGCCATCGTGGCCCTGCGGCCCTCTGGGGAGCGCAGCGGGATCGCCGTCATCTCCACCATCTCGCACGAGCTCCGCAGCCCGCTCACCTCGGTCAAGGGCTACACGTCGCTGATGCTCAGCCGGTGGGACCGGCTCAAAGACGAGCAGAAGAGGACCATGCTGGAGCAGGTCCACCACGACGCCGACCGCGTCACGCGCCTCGTCACCGAGCTGCTCGATATCAGTCGGCTCGAGACGGGGCGCCTCGTGCTGCGGCGGCAGCTGGTGGACGTCCCCGCCCTCGCAGCGTCGGTCGTCGACAAGGTCGCGATGGGCGTGGCCGACCTGGACTGCGAGGTCGAGTTCCCCGACGGCTTTCCCCGGGTCTACGCCGACCCCGACAAGGTCGAGCAGGTGCTCACGAACCTGGTCGAGAACGCGGCCAAGTACGGAAGCCCCGCGGCGATGCGCGTGTCGGGGGACGCCCTCGACGGCGTCGTCGCGGTGACCGTGCGCGACACCGGCGAGGGCATCCCCCAGGGCGACCTCCAGCGGGTGTTCACGAAGTTCTTCCGGCGCGACCACGGCCGGCCCAACGGCACCGGTCTGGGGCTGTGGATCAGCCAGGGGCTGGTCGAGGCGCACGGCGGTGTCCTCACCGCCGAGTCGGAGCTCGGCTCGGGCAGCACGTTCCGCTTCACGCTGCCCATCCAGACCTTCGACCAGGACGGCGCGCGTGGCAACGACGAAAGAGACGGCGACCCGGAACCGATTGGCGACGACGCGGCCCGACCGTAGAGGCTCCTCCGACGATGATCGACGACATCGCCCGCATCGAGGCCGACGCCGCACCGCGCATCGCTGCGGCCGCGTCCCTCGATGAGCTCCGGGCGCTCGCCGCTGAGCTCCTGGGCAAGCGCTCGGCGCTCTCGTCCCTGAAGTCCGGCCTGGGTCCCCTCGATCCCGATGCGCGGCGAGAGGCCGGGACCGCCATCAACCGAGCGCGGGACGTTCTGCAGGCTGCCGTCAACGCTCGGCGCGCAGAGCTCGAGGCCGAGGCCCGGCGCGAGCAGCTGGCCGCCGAGCGGCTCGACCTCACCGAGGTCACCGACGCAACCGGTGCCGGCCACCTGCACCTCGTCACGCAGGCCATGGAGCGGCTCGAGGACGTCTTCGTCGGCATGGGCTTCACCGTCGCCGAGGGTCCCGAAGTGGAGACCGACTGGCACAACTTCGGCGCGCTCAACTTCCCTCCCGACCACCCGGCGCGGGATATGTACGACACGCTCTACGTCGAGTTCGGCGCACCCGGCTCCACGTTGCTGCGGACGCACACCTCTCCGGTGCAGGTACGCGTCATGACCTCGCAGCCACCGCCGATCTACATGGTGATGCCCGGCCGGGTGTACCGCCAGGACACGCCCGACGCCACGCACATGCCGGTCTTCCACCAGATCGAAGGGCTGGTGATCGACCGCGACATCACGTTCGCCGACCTTGCCGGCACGCTCGACACCTTCACGAAGGCGTTCTTCGGCGGGGATTTCACGTCTCGGCTCCGGCCGTCGTACTTCCCCTTCACGGAACCCTCCGCCGAGTACGACATCCGTCGACCCGACGGCTCGTGGCTCGAGCTCGGCGGCTGCGGGATGGTGCACCCGAACGTCCTCACGGCCTGCGGCATCGACCCCGAGGAGTGGCAGGGCTTCGCCTTCGGCTTCGGCCTCGACCGCCTAGGCGCCAGCGCCCACGGCGTCGACGACCTCCGCGACCTCTTCACCAACGACGTCCGCTTCCTCTCTCAGTTCTGATGCTCCTCTTCCGCCCTCACTCGTTCGCTTCGCTCTCTCCGTTCCGGCGGGCTCGGTGGTGCTCGCCTGCGGCTCGCGCTCGGGCGTCCTCGGGGGGGAACCCCCCTGCGGCGCATCTGTGGGGGGTTCCCCCCCACACCCCCCTCGGGCCCGGCACTCCTCGTCGGCGTCGTCAGGGGGTCCTGTGAAGGTCTTGCTCTCGTGGTTGCGAGACTTCGCCCCGTTCGAGGGTGACCCCGTCACGCTCGGCGAGCAGATGAGTGACCTCGGCATGGCGGTGGAGGGCCTCGACGTCGTGGGGGAGGGGCTCGAGGGCATCGTCGTCGCGAAGGTCCTCGAGACCCGCCCGGTCGCGGGCGCCAACAAGATTCACCTCGTGATCGTCGACGCCGGCGACGGCCAGCCCCTCGAGGTCGGCTGCGGAGCCTTCAACATGGCGGCCGGCGACCTCGTGCCGCTCGCCACGGTCGGCACCGTCATGCCGAGCGGGATGGAGATCGGCCGGCGGAAGATGGCCGGCGTCGTGTCCAACGGGATGCTCTGCTCCTCGCAGGAGCTCGGCCTTGGCGACGATCACGGCGGCATTCTCCTCCTCCCGCCCGGGCTCGAACCGGGCACCGCGTTCTCGGAGGCTATGGGGATCGAGCCCGACGTCGTCTACGACCTCGAGATCAACCCCAACCGCCCGGATGCGATGTCGGTGGCGGGCGTGGCGCGCGATCTCGCCGCCCGCTTGAGCCTGCCGTTCTCTCTGCCCGAGCCCGTCGTCGACGAGGTGCCTGGTGCCGGAATCCAGGGCGTCAGCGTCGAGGTGCTCGACCCCGAGCTCTGCGGCCGGTTCGTCGCCCGGGTGCTGTCCGGCGTGCAGGTCGGCCCCGGCGATCCGGTCCTGGCGCGCCGACTGGCGCTGCTCGGAATGCGCTCGATCAACAACGTGGTCGACGTCTCGAACTACGTGATGCTGGAGCTCGGCCAGCCCAACCACCCGTACGACCTGGCCAAGGTGGCGGGGCCGGGGTTCCGGGTGCGGCGGGCGCACGACGGCGAGCGCCTCACCACACTCGACGACGTCGAGCGCACCCTCAGCCCCGCCGACCTCCTCATCTGCGATGCGGCGGACGCACCGGTCGGCCTGGCCGGGATCATGGGCGGCGCCTCCAGCGAGATCGACGAGCACACCACGGACGTCCTCCTGGAGATGGCGTGGTTCCAGCCCATCGGGATCGTGAAGTCGTCCCGCCGCCACAAGCTCCGCTCGGAGGCGTCGGCTCGCTTCGAGAAGGGCACCGACGCGGACGTCATCGACCTCGCCATGCGACGGTTCGCCCAGCTGCTCGCCCCCTCGGGCGCGCGGCTCGAGGCCGGGGAGACCGCGGCGGAGGGCCAGCGGCCAGTGCGCCCGACGGTGCGCCTCCGGACGGCCCGGGTGGCCAGGCTGCTCGGCCAGGACCTGGGCCAGGCCCGCATCGCCGAGATGCTCGAGCCGATCGGTTTCGGCACCACGGCCACGGACGACGATCTCGACGTCACCATCCCGTCGTGGCGCTACGACTCCGCCACCGAGATCGACCTCATCGAGGAGGTGGCGCGCCACCACGGCTACACCGAGCTCGGGCGCACCCTCCCTCGGGCCGCCACCACCGGGTCGCTCTCCGACCGCCAGCTCCAGCGGCGCAGCCTGCGCCGCCTGCTGGTGGGTCGGGGCCTCTCGGAGGCCATGCCCCTGCCGTTCCTCGCGCCGGGTGAGCTCAGCCGATGCGGCCTGCCCGACGACGGCATCAGGATCGCCAACCCGCTGGTCGCCGAGCAGTCGGTCCTGCGCACGACCCTGCTGCCGGGCCTGGTCGGCGCGGTCGCCTACAACTGGTCGCACCGGAACCACGGGGTGGCCCTCTTCGAGGTGGGGCACGTCTTCCGGGTCCCGACCGACGCCGACGCCGACCTCCCCGACGAGCGTGAATTCCTCGGTGCCGTGCTGGCCCGCGGCGACGCGGCGGTGGCCGTCCACCTGTGGCGGGCCGTTGCCGAGGTGCTGGGCTACCACGAGGTGCAGCTCGTGAACACCGAGGTGGCCGGCCTGCACCCAACCCGCTCGGCTCGTCTGGTGCTCGGCGAGGTCGGCGTCGGCCACCTCGGCGAGATCGACCCGGTCGTGCTCGAGTCGCACAACGTCGGCGAGCGGGTGGCCTACCTCGAGGTCGACCTCGACACGCTGCTCGCCCAACCCCCGTCCGATCGCCACTACCGGCCGTTCAGCCTGTACCCGAGCTCCGACGTCGATCTCGCCTTCGAGGTCGACGAGGACGTGCCCGCCTCCGCCGTGCACGACGCGATCGTCGCCGCGGGTGGGGATCTGGTCTGGAGCGTCCGCCTGTTCGACGTGTTCCGCGGTCACGGCGTGTCAGCCGGCCGGCGCAGCCTCGCCTACACCCTCCGCCTGCAGGCCCCCGATCGCACGCTGACCGACGCCGACGTGGCCGGCGTCCGCACGACGATCATCGAGGCCGTCCAGTCCCGCCTCCCCGCCACCCTCCGCACCTGACCTCGTTTCCGCGAACTCGCGCGGCTGACATGCGGTCGCCGCGGCTCACGAGAACCTGCGGTCGTTTTGACCCTTCCTGGTCAAGAAGGACCGCAGGGTGGGGCGTGGGCTAGGGGAGGACGGGGAGGTCGTCGCCGTACTACATGCCAGCGGTAGCCCTCGGCCACGGCACGCCGGTAGCTTGCCGCGGGACGGGCGCCGCGAGCGCCTCGGCCGGGTTCGGTGGCCCGTGCTGCGGGTAGACATGGTGCAGTGCCGAATCCCGACGCGCCCCCACCCGACATCGGCGCGGTCCTGGACGCGCGCTACGAGCTCCTCCGCCACATCGCAGCCGGCGGGATGGGCGATGTGTACGAGGCCGAGGATCGGGCCCTGCACCGCCGGGTCGCCGTGAAGCTCTATCGCTCGGCGTCCCCGCCCGACCGCGCCCGGTTCGACGCCGAGGTCCACCTGCTGGCCCGCCTCGACCACCCCGGGCTCGTCCGGGTGTTCGACGCCGGATCGCAGGGCGACGACGCCTACGTCGTGCTCGAGCTGGTCGATGGTCCGCCGCTCAGCGACGTGCTGCATCGCCGCAGCGCACTGCTCCCCGCAGACGTCGCGGCGCTCGGTGCCGACATCGCCGACGCGCTGGCCCACATCCACGACCACGGTGTGGTGCACCGCGACGTGACGCCGGCGAACATCCTGGTCGACGCCACGGGCCGACCCCGCCTCGTGGACTTCGGCATCGCCCGCCTCCTCGGATCCCCCCGGGTCACCGCGGCCTCCATGACCATGGGCACTGCCGCATACATGGCGCCCGAGCAGGTCGAGGGCCGAGAGGTCACACCGGCGGCCGACGTCTACGCCCTGGGCCTGGTGCTCCTGGAGGCGCTCACCGGCCGGCGGGAGTTCGACGGCACGCTGCACGAGGTGGCCGCCGCCCGTCTGGCGCGCGACCCCGACACGGCCGGTGGCGTCCCTCCTGCATGGCGCCCGATGCTCGAGGACATGACGAGGCGAAACCCCGGGTCGCGTCCTTCCGCACGCGTCGTGCACCGCCGCCTGATGGAGGTGGTCCGCGGGACGATCGCGGTCACGGCGCCGCTGGCTGCGGTGACGATGCCGGTGACGACCACCCCGGCTTACGCCGCCACGCAGGCGATCCCGGTGGCCGGGGGCACGGCGGAGATGCCCGTGCTCCCGATGGCCGTCATCGACGAACGCCGGCCCCGTCGACCCTTCCCCGGACTGCCCCTCGCCATCGCGGCGGCGGCGATCGCGCTCGTCCTGCTGGTGGCGCTCGCCGCACGAGGCGGCGGCGGGTCGGAGGACGAGCAGGTGCCGGTGGACCTGTCCGGCGTGAGCACGACGGTCACGACGGCTCCGCCCACCACCGCTCCGATCGTGGTCGAGCCCGACCCCGTCGAACGGCCAGCCGACGCGGAGCCGACGTCGGGCACGGACCAGGGGAAGGGCAAGGACCCGAAGGGGAAGCGGTAGGTCAGCTGCCCGGCGTCTCGCCCAGCCCGCCTCCGCTCACGCTCCGGTAGAGGTCGTAGATCTCCTTGCACACCCCGCACAGCGGCAACCGCTTCGGGTCCTGCTGGGGCACGAAGCGCTCACCGCAGAGCGCCTCCACGGGATAGCCGTAGATCCGGGCCTCCACGACCTTGGCCGCCGCGGACTCGCCCGGCTCGGTCTTCACGATGTGGGCGGCCTTCGGCGGACCCGTCTCGGTGCGCTCGTCGGTGCGCTCGTCGCGGCGGGCGTCCGTGGTCGTCAGCGGGGCGGGCGAGGGCAGCGACATCGCAGGACAGCGTAGAGCCGGCACCTCCCGGAACCGTGTTGCATGATCATGCAATGTGATGCATGATCATCGCATGCCGAGGGTCGGGATCATTGGCGCGTCGGGCTACACCGGCGCCGAGCTGCTGCGGCTCCTGGCCGCCCACCCGGACCTCACCGTGGCCGTCGCCACGGGCGACACGCAAGCGGGCACGCCGGCGGCCGCGCTGTACCCGAGCCTTGCGGCGGCCTATCCGGAGCTGGTGTTCACGGCATTCGATCCCGACGCCTGCGCAGGCCTCGACCTCGTCTTCCTCGGCCTACCGCACGGCGCGAGCCAGTCGATCGTTCCGCAGCTGCTCGGCAAGGTGGGCCACCTCGTCGATCTGGCGGCCGACTTCCGGCTTCACGACGCCGGCCTGTATCCGAAGTGGTACGGCGAAGCCCACGCCGCCCCCGAACTGCTGGCGGACTTCGCGTACGGCCTGCCCGAGCTGTTCCGGGACGACATCCGCAGGTCCGCCCACGTCGCCGCGCCGGGTTGCTACCCGACGGCCGCGGCCCTGGCCTTGGCGCCGCTCGTCCGGGCCGGCGCGATCGCATCCGATGGGATCGTCGTCGACGCGGCATCGGGTGTGTCGGGAGCGGGCCGCCCGCCCAAACCGAGCACCACCTTCTGCGCGGTGGACGAGGACTTCACGGCCTACGGGCTGCTCGACCACCGGCACACACCGGAGATCGAGCAGGCCACCGGGGCGTCCGTGCTCTTCACGCCGCACCTTGCTCCGATGAACCGGGGGATCCTCGCCACCTGCTATGCCCGGTCCGCCGGCCCGACGTCCACCGCGGCCCTCCTCGATCTGCTGCGGTCCACCTACGCAGAGGAGCCGTTCGTCGTCGTCACCGAGGCGTCTCCGTCCACGAAGGCCAGCCTCGGTTCGAACACGGCACAGGTGACGGCGCGCTACGACGAGCGCACCGGCTGGGTCCTCGCCATCTGCGCCATCGACAATCTGACGAAGGGCGCCTCGGGCCAGGCCCTGCAGTGCGCGAACATCCTGCTCGGGCTCCCCGAGGTCAGCGGGCTCCCGACGGTCGGGGTGTACCCGTGAGCGTCACCGCGGCCGGTGGCTTCGTGGCCAACGGCATCGCCTGCGGCATCAAGGAATCCGGTGCTCCTGACCTCAGCCTCGTGTCGACGGTCGACGGTCGGCCGGTCGCAGCGGCGGCCGTGTTCACCCAGAACAAGATGACGGCGGCGCCCGTGGTCACGACCGATGCCCACCTCCGGGCCACCGGTGGGCGCGCCGCTGCGGTGGTTCTGAACAGCGGGTGCGCCAACGCCGCCACCGGGGAGCAGGGCCTGGCCGACGCCGAAGCCATGTGCGCCCTCGTGGCCGGGCAGGTCGGGTGCACCGCGGAGGAGGTGCTGGTCTGCTCCACGGGGCTGATCGGCTTCACCCTCGACATGGACGCCATCCGGGACGGGGTGCCGGAGCTCGTGGCCGGCCGCCTCGAAGAGCCTCAGGGCGCCCTCTTGGCGGCGGACGCGATCCTCACGACCGACACCACGCGGAAGGTCTCCGTCGCTCGCGGCCCGGGGTTCGTGGTGGGGGGCATGGCCAAGGGCGCGGCGATGCTGGCGCCGAACATGGCGACCATGCTGGCGGTACTCACCACGGACGCTGCGGTCGAGCCGGGTCCCCTGACGGAGGTGCTGCGCGCCGCGGTCGCCGACAGCTTCAACGCCATGAGCGTCGACGGCTGCACGTCGACGAACGACACCGTGATCCTCCTCGCGTCCGGCACGGCCGGGGCCCCCGGCGACCCCGCGGCGTTCGGGGTGGCGGTAGCAGAGGTGTGCCTCGACCTGGCCACCCAGATGGTCGGCGATGCGGAAGGCCACACGAAGGTAGTCCGCCTCACCGTCACCGGCGCCCGCTCCGACGACGAGGCGCGGGCCGGCGCCCGGAAGGTGGCCGAGAGCCAGCTCGTGAAGTGCTCGTGGTATGGCGAGGACGCCTACTGGGGGCGGATCGCGAGCGAGCTCGGTTCGGCCGGCATCGAGCTCGTGCCCGACCGGCTCACGGTCCGGTACGGCGACCTCGTCGTTGCGGAGGGCGGCGTGACCGCGCCCGTCGATGCGGCGGTCCTCGCCGCGTACATGGACCAGGAGTGGCTCGAGGTGACGGCAGACCTCGGGCTGGGCGAGGGGCGGGCTCGAGTCCTGACGAACGACCTGACCCACGCGTACGTCGACGAGAACATGGGCACGTCGTGATCGCGTTCGGAGCCTCGCGCAAGGCCGCCCTGGAGCGGGCCGAGCTGCTCATCGAGGCCCTGCCGTACATCCAGCGCTTCCGCGACAAGGTGATCGTCGTGAAGCTCGGCGGCAACGCGATGGTCGACCCGGCCCTCTCGGCATCGTTCGCCGAGGACGTCGTGCTGATGCGGTCGGTCGGGCTGCGCCCGGTCGTGGTGCACGGAGGCGGTCCGCAGATCAGCGAGCTCATGGGGCGCCTCGGCAAGGAGCCGGAGTTCCGGGACGGGCAGCGCGTCACCGACGCCGAGACCGTCGACATCGCCCGCATGGTGCTCGTCGGCAAGGTCAGCCGCGAGATCGTGAGCGCCATCAACGTGCACGGGCCCCTCGCCGTCGGCGTGTCGGGGGAGGACGCGGGGTTGATCCTCGCCGACGCCCGTGATCCGGCCCTCGGCTTCGTGGGCGACGTGCAGGCCGTCCATCCGGCGATCCTCGAGCGGCTGCTCGCGGAGGACCTCATCCCGGTTGTGTCCACCATCGGCGCCGACGACGCTGGGCAGGCCTACAACATCAACGCCGATGCGGTGGCCGGCGCCATCGCGGAAGCGCTCCATGCCGAGAAGGTCATCTACCTCACGGACATCGAGGGGCTGCTGGCCGACCTCGCGGACCCCGACAGCCTGATCAGCCGCATCGACGCCGCCGCGCTTCAGCGGCTGGTCGACGACGGCACCCTCACCGGGGGGATGATCCCGAAGATCAACGCCTGCCTGCAGGCGGTCGCGAACGGCGTCAGGTCCGCCCACCTCCTCGACGGCCGCCTGCCGCACGTCGTCCTCCTCGAGCTGTTCAGCGACGCTGGCGTCGGCACGATGATCACGGCGGAGGCCCTGCGGTGAGCACGCACGCGACGGCCATGGGCGCGTCCGGCGGTGACCGCTGCCCTCTCATGCCCACCTACGGCCCGCCGACGCTCCAGCTCGTCCGCGGCGAGGGGTCCTGGGTCTGGGACCGCGACGGCGCGAAGTACCTCGACCTGCTCTCCGGGCTGGCCGTGACCAGCCTCGGGCACGCCCACCCGGCGGTCGCCGAAGCCATCGCCGTGCAGTCCCGCACCCTTCTGCACGTCTCCAACCTCTTCGGCACCGAGCCGGGGTGGGAGGTGGCGCAGACGCTCGATCGCCTGCTGGGCGTAGGACAGCCCGGCTGGCCGGCCGAGGGCATGCGTGGGCAGGTGTTCTTCTGTAACTCCGGCGCAGAGGCCAACGAGTGCGCGCTCAAGCTGGCTCGCCGCTTCGGCGGCCGGGGCCGCCACGTCGTGGTCAGCGCGTTCGGGTCGTTCCACGGCCGCACGCTCGCCACCCTCCACGCCACCGGGCAGCCGGCCAAGCACGAGGCGTTCCAACCGCTGCCCGAGGGCTTCCGCCACGTTGCGTGGGACGACCTGGATGCCCTCGAGGCGGCGCTCGACCCATCCGTGGCGGCCGTCCTGTTGGAACCCGTCCAGGGCGAGGGTGGCGTCAACCCGGCCGATGCGGCGTACTTCCAGGGCGTCCGACGGCTCTGCGACGAGCGGGGGATCCTGTTCATGGTGGATGAGGTGCAGACCGGGCTGGCCCGGTGCGGTGCCTGGTTCGCCCACCAGCTGCTCGGGGTGGAACCCGACGTCGTCACCTTGGCGAAGGCGCTCGGCAACGGGATGCCGATCGGGGCGTGCTGGGCCCGGTCCGAGGTCGCCGCTGCCTTCGAGCCCGGCGACCACGCCACAACCTTCGGCGGCCAACCGCTGGCCACCGCCGCGGCCAGGGCGGTGCTGGCCGTGATGGAGGCCGAGAACCTGCCGAACCGCGTGCAGAAGGCCGGCGACCGGCTCATGACCGCAGCCGCGGCGCTGGACGGGGTCACCGCGGTCCGGGGCCTGGGCCTCCTCCTGGCGTTGGAGCTCGACGGTCGCGAGTCGAAGGCCGTGACCATTCGCATGCTGGAGCTCGGCGCCATCGTCAACGCCGTCACCCCGACTGCGCTGCGCCTGGCCCCGTCCCTGCTGATCACCGACGAAGAGATCGACCTGGCGGTCGAGCTGCTCGGGAAGGCGCTCGCATGACCCGGCACTTCCTCGAGGTCGACGACCTCAGCGCACCGGAGCTCGCGCGAGTGCTGCAGCTGGGCCTCGAGCCCGAGCGGCCCCGGATCTTGGCCGGGCAGACGGTCGGCCTGTACTTCGAGAAGCCCTCGCTGCGCACCCGCCACTCGTGCGAGGTCGCGGTAGCGCAGCTCGGCGGACATCCGGTCACCTTCCGCGCCGAGGAGGTCGGGAGCGACGAGCGGGAGCCGCTGGCCGACATCGCCCGGGTCCTGGCCGGCTACCACGCCGTGCTGGGCGGCCGCGTGTACTCGCACGCCACCCTGGAGACCTTGGCCGGCGCCTCCGCGATCCCCGTGATCAACCTGCTGTCCGACCTCGGCCACCCGTGCCAGGCCCTCGCCGACCTGCTCACCATGCAGCAGGAGTGGGGCTCGCTGTCGGGGCACACGGTGGCGTGGATCGGCGACTACAACAACGTGGCCCGTAGCCTGTGCCTGGCGGCCGCCCGCACGGGGATGGCCATGCGCGTCGCGAGCCCGCCGGGCTACGGCCCGAAGGACGCGGACGTCGAGCGGCTCATCGCCGCAGGTATGCCGAGCGCGCCGCACGTCACGTGCCGTCCGGTCGAGGCGGCCGACGGCGCCGACGCGGTCCACACGGATGTCTGGGCGTCGATGGGCCACGAGGCCGAGGCGGACGCCCGTCGCCGCGCCTTCGAGGGCTTCATCGTGGACGACGCGGTCATGGAGGCCGCACCCAAGGCGATCTTCATGCACTGCCTCCCGGCCCACCGCGGCGAGGAGGTGGCCGCGTCCGTCGTCGACGGCGACCGCAGCCGCGTGTTCCCGCAAGCCCACAACCGCCTGCACGCCTTTCGAGGCCTGTTGCGGTTCCTGATCGAGGAGGCCTGATGGCGGCGAAGACCGACGCGCCGGCGAAGGCGCTGGCCAAGCCCCAGCGCCAGCACCGCATCGCCCGCCTCCTGGCCGAGCAGGCGGTCACGAGCCAGGCCCACTTGGTCGAGCTACTCGTGGCCGAGGGCGTCTCGGCGACCCAGGCCACCGTGTCGCGCGACCTCGAGGACCTCGGGGCGATCAAGGTGCGGGTGGCCGGCGGTGAGACCGCCTATGCGATCCCGGAGCTGCCGGCCAGCCAGCGGGCCCCGGAAGACCACCTCCGCCGCGTCTTCGGCGACTGGGTCGTCGAGGTGGCGCACTCGGGCAACCTCGTGGTCCTCCGCACGCCGCCGGGGAGCGCACACGTCGTGGGCTCCGCCCTCGACCGCTCCGGCCTGCCGGCGGTGCTGGGCACGGTCGCCGGAGATGACACCCTGATCGTCGTGGTCAGCGAGGAGGCGGGCGGCGCAGCGGTGGCGCGCCAGCTCTCCGACCTCGCCGGCCTCTAGCCCTCTTCCGTCCGTCCCAACAGCTCGCAAAGGAACCCACATGGCCAAGCGCGTCGTCCTCGCCTACAGCGGCGGACTGGACACCTCCGTCGCCGTGCGCTGGATGATCGACAACCTCGGCGTCGAGGTCATCGCCCTCGCTGTCGACGTCGGTCAGGCAGCCGAGGACTATGACGTCGTGAAGGAGCGGGCCCGCGCCGCCGGCGCGGTCGAGGCCCTCGTGGTCGATGCCAAGGAGGAGTACGCAGCGGAGTACTGCATGCCCGCCCTCGCCGCCAACGCCCTCTACGAGAACCGCTACCCGCTGGTGTCCGCCCTCTCCCGGCCCGTGATCGTGAAGCACCTCGTGGCCGCCGCCCGCGAGCACGGCGCCGACGCGGTCGCCCACGGGTGCACGGGCAAGGGCAACGACCAGGTCCGCTTCGAGGTGTCCACCAGGGCGCTGAACCCGGACCTCGAGGTCATCGCCCCGGTGCGGGGGTGGGGAATGACGCGGGAGGACAGCATCCACTACGCCTACGACCACGACATCCCGATCGTCGCAACGAAGGAGAAGGTGTACTCCATCGACGACAACATCTGGGGCCGAGCGATCGAGTGTGGTGAGATGGAGGATCCCTGGAACGTGCCCCCGCCTGGGGTGTGGCTCCTCACGCAGCCGACGGCGACCGAGAGCGTCGACGTGGTCGTCGGGTTCGACGCCGGGGTGCCCGCGAGCGTGGACGGGGAGGGCCTCACGCCTCTCGGAGTCATCGAGCGCCTCAACGCCGTTGTCGGCTCCTACGGCTGCGGGCGCATCGACATGGTCGAGAACCGGCGCGTCGGCATAAAGAGCCGCGAGACCTACGAGTGCCCCGGCAGCCTGGCCCTCATCCTGGCCCACCGGGATCTCGAGGGGATCTGCCTCGAGCGCGACCTCCAGCGGGAGAAGGCCCGCTTGGAGCCGCGCTACGCGGAGCTCGTCTACGACGGGCTGTGGTTCAGCCCGCTGAAGCAGGCGCTGGACGCGTTCATCGCCGAGAGCCAGCGGTTCGTCACCGGTGAGGTGCGGCTCCACCTGTCGCCGGGCTCCTGCGAGGTCAGCGGCCGGCGCAGCCCGCACAGCCTGTACGACTACGCCCTCGCGACGTACGACGCAGCCGACGAGTTCCGCCACGAGGACTCGGCCGGCTTCGTGCGTCTCTGGGGCCTGTCGGTCGAGACCTGGGCGGGCACCCAGGGCCACCTCGGCGAGGCCTGATGTCCACCCTGTGGCACGGCCGCTTCGCCGAGGGCCCGGCGGAGGAGCTGATGGCGTTCACCGTCAGCCTCCCGTTCGACCAGCGGCTGGCCGTCGACGACATCGCCGGCTCCCGCGCCCACCTCGGCGGCCTGGCTCGAGGCGGGATCATCACCGAGGCGGAGGCCGCCTCGGTGCTCGACGCGCTGGACGCGGTCGAGCAGGAGCTCAGCTCCGGAGCGTTCGCGTTCGCGCCGTCTGACGAGGACATCCACACCGCGGTCGAACGGCGTGTGACCGAGCTGGCGGGCCCGGCCGGCGCCAAGCTGCACACGGGGCGCAGCCGCAACGACCAGGTGGCGACCGACCTGCGGCTGTACACGAAACGGGCGCTGAGCGACGTGGGCGCACGGATCGCCGCGCTCCAGGACGTCCTCGCCGATCGCGCCGCAAAGGTGGGCACGGCCTACCTCCCCGGGTACACGCACCTGCAGCGGGCTCAGCCGGTCAGCCTGGCCCACCACCTGCTGGCCCACGGCTGGGCACTGGCTCGCGACGTCGACCGGCTGGCGGACTGCCGCCGCCGGGCCGACGTGTCGCCCCTGGGAGCCGGCGCGCTCGCCGGCTCCTCCCTGCCGCTCGATCCGGCTGGTGTGGCTGCGGACCTGGGCTTCGCCGCGCCCTTCGAGAACAGCCTCGACGCCGTCTCCGACCGCGACTTCGTCGCCGAGGCGCTGTTCGCGCTCACGATGGTGGCCGTGCACCTGAGTCGCATCGGCGAGGAGGTCGTGCTGTGGTCGTCCGAGGAGTTCGGCTTCGCCCGGCTCGACGAGGCGTACAGCACGGGCAGCTCCATGCTGCCGCAGAAGAAGAACCCCGACATCGCCGAGCTGGCGCGCGGCAAGGCGGGTCGCCTCATCGGGAACCTCACGGGCCTGCTCGCCACCCTGAAGGGCCTGCCCCTCGCCTACAACCGGGACCTCCAGGAGGACAAGGAGCCGCTGTTCGACGCCATCGACCAGATGAGCCTGGCGCTGACCGCCGTCACCGGGCTGCTCGCGACCCTGCGCTTCGACATCGAGCGCATGCAGGAGGCCGCGGACACCCCGCAAGCGTCGGCGACGGACCTGGCCGAGCTCCTCGTGGAGCGAGGCATGCCGTTCCGTGACGCCCACGCAGCGGTCGGCGCGCTCGTGCGGGAGTCCCTCGACGGCGGCGCCCGGCTGTCCGACCTCGTCGCCGCCCACCCAGACCTCGGCGCAGACGCGGTGGCGCTGCTCGGCCCAGGCGTGTCGGTCACGCGCCGCACGACCCCGGGAGGGGCCGGGCCGGCGGCCGTCGCCGTGCAGCTGGCGCGCTTCCGCGCCCGGCTGGACGCGGACGCCTCGCGCTTCGATCCCTGACGATGAGCACGGAGAGCGGTCGACGGCTGCGGGGCGCTCGGCTGCGTCGGGGCTTCTACCGGCGCGACGCGCGCGTGGTCGCCCCGGAGCTGCTCGGGAAGCTGCTCGTCCGCGGTCCCGTAGCCGCACGGATCGTCGAGGTCGAGGCCTATTGCGGATCGGAGGATCCCGGCAGCCACGCCTTCCGAGGGCCCACGAAGCGCAATGCCACCATGTTCGGCCCTCCCGGGCATCTTTACGTGTACTTCACCTACGGGATGCACTGGTGCGCCAACGCGGTGTGCGGCGAGGACGGCGAAGGCGTGGCCGTCCTCCTCCGGGCGGCCGTGCCGATGCGCGGCCTGGATGTGATGCGCGAGCGGCGGCCGGCGGCCAAGCGCGACCTCGACCTCCTCCGAGGGCCGGCCCGCCTCTGCCAGGCGTTCGGGATCGACGGCGTCTCCGACGGCGCCGACCTCGTCACGGCCGACCGCGAAGTGACGATCGTCGACGACGGCACACCGCCGCTTGCGGCGGTGGTCGGCACCCGCATCGGCCTCACGAAGGGCGCGGACCTGCCCTGGCGCTGGTGCGCGGCGGACGAGCCCCACGTCTCGCGTCGGCCGTGAGCGACCCGCTCGTCCGCCACGCGGGATCGGCCGCCTCGCTCCCTCGATCGGCTGACCTGTCGGCGGCTCGCGCCGCGGTCGAAGGCGCCCTACCTGGCCCGCCCAGCCACGAGGACAACCGAGCCCGCATCCTCGACTTCCTCGACGCCCACCCGGATGCACTGGTCCGATCGTGCACGGAGGGGCACCTCACAGGTTCGGCCGCCGTCGTGGACCCGGCATCGCGCCGTCTGCTCCTGCTCTTCCACACGAAGGTGCGTCGCTGGCTGCAGCCCGGCGGACACGCCGACGGGGAGGGCAACCTGGCGGCGGTGGCGCTCCGCGAAGCCGAGGAGGAGACGGGCATCGCCGGCCTCGTCGTCGTCACGCCCGCCGTCGACCTCGACGTCCACCTGTTCCAGAACGCCGCCGGCACCGAGCCCGACCATCTTCACCTCGACGTCCGCCACCTCGTCGTCGCCCCCACCGGCGCTGTCCCGGTCGGCAACCACGAGTCGCAGGGCCTGGCGTGGGTCGCTCTCGACGAGCTGGCAAGGTACGACGTCGACCCCGGAACCCTCCGGCTCGCCGTTGCGGCGCTCGAGGCCCTCGGCCGCCTCGAGGCCGCCGAGGCCGCCGAGCCCGGCGAGCCGCTCAGCTAGGCGTCGATCGGGCTCCCGCAGGCCGGCATCTCGTTGTCCTTGGCGAACTCGTTGATGTAGTCGGTGACCTGCTGGCCGTCCTTGGCCGTCACCAGCAGCTGCGCTCGGGCGTCGTCGCGCAGCGCCGCGGCGTACTCCTCCCGATCGGCGACGAAGACCCCCCAGTCGGCGAGCCACTCGCGAACGATCTCGCGGTCGTCGCCGGCGGGCGCGAGGCGGACAAGGTCCTCCAGGTCCTCGAGCAGCGCGTCGAACCGCTCGTTGGCCTCGGCGATGACGTCCGCCCGATCTTCGGCCGAGTCTGCCTCTTGGGCAGACGGCAGCGCCGCCACCTCGTCCAGAGCCCGCCCGCAGCGCTGCTCGGCGGCCACGGCGAAGGCAGGGTCGCTGAGACGGTCGGGGGACGGCGAGCGGCCCGGCCCGAAGGCGAGGTAGAGCACGTAGACCCACATGCCCACCATCCCGAGGACGGCGACGAGCAGCAGGCGGCGCCAGAAGCTCGAGGGGGCGCCCGGCGCGGGGGCTCGGCCGTCTGTGCTCGATGTGGTCACGCCGTCAGCCTCGTCACCGCTGCCGGGGCCTGTCCAGGCGGCGGCCTAGCCGCCGACGACCCCGATGACGACGGTGGATCCCTGGGGTGCGAGCGAGCCACCGGGCGGGGACTGCGTGACGACGGTGCCGGGCTTGTAGTCACCCGCGGCCGGACGGCGGGAGACGACGAACCCGGCGGCCCGCAACGTGGCCGTGGCGCTCTCCGCGGTGCGGCCGATGACCGCGGGCACCTCGACGATGCGCGGGCCTGGGGGCGCACGGTTCGGCGGAGGTCTCGTCGTGGTCGTCGTCGTGGTCTGACGCCCCCGACTGGGCGTGGGTGAGTCGGGGATGAGGCGACCGGTGTTGTGCGGTCCGTCGTCCGGGATCGTGCCGAAAGGGTCGTCGGGGTCCTCCTCGTCCTCCCTGTCGCGGGACGTCGTGGTGGTCACCGACGTGTCGGGGGTGATGCCGGTCTCCGGGGGTGGGGGAGCGAAGGGCGTCACCGGGCGGCCGGCCAGCGCCGCGCTCATGAAACCCTTCCAGATCTGCGCCGGGTACGACCCACCCGTCACGCGGATGGGCGTGCGCGGTGGCTCCATGTCGATTTGGCCCTCGTGGAAGCCGACCCACACGACGGTGGCCAGCTCGGGCGTGAAGCCTGCGAACCACGCGTCCCGCCACTCCTGCCCGGTGCCGGTCTTGCCCGCCGCCGGTCGGTCGAGACGCGCCGCCGTGCCGGTGCCGCGGTTGACCGCCTGCTCGAGGATCGCCGTGAGGGTGTCGGCCACGCCCTCGTCGAGGGCCCGCTCCTGGCTGTGCTGGTGGCGGAACAGCACGGTGCCGTCGGCCCGGGTGATGCGGGTGACGAACACCGGCGGCACCCGCACGCCCCGGTTGGCGAACGTGGCGTACACCGACGCCATGTCCATGGCGGTCACGGGGCTCGTGCCCAGGACGAGCGACGGATCAGCGCCGAGGGGGCTGCGCACGCCGAGGTCGGCCGCCGCCTCGACGACGTCCTTCGGCCCGACGTCCATCATCAGCTGCGCGTAGGCGGTGTTGAAGGACTTCACGGTGGCCTCGACCAAGTTCACCCGGCCGCCGACGCCGCTCTCCGCGTAGTTGCACGGGTTCCACACCTCGTTGGGCAGCCGGATCGTGATGCAGGCCGGCGCGCTGTATGTCGTGGAGGTGGGCATCCCCTCGGCGAGGGCGGTGGCTAACACGAGCGGCTTGAACGACGAACCGGCGGGGCGGGGACCCTGGGTGGCCAGGTTGAGCTTCGACACCGCTCCCGGGCCGAAGAAGTCTCGGCCGCCGACCATGGCCCGCACGTAGCCGGTGCTCGGCTCGATCGACACGAGGGCCACGTCGGGGTCGGTGCCGGCGGTCGGGAGCACCCGCGTGGCCGACGCCTCGGCGGCGCGCTGCGCGGCGAGGTCAACCGTCGTCTGGATGCGGAGCCCACCGCCGAACAGCAGATCCCGGCGGTCCTGGGCCGTAGCGCCGAAGCGGGAGTCGTCGAGGATGAACTGCTTGACCTCCTCGACGAAGTAGGCCGCCTCGTAGCGCTCGGCCGCCGGCACGTCTCCCGACGCCAGGGTGAGTGGCTCGGCGCGGGCGGCGGCAGCCGCCTCCTCGGTCGCGAGGTGATTGTCCACCATTCGCTCGAGCACCACGTCGCGCCGTGCCACCGCGAGGTCGGGCTCGTCGTACGGGTCGGTGCCCGTGGGGCGCTGGATCAGCCCGGCGAGGAGGGCCCCCTCGGCGAGGGTGAGGTCGGCGGTCCGCTGGCCGAAGTACTGCTCGGCCGCAGCCGCGATGCCGTACGCACCGTTCCCGAAGTAGATCGCGTTGAGGTAGAGCTCGAGGATGCGGTCCTTGCTGTAGTGCCGCTCGAGCTGCAGGGCGGTGGCGGCTTCTTCGAGCTTGCGCTCCACCGTGCGGGACTCATCGCGCAGGAGCACCTTCTTCACGTACTGCTGCGTGATGGTCGAACCCCCCTGGGCGACTTGGCCGCTCTCGGTGTTCTCGCGCACCGCTCGCACGATGGCCCGGAGGTCGACGCCGTTGTGGCGGTAGAAGCGCTCGTCCTCGATGGCGATGACGGCATCGCGGACATGGAGCGGCACCTCCTCGAGCGGCACCGTCCGCCGGTTCTCCTCGGCGTGGAACGTGTGGATGCGGGTGCCGTCCGCTGCGAACACCGTGGAGGACTCCACGGAGATGGGCGTCGGCGGGAGTGCCGAGCGCGACGAGTACGAGCAGCCACCCGACGCGACGGCGACAGCGAGGAGGCACGCGGCGACGCGGCACGAGCGGGAGCGGACGGCGAGCATGAGGCGTGACATTCTCGCTCATCCGAGTGGGATCGGCTGGACCGAGAGCCGTCCCGCCAGGGACGATGGCGCCGTGCCCGACCTCCTCGACGACCTGGACCGGCGTGGTCTGATCCACGACTCCACCGACCGGGCGTCGTTGGGCGCCCGGATGGCCGAGGGGCCGATCACGCTGTACTACGGCTGTGACCCGACGGCGCCCAGCCTCCACATCGGGAACCTGATCGGCCTCCTGCTGCTCGGCCGCTTCCAGGACGCTGGGCACCGTCCGATCGCCCTGGCCGGCGGGGCGACCGGGATGGTGGGCGATCCGTCCGGCCGGTCGGAGGAGCGCAACCTGCTCGACGACGCTGCCCTCACCGCCAACGTCGCGGTCATCAAGGAGCAGATGGGGCGCATCGTCGACCTCGACGCCCCCGGAGCCGCCCTCGTCGACAACCGCGACTGGACCGGCCGGCTCACCCTCCTCGAGTTCCTCCGCGACGTCGGCAAGCACGTCACCGTCAATCAGATGCTGGCCCGGGAGTCCGTGAAGGCCCGTCTGGAGTCCGAGCACGGCATTTCCTTCACCGAGTTCAGCTACATGCTGCTCCAGGCCAACGACTACCTGTGGCTGCACGACCACCATGCGTGCGATCTGCAAATCGGAGGCTCGGACCAGTGGGGGAACATCCTCGCTGGTATCGACCTCGTCCGGCGCGTCCGCTCGGACACCGTCCACGGGCTGTGCTGGCCCCTCCTGACGGCCGCTGACGGCACGAAGCTCGGGAAGACCACCGGGGCCCGGGTGTGGCTCGATGCACGTCTGACGTCCCCCTACGCCTTCTTCCAGCACTGGATGCGGACGGACGACGCCGACCTCCGCCGATTCCTGGCCCAGTTCACCCGCCTGCCGATGGAGGAGGTCGAGGCGGCGGTCGCGGCCCATGAGGAGGCACCACAGCGCCGGCTTGGCCAGCGGGCCCTCGCCGAGCACGTCACGACCCTGGTCCACGGGGTTGCTGAGGCGAACGCCGCCGGCGAGGCCGCCGGCGTGCTCTTCGGGGGCGACCCCCGGCAGGCCTCCGCTGCCGCCCTCGCCGTGGTGGCCCAGGAGGTGCCCGGCACCTCGCTGGAGGCCGGCGAAGCCCTCTCCGGGGGCGTGGAGCTGGCGCCGGTGCTGGTGCGGGCTGGCCTGGCCGCCTCGCTGAGCGACGCCCGTCGGCAGCTCCAGCACCAGGGGATCGCCGTCAACGGCGCCAAGGCGGCGCCCGACCGCCAGTTGGGGCCCGACGACCTGCTCCACGGTCGGTGGGTGCTACTGCGCAAGGGCAAGCGCGACTGGGCGGTCGTCGATGCGGGTAGGTCACGAGCGGCACACGACTCTGTGGGCCCGCCAAGTTGACACTCCAGCGGAGCGGCCGTAGATTGCTCCTCCGCCCCAAGCGACCCCCGGCACTGTCGGCAAGGTCGTCCCTGAGGTACTGGCACCACCGCTCCGGCTCGTCGGAGGCGGGTGCCCTAAGAGCAACCACCCCGGTGGTTCGATGCTCCTTGAAAACAGAAGAGAGGACGAACAAGGCGAGTGCGGGCGACCGCACCGGCGCTCTTCGGAGTGCCGTTGTGGCCGTTCAAGAATGAATGCACCGTATTACGGACAGCAGTAGTGCTGGCCGTTCTGGTGCCAGTCGGCAGAAACGGGGGCCCACGCCTCCGGGATCGCGGGCTCTTCAACACCGATCGAAGGGTCGACCACCTCGGTGGGCGGCTCGAGATCTCGATGGAGAGTTTGATCCTGGCTCAGGACGAACGCTGGCGGCGTGCCTAACACATGCAAGTCGAACGAGATCCAACCAGTGGCAACACTGGGGAAGATCTAGTGGCGAACGGGTGAGTAACACGTGAGGAACTTGCCCCGGAGACTGGGATAACCCTCCGAAAGGAGGGCTAATACCGGATACCTCCACCGAGTCGCATGGCTTGGTGAAGAAATGGATTCCGCTCCGGGAGAGCCTCGCGGCCTATCAGCTAGTTGGTGGGGTAACGGCCCACCAAGGCATCGACGGGTAGCTGGTCTGAGAGGACGATCAGCCACACTGGGACTGAGACACGGCCCAGACTCCTACGGGAGGCAGCAGTGGGGAATCTTGCGCAATGGGCGAAAGCCTGACGCAGCAACGCCGCGTGCGGGATGACGGCCCTCGGGTTGTAAACCGCTTTCAGTGGGGACGAACCAAGACGGTACCCACAGAAGAAGCCCCGGCCAACTACGTGCCAGCAGCCGCGGTAACACGTAGGGGGCAAGCGTTGTCCGGATTTATTGGGCGTAAAGAGCTCGTAGGCGGTTCGATAAGTCGGGTGTGAAACCTCCAGGCTCAACCTGGAGACGCCACCCGATACTGTCGTGACTAGAGTCCAGTAGGGGAGCGTGGAATTCCTGGTGTAGCGGTGAAATGCGCAGATATCAGGAGGAACACCAGCGGCGAAGGCGGCGCTCTGGGCTGGAACTGACGCTGAGGAGCGAAAGCGTGGGGAGCGAACAGGATTAGATACCCTGGTAGTCCACGCCGTAAACGTTGGGTACTAGGTGTGGGGTCTTATCAACGGATTCCGTGCCGCAGCTAACGCATTAAGTACCCCGCCTGGGGAGTACGGCCGCAAGGCTAAAACTCAAAGGAATTGACGGGGGCCCGCACAAGCGGCGGAGCATGTTGCTTAATTCGATGCAACGCGAAGAACCTTACCTGGGTTGAACTACGCAGGAAAAGCCACAGAGATGTGGTGTCCGAAAGGGCCTGCGATAGGTGGTGCATGGCTGTCGTCAGCTCGTGTCG
>JAUXRW010000099.1 GCA_030681555.1 Acidimicrobiales bacterium
TAGCCGGGGGGCGACCCGACGAGGCGGCTGACCGTGTGCTTCTCCATGTACTCGGACATGTCGAGGCTGATCAGCGCCGTCTCGTCACCGAACAGGAACTCGGCGAGCGTCTTGGCCAGCTCGGTCTTCCCGACGCCGGACGGACCGAGGAAGATGAAGCTGCCGCTCGGGCGCTTCGGGTCCTTGAGGCCCGCACGCGTGCGGCGCACGGCCTGGGCGACGGCCCGGATGGAGTCCTCCTGGCCGATGACCCGCTTGTGCAACTCGTCCTCCATGCGCAGGAGCTTCTGGGTCTCCTCCTCGGTGAGCTTGTAGACGGGGATGCCGGTCCACATCGACAGCACCTCGGCGATGGCCTCCTCGTCGACCTCGTCGAAGAGGTCGACCCCGGACTCCTTGATCTCGCGCTCCTTGCCCTCCTTGGCGGAGAGGAGCTCCTTCTCCTTGTCGCGGAGGCGCCCGGCCTCTTCGAAGTTCTGCGCCTCGACGGCCTTCTTCTTGGCCTCGACCACGCCGGAGAGCTCGTTCTCGATCTCCTTGTAGTCGGCCGGGGTCTCCATGCGCTTGATGCGCAGGCGGCTGCCGGCCTCGTCGATGAGGTCGATGGCCTTGTCGGGAAGGTGGCGATCGGCGATGTACCGGTCGGCGAGGTTGGCCGAGGCCACGAGCGCCTGGTCGGTGATCGTCACCCGGTGGTGCGCCTCGTAGCCGTCGCGGAGGCCCGTCAGGATCTCGATGGTGTGGGCGACCGTGGGCTCGTCGACCACGATCTTCTGGAAGCGCCGCTCGAGCGCGGCGTCCTTCTCGAGGTGCTTGCGGTACTCGTCGAGGGTGGTGGCACCGATGGTCTGCAGCTCACCCCGGGCCAGCATCGGCTTCAAGATGGAGGCGGCGTCGATCGCGCCCTCCGCGGCACCGGCGCCGACGAGGGTGTGCAGCTCGTCGATGAACAGGATGATGTCGCCGCGGGTGCGGATCTCCTTCAGGACCTTCTTCAGGCGCTCCTCGAAGTCGCCGCGGTAGCGGCTCCCGGCGACGAGCGCACCGAGGTCGAGCGTGTAGAGCTGCTTGCCCTTGAGCGTCTCCGGGACGTCGTTGGCGACGATCTTCTGGGCGAGGCCCTCGACCACCGCCGTCTTGCCGACGCCTGGCTCACCCACGAGGACGGGGTTGTTCTTCTGCCGGCGCGACAGCACCTGCATGACCCGCTCGATCTCCTTGCCCCGCCCGATGACCGGGTCGAGCTTCTTCTCGCGCGCCTGCTGGGTGAGGTTGCGGCCGAACTGGTCGAGGACGAGCGACCCGGAGGCCTGCTCCTGGCCCTGCGTGCCCGAGCCCGCCGTCTGGCCGGCCTTCTCCGAGCTGCCGCCGGGGCCCTGGTAGCCCGATAGGAGCTGGATCACCTGCTGGCGCACCCGGGACAGGTCGGCGCCCAGCTTCACGAGCACCTGGGCGGCGACGCCCTCGCCCTCCCGGATGAGCCCGAGGAGGATGTGCTCCGTGCCGATGTAGTTGTGGCCGAGCTGCAGCGCCTCGCGCAGCGACAGCTCGAGGACCTTCTTGGCCCGGGGGGTGAAGGGGATGTGGCCGGAGGGCGAGGAGCCGCCCTGGCCGATGATCTCCTCCACCTGGCTGCGCACGGCCTCGAGCGAGATGCCGAGCGACTCGAGGGCCTTGGCGGCGACGCCTTCGCCCTCGTGGATGAGCCCGAGCAGGATGTGCTCGGTGCCGATGTAGTTGTGGTTGAGGAGGCGAGCCTCCTCCTGGGCGAGCACGACGACCCGTCGGGCCCGGTCGGTGAACCGTTCGAACAAGTTGAGCCTCCGCCCTACTGGGGGGTCCGTGGATCGAGTGTATCCCCCGCCCTCCGCATGCCTACCCTCGGAGCCCGCCGGTTTCCGGGCCCGTCGGCCCCTGTCGTACGGTGCGGAGGTGACCGGGCCCAGTCCCCTCCTCGAGCTCCCCGGGATGGACGGGTTCCGCCGCCGGGTCGAGGACGCCCTGATGGCATCGGTGACCTCCGAGGAGGAGCTGATGGCCCAGATGGGGGCCCACCTCCTCACCGCGGGCGGCAAGCGGGCCCGGCCGCTGTTCGCCGTCACCTCGGCTGCGGCCCTGGCGGCGGACACCGAGGGGGTGGACGAGGCGGTCACCGACGACGTCGTCCTCGGGGGCGTGTCGGTCGAGCTCGTCCAGGTGGGCTCCCTGTGCCACGACGATGTCATCGACGAGGCGCTCACACGCCGAGGCGCCGACAGCGTCAACGCCCGGTGGGGCAACCTCAAGGCGATCCTGGCCGGCGACTTCCTGCTGGCCAAGGCCTCCGAGATCGCCGCCGGCCTCGGCACGGAGGTGGCCGGGCTGCTCGCCGCGACCATCGGCCGCCTCTGCGAGGGCGAGGTGCTCGAGCTCCGCACCGCCTACGACGCCGACCGCACCGAGGCGTCGTACCTCACGGCCATCGAGGGCAAGACGGCCGCCCTCTTCGCGACGGCGTGCCGAGTGGGCGCCATCGTCGGCGACCTGCCCCGCCAGCACGTCGACCAGCTCACGGAGTTCGGCCGCCTCTACGGCCTGGCCTTCCAGATCGTGGACGACGTCCTCGACGTCGTCGCCACCGACGAGCAGCTCGGGAAGCCGTCGGGCCACGACATCGCCGAAGGCATCTACAACCTCCCCGTGCTCCGCGCGCTCGCGGGAGGCGCAGACGACCTGCGTGCGCTCCTCGGTCGACCCATCGACGGCGCCGACCTCGACGCCGCTCGGTCCCTGGTGCGCGCTTCGACGGGCGTCGAGCAGTCCACGGAGGTGGCGCGGCAGTACGCGGCACGGGCCGTGGCGGCGCTGGCGCCCTTCGGCGAGCGCCCGGCGGCCACCGCGCTGGCCGGCGCCGCCACCCACCTGCTCGTCGAGCTCGACGCGCTCCTCGCCTGAGGGGCGCGCGCTCCGCAGCGGGCGCCGGCCCTCAGGACGGTAGGGACGTCGGGAGGCGGCGCGCTGCCACCACGCCGAGGACCGCGACGGCGAGGGTGGCCGCGAAGGCCAGCTCGAGGGCGCTGCGGGGCGGCCATCCCCGGCTGTCGCCGAGAGCGACGAACACCCCACCGAGGCCGGTGCCGAGGGCGATCCCCAGGACGTCGGTGAGCTGCAGGCTGGAGGCCGCCGAGCCCTCCCGACCCGCCGCCGCCAGGCCCAGGACCGTCACCGACAGAGGCGAGTAGGCCAAGCCGATGCCGAAGCCGGCCAACGACCAGAGGGGCACCGCAGCCGCGACAGGGAGCGGCCCGAGCGCACCGAACATCCCGATCGTCCCCGCCGCGACGAACCCGAAGCCGGCCATCACCAAGCGCCGGGGCCCGACGCGGTGGATCCAGCGCTCCTGCACCCAGGCGGCCACCGTCCAGCAGAGCGTGGCCCCCGTGAGGGCCGCCCCGGCGACCCAGGTGGGCTGGTCGCGCACCTCCTGGAACGTCAGCGACACGTAGGCGTCCGTGCCGAAGAAGGCGAACGTGAGGACGCCCCGCACGAGAACAGCGGCCGGCATGCCCGGAGCCAGGCGCACGGTGCCGGTCGGCACGAGGCGAAGGAACGCCCGAAGCGCAAGGGGCACGCCCACAGCCACGAGCACCACCGCCAGGCCTACCGGTGCTCCGCTCGCCGCAGCCAGCACCGCCGCCACACCGGCGACCAGCACGACGGCGTGGCCCCGCCGCTCGGCCACGTCGGCGGCGTGGTCGGCGGAGCGCGCGGGCACGGCCCGGCTGAGGGCCGGCAGCGTGATGACAGCGGCCAGCAGCACGAACGGCAGCAGGGCCAGGAAGACGGCGCGCCAGTCGAGGGCCTCGGCGATGGCGCTGCTCGCGGCGGGGCCGACCAGGCCGGGGATCACCCACGCCGAGGAGAAGACCGCGAAGACCCGGGGTCGGAGGACAGGCGGGTAGGCGCGGCCGACGCTGGCGTAGGCCACCGCGGGGATGGCACCGGCGCCGATGCCCTGGGCGACCCGTCCCGCCACCAGCACCCCCATGGAGGGCGCCAGGCCGCCCACGACCAGCCCGACGCTGAAGAGGGCCAGGCCCAGAGCGAACGGGAAGGCCGTCCCCCGCGCGTCGGCCAGCTGCCCGGCGGCGACGATCCCGAGCAGGCTCCCGAGGAAGAATGCGCTGAACACCCAGCCGTACAGGCTGATCCCGCCCAGGTCGGCGGACACCACCGGCAGCACGGTGGAGATGGCGAGCGACTCGAAGGCGACCAGGGTGATCGTGAGCACGAGCCCGAGGCTGAGCCGACGCCGCGTGGGGTCCCAGATCGCCGCCGGGGCGTCGTCGGGCGCCGCCGCCGAACCCTCGGTGCCCTCTGCCAGCGCCATGCCGTCACCCTACGAACGACAGGACCCCGGACGCATCGGCCCGGGGTCCTGTCGGTCGGTCGGTCCACAGACCGAGGGCCAGGACCCCCGACCGGCGGGTCACGCGATGGTCAGTCCTGCTCGGGCCGCAAGGTCGGGAACAGGATGACGTCGCGGATGGAGGCGGTGTCGGTGAGCAGCATCACCAGCCGGTCCATGCCGATCCCGAGGCCGGCCGTGGGCGGCAGGCCGTGGTCGAGCGCCCGCAGGTAGTCCTCGTCGACGACCATCGCCTCGTCGTCCCCCGCCACCTTGAGCCGGGCCTGGTCCTCGAAACGGGCGCGCTGCTCCACCGGGTCGAGCAGCTCGGAGAAGGCGTTGCAGAGCTCCCGCCCTGCGACGATGCCCTCGAACCGCTCCACCATGTCGGGCAGCTCGCGGTGGTCCCTCGCCAGCGGGGAGACCTCCTTCGGATAGTCGACGACGAACACGGGACCCCACAACTCCGCCTCGGTCGTCTTCTCGTAGAGCTCCAGCAGGAGCTTGCCGGGCCCGTAGTCGTCCTCGACCTCGACGCCGTGCTCACGGGCGATCCGACGGAGCTCCTCGACCGGCATCCGCACATCGACGTGCACGCCGGCGTGCTCCTCCACGAGGTCGGTGAGGCTGGCCCGTCGCCACGGGGGCGTGAGGTCGAGGGGACGGCCGCCGTAGGTGAGCTGCGTCGTCCCGTGCAGCTCCGTGGCGAGGTGCGCGACGAGCTCCTCGGTGAGCGCCATGGCGTCGCCGTAGTCCCCGTACGCCTGGTACAGCTCGAGCATCGTGAACTCAGGGTTGTGCCGCGTGGACAGGCCCTCGTTGCGGAACACGCGGGCGATCTCGAACACACGCTCGAATCCCCCGACCACGAGCCGCTTCAGGTAGAGCTCCGGGGCGATGCGCAGGAACAGGTCGAGGTCGAGCGCGTTGTGGTGGGTGGTGAACGGCTTGGCCAGCGCGCCCCCGGGGATCGGGTGGAAGACCGGCGTCTCGACCTCGATGAAGCTGCGGTCCTCGAGCCAGCGCCGGGTGAGGCTGAGCACGCGGCTGCGGGCCAGGAACGTCGTGCGGCTCTCCGGGTTGGCCCACAGGTCGACGTAACGCTGGCGGTAGCGGGTGTCGACGTCGGTGATGCCGTGCCACTTGTCGCCGAACCCCCGGCGGGTCTCGGCGAGCAACGTCCACGACGACACCTTCACCGACAGCTCGCCGACCTTGGTCTTCACGACCTCGCCCGTCGCACCCACCCAGTCGCCGAGGCTGATGCGGCCGAACGCGTCGAACTGCTCGGTGACCTTGGCCAGCGCGAACAGCTGGACCTCCGCGCCGCTGCCGTCGCGGAGCGTGGCGAAGGCCAGGCGACCCTGCGGCCGGTGGAGCATCACGCGGCCGGCCACCGTCACCGTGATGCCGGTCTCCTCCCCGGCCTCGAGGTGATCGTGGGTGGCCCGCAGGTGCGCAGCGGTGGCGGTCGGGTCGAACCGATAGGGCGCGCTGGCGGGGGGCGCGCCGCCGGTGCCGTCGGCCGGCGCGGAGGGCTCGCCCGGGATGGCGTCGGTCATCCGGAGTTCTTCTCGTAGATCAACCGGAGGCCGTGGAGGGTGAGCCACGGCTCGACGTGGCCGATCGCGCTCGACAGCGGCCCGATCAGACCGGACAGGCCGCCGGTGGCGACGACGTTCGACTCCGCGTCGAGCTCGGCCTGGATGCGCTCGCACATGCCGTCGACCAGGCTCGTGTAGCCGTAGATGACGCCCGACTGGATCGACTCGACCGTGCTGCGCCCCACGACCGAGCGCGGCTCCACCAGCTCCACCCGGCGCAGCGCGGCCGCTCGCGCGAAGAGGGCGTCGAGACTGATGTCGATCCCGGGGAAGATGGCGCCGCCGAGGTACTCGCCCTTGCCGGAGATGGCCTCGAACGTCGTGGCGGTGCCGAAGTCGATGACGATGGTGGGTCCGCCGAACAGGTCGAAGGCGCCGACGGCATCGGCGATGCGGTCGGCGCCCACCTCCTTCGGGTTGTCGTAGAGGATGGGCAGGCCGGTGCGGACGCCGGGCTCGACGACGAGGGCCGGGAACCCGAAGTAGCGCTCCGACATGCGGCGCAGCGAGCCGGTGACCCGGGGCACCGACGAGCAGACGACGATGCCCTGGATGTCGTTGTCCTCCCAGGTGGAGCCGTGGAACCCGAGGAACTCCTGGAGCACCAGGGCGTGCTCGTCGGCGGTGCGCTCCGCGTTCGTGGCGATGCGCCAGTGGTCGACGAGGCTCGTGTCCGCCGCTCGTCGGTCGAGGTTCGCCGCGGCGCCCGGGTCGAGGTCGTACAGCCCCACGACCGTCTGGGTGTTGCCGACGTCGAGGGCGAGCAGGAGCACGTGGGGAACCTACCGAGTCAGTCGGAGAAGTTCCGAATGGTGAAAGGTGCCATCGGACGATGTGTGGGGGTGGCGCGAGGACGGGGAACCCGAGGGGCAGAGCCCCTCGGTGGGCGAAGCGGTGGCTCCGCCATCCGCTGAGCAGCAGCGAGCGCGGCCGAAGGCCGTACCACTCAGCCGTGAGGTGGTCGCCGAGGCGACCGACTCACGTGACGTCGAGGCCGATGTCGAGCGCCGGGGCGGACTGGGTGATCTGGCTCGTGGAGAGCAGGTCGACGCCCGTGGCGGCGTAAGCGGCCGCGGTGTCGAGCGTGATGCCGCCGCTGCACTCGAGCAGCGGCCGGGTACCGCCTCCGGCGACCCACTCGTCGGTGGTGACGACGGCGGCGTTGGCCTGCTCGGGCGTCATGTTGTCGAGCAGGACGGCGTCGGCGCCCGCCTCGAGGGCCTGGCGGAGCTCGTCGAGGTCGGTGGCCTCGACGTGCACGAGCCGGCCGGGCCAGGCGGCCTTCGCCGCCGCCACGCCGTCTGCGATGCCGAGGGCCTCGAGGTGGTTGTCCTTGAACATCACCCAGTCGGACAGGTTGGCGCGGTGGTTGACCGCGCCCCCGGCACGCACCGCGGCCTTCTCCAGGGTGCGCAGGCCCGGCGTGGTCTTGCGCGTGTCCCAGATGCGGCAGGTGCCGTCCGATCCCTCGGCGACGGCGTCGACGAACCGTCGGGTGAGCGTGGCGACTCCCGAGAGGTGGCAGAGGAAGTTGAGGGCGGTGCGCTCGCCCGTGAGGATCGCCGCGAGCGGACCGGCGACGGTGCCGATCACGTCGCCCGGGGCGATGGCGTCGCCGTCACGGGCGGCCCACTCGACGCCAACGGTGGGGTCGAGCTGGGCGAACGCCTCGGTGGCGCAGGCCGTCCCGGCCAAGGTGCCGGCCTGTCGGGGGACGAACGACGCCTGGCCCGTGCTGCCCGCGGGGAGCAATGCCGAGGTGAGGTCGCCCAGCGGGGTGAGGTCTTCGTCGAGGGCGCGGGCGACCGCCTGGCGAACGGCGTGGAGCGGGGGGTCGGCGATGGCCATCGGCGGCTCAGCCGAGACCGCGGCTGTCCTGCTTCAGCGCAGTGTCCACGGCGAGCGAAGATGCCACGACGAGCGAGCGAAGCGGCTCCTCGAGCTCACGGTGGATCTGGACGACGAAGTTGTCCGACGTCGTGAACATCGTCTTGGCCAGACCCTCCCACGTCTTGGTGATGCGGGCGACCTCGCTGCCGCTGGCATCGAGCACGTTGAAGTTCCAGGCTCGCCAGTTCTCGGCGTTGATCGACCCGAGCGTCTGGCCGCCGGCGTCGAGGTTGAACCGGATCTTGCCGATGGCGTTCTGCTGCACGATGACGCCGACCTCGTTGCCCTGGCCGTCCTCCACGATCACCCGGGACTTCAGGATCTTGGCGGGGCGCGTGAGGGCGAGGAGGACCCGCCCGCTCGTGTCCACCACTTGCAGCTTGTGCGTGAGGAACTGGTCGACCGAGGTCAGGACCCTGAGCACCTTCTTGACCGCCGACTGGCCGACCTGCCGGACGGCGCCGATCTGCGTGCCGTGCTGGTCGTAGATCGCGTACTCGTTGTTGACCTCGATGAGCTTGGCCTTCTGGTTCACGACCAGCACCGGCTCCGTGAAGATCGTCCCTCCGCCCGCCATGCCCGCGGCGGCCCCGGTCTTGGCCACGTCCTTGACGATCTTCTCGGTCTTCCGCTTCGTGGTGGGCACGGGCGACCGTCCGACCGGCGGGTCGACCGACTGCTTGCCGTGCGAGGCGACGTGCTCCGTCCACTGGGCACCGTCCCAGTAGCGGTGCTCATGGCGCCCGAGTGGATCGGCGTGCCAGCCGGGGGCCGTGTTGGAAGGTGCGTCGTCGGTCATGCCGGCGAGACTACAAAGCGGGTGCGCAGGTCGGCACTGAGCTCCGGGTGGTCCGAGCGGGTGTGGGCCCCACGGCTCTCCTCCCGAGCGGCGGCCGCCGCGCACAGGGCCCGGCCGACGGTCACCAGGTTGCGGAGCTCCCACGACGGGAGGTCGTCCCCGACGACCGTGCCGTCGCACGCCGTCGCCGCGCGCTGGAGCGACTCGGCGGAGCGCAGGACCCCGCCGTGCATCGTCATCGTGCGCTGGAGCTCGTCCCGATCGGCGACCGCTCGCTCGCTGGCCGGCGGCAACGTGAGGCGGCGCCCACCGATGTCGTCGCCGCCGAGCACGGACCGCATGGCGCCCGTGGCGGTGGGGCCGGTGGTGCCGCGCTCGATGGCCTCCACGACGCGCGGGCCGAACACCATCCCGTCGAGGAGCGAGTTCGACGCCAGGCGGTTCGCCCCGTGGACGCCGTTGCAGGCCGCCTCCCCCGCCACCCAGAGCCCCGCGAGGGACGAGGCACCGTGGAGGTCGGCGACGACGCCGCCGCAGCTGTAATGGGCGGCGGGGGCGATCGGCAGCCAGTCGACGGCGGGATCGAGGCCGGCGACGTGGAGGTCGGCCGTGATCGTCGGGAACCGATCGGCGAAGCCCTCGAGGCCGGTGGCGTCGAGCCACAGGTGCTCGACGTCCTCCTCGAGCATGCGGGCGGCGATGGCGCGGCTGACCTTGTCGCGCGAGAGCAGCTCGTCGACGAAGCGCTCGCCCTTGGCGTCGCGCAGCAGCGCGCCGTGACCGCGAAGGGCCTCGGACAGGAGCGGCCGTGGCATCGCAGGGTGGTGGAGAGCAGTGGGGTGGAACTGCTGGAACTCGACGTCGGCCACGGCCACACCGGCCCGGATCGCCATCGCCACGCCGTCGCCGGTGGCCTCGGACGGGTTCGTGGTGACCGCGAACAGCTGGCCGAAGCCGCCCGTGGCGAGCAGGACGTTGGCGGCCCGCACCTCCATGCGCTCGCCGGCGGCGTTGGCGGCCAGCACGCCCCGGCACCGGTCGCTCTCCACCAGGAGGTCCAGCGCGAACCACTCCTCGTGGACGACTGCGACGGCGGCCCGCACAGCCTCGACGAGCGTGCGCTCGATCTCCACGCCCGTCGCCGCTCCACCGGCGTGGACGATGCGCGGGAGCGAGTGGCCCCCCTCCCGGGCCAGTAGGAGCTGCCCCTCGGTGTCACGGTCGAAGGCGGCGCCGAGCGCGATCAGCTCGTGGACGCGGGCGGGGCCCTCGTCGACGAGGACGCGGACGGCGTCGACGTCGCACAGCCCGGCGCCGGCGGCGAGGGTGTCGGCCAGGTGGAGGTCGGTGGAGTCGGGATCGCCGCCGAGCACCGCGGCGACGCCGCCCTGCGCCCACCGCGTGGTCGCCTGCTGGAGCTCGCCCTTGGTGAGCACGCCGACCGCCATGCCGTGCAGCTCGGCCGCACGCACCGCGGCGGACAGCCCCGCGACACCCGACCCGAGCACCAGCAGATCGAGGTCAGCCATCGATCCCTGGCTACACGATCCCCGCCGGACGAGTCGATCCTGTTGCGTGGCCGTCCGGAAGCCGCTGCCGCGCGCGCCGATCAGCGCGTGCCTCGCTGGCGAGGATCGTCTCCGCCGGACGCTCAGGTCCAGGGCGCGGCGGGGACAGCACCGCGCCGTGCGGCCCACCCCAACCGCCGCGTTTCTGCGCTCCCACCGGCTGTCTGACGTCGTCTCAGAGCGCAAGAACACCGCAGTTCGGCCAACCCCCGCGTTCCTGCGCTCTCAGCTGCCGCCAGACGCCGCCTCAGGGTGCAAGAACGCGGCATTGGGCCGGCGCCACGCCGACTGCTGGCTTCGCCGCGCCCTTGACGTGCCGGCTGGGGCGCAGGAGACCCGCCCAGGGAGGCGCGGCAGATGACACCCGGGCCCCGCCGACGGGCGCGTCAGTCGATGTCGATGTAGCGGTGGGGGGCGGGGCCCTGCTGCTCGCTGGCGAGCAGCTCGGCGGTGAGCTCGTCGATGGCCTGGTTGGAGCGGTCGACGTGGACGATCGTCGGGGCGTACTGCTCCAGCTCGGCCTGCTCGTAGTCGGCGTAGCTGATGATGATCACCCGGTCGCCGGGGGACACCAGTCGGGCGGCGGCTCCGTTCAGGCAGATCGACCCGGACCCGCGCTCGCCCTCGATGACGTAGGTCTCGAGGCGGGCGCCGTTGTCGACATCGACCACGGCGACCTGCTCGTACTCCATGAGATCGGCCAGGTCCATGAGGTCGCGGTCGACGGTGATCGACCCGACGTAGTGCAGGTTCGCGTCCGTGACCGTGGCACGGTGGATCTTCGACTTCATCATGCGGCGACGCATCAGGTGCTGCTCCCTTCGGTGGACGCCGCCTCAGCGGTCGCCCCCACGGATGCTCCTACGTTGTCGATCAATCTAGCGGCACCGAACCGGGCTGCGACAAGTAGGCGGAGCGTGCCCTCGAGCGGGTCGGGGACGGCGAGCGTGGCGGCGTCCACCACCTCTGCGTAGTCGAGCTCCGCCAGGGGCTCCGCATCGATCAGGGCCGCCATCGCGGCGCGCACCTCGGCCGGGTCGGTGGCGCCCGCCTCGATGGCGGCCACGCCGGTGCGCAGCGCCCGATGCACCACCGGGGAGGCGGCTCGCTGCTCCGGGGTCAGGTAGGCGTTGCGGCTCGACATGGCCAAGCCGTCGGCCTCCCGCACGGTCGGGCAGCCGACGACCTCGACGGGGATCGACAGGTCTCGCACCATCGTGCGGACCACGGCCAGCTGCTGGAAGTCCTTCTCCCCGAAGTAGGCCCGGCACGGTCCAACGATGGCGAACAGCTTCGTCACCACCGTGGCAACCCCGTCGAAGTGGGTGGGCCGGCTGTGCCCCTCGAGGGGCGCCGCCACCTCCCCCACCGACACGCTCGTGCGCATCCGCCCCGGGTACATCTCGCCGCCGCTCGGGACGAAGAGGAGGTCGACGCCGTTGTCCTCGGCGAGCGCCGCGTCCCCTGCGAGGTCGCGGGGATAGGCGTCGAGGTCCTCGTGCGGCGCGAACTGGAGGGGGTTCACGAAGATCGAGGTGACGACGACGTCGGTTTCGGCCCGGGCGGCCCGCATCAGCGAGGCGTGGCCCTCGTGGAGGAAGCCCATGGTCGGGACGAAACCCACCCGCTGCTCCGCGGCCCGCGCCGCATCGAGTCGGTCACGCAGCTCGGCGATCGTCGTCACGGTGGTCACGGGCACAGGCGAGCCGCCTCCGCCGACAGGGCCTCGTAAGCCGATCGTTCCTCGGCTGGCAGGGCGTCCAGGTGCCGGGCCACGGTGGCAAGGTCACCGCGGCGGACCGGTCCGGTCAACGCACCGGCGGGGCCGAGGGCAGCGACGTCGTCCAGGCTGCCTCGCGCGAGGGCCAGGTACGCCTCCAGGGGAGCCCCGATGGAGCCGGCCACGCGCTCCACCTGGCCGAGGAGGGCGACGAGGTGGTTGGCCGCGATCACCGCTGCCGCGTGGTACCGCACCCAGTCGGCCTCCGCCACGGCGAGAACCTGCCCGTGGAGCGCCTCGACCACTGCGCGAGCGGCCGGATCGCCGTCCGCGGCCACGCCGTACCAGGCCCCGACGAGCCGCCGCGCGCCGCCCGCCACGGCGGGGAGGGCGACGAGCGGGTGCACGACCGCCTGCCGCTCGTGGCCGGCGAGGGGCGCGAGGCCGAGCGACCCGGACACGTGCGCCACCACGGTGGTGGCAACCGGGTCGATCGACGCGGCCACCTCGGCGATCGCGGCATCCGGGACGGCGATCAGGACGACATCGATCCCCACTGCGGCGCCGGCGAGGACGTCGCCCCGGCCGAGCACCGGGGCCACCTCCCAACCCGCCCCGGCGAGCGCCGACGCGAAGGAGGATCCGGCTCGCCCCCCGCCGATCACGCGCACGCTGGTCACGAGCCCCCCTCGACACCGTCGAGGGGGCCGAGGCGGCGAACATCGCCCTCCGCCTTCGCCAGCTGCTCCGGCGTCACCAGGTCCGGGGCCAGGTCGGCGAGAGGGGCGAGCACGAACCGCCGCTCCAACATGCGGGGGTGCGGCACCTGCAGGTCGGGTTCGTCGACCTCCTCGCCCGCCACCCACAGCACGTCGACGTCGAGCGTGCGCGGCCCCCAGCGCTCCCGCCGCTCCCGGCGGGCCGCCGACTCCAGCGCGCCGCACACGGCCAGCAGGCCCCGAGCGTCGAGCGCCGTGTGGAGCTCCACGACGAGGTTCAGGAACGCGCCCTGCTCCGGCCCGCCCACCGGGTCGGTCTCGTAGACGGGAGACACCGCCACGACGTCAGGGGCGGCGGCCACGGCCTCGCGCAGCTGGGCCACCCGGTCGCCGAGGTTCGACCCGAGGCTGAGGAAGGCGCGGCCCATGCCTGCCCGCTCAGGCCGTCCGGGTGATGCGGACGCCGGAGGTGGCGAGCTGCTGGGCCACCGGGGGCCGAAGCTTGCGCACCCACACCGTCACCGCTGCGATGCGCGGGTCGGCCCCGAGCAGGGCGTCGGCGATGTGCTCGGCCAGGGCCTCGAGCAGGGCGTACCGGGTGCTCGCGACGATGCCCTCCGTCACCGCGCACAGAGCGCCGTAGTCGACCGTGTCGCGCAGGTCGTCGCTGCTGCCGGCCGCCGCCAGGTCGAGGGTGACGTCGAGGTCGAGCTCGAGCGGCTGCGCCTGGGCCTGCTCGTGGGCCAGCACACCGACGACACCGGCGACGCGGAGGGCCCGTAGCTCGATGACGTCCGCGGCCGCCATGCTCAGTGCTCGATGGTGGCGGCCAGTGCGACGAGGTCGCGCCCGAGGGGCCCCATCTGGCGCGACAGGAGCCGCTCGACCACCGAGGTGGCCTGTGGGGCCAGGGGCACGACCCCGGCCCAGAGCAGGTAGCCCGCCATCAGGCCGGCGACGCGGTCGGAGAGCTCGTCCTGGTGGACGAGCACCTTCCCGTCGCCGGCCAAAAGTTCCGCCAGCTCGGGGAACAGCGTGATCGCCACGGTGCGGGGATCGTCGTGCGGACCGAACGGCAGGTGCCGCCAGGCCACCCCCATCTCGTCGTAGTTGTGCAGGTTGTGCGGCGACGGGATGAGGGTCACCACGCGGGTGAACCCCTGTTCCCGGATCCAGATGATCTCCTCCTGGCGGCGCACCCGGCGGTGGTTGGCGCCGTAGCCACCCGGCCGCTCGCACACCGCCAGCTTGTCCTTCAGGATCCACGCGAAGTTGCGCGGCTGGATCCCCTGCGCCCACTTGCCCTTCAGCACCACTGTCCCGGCTCCTCCCGCCTCGCCGACTGCACAGCGCAGCCGGGTCCGTCCGTTGGCGAGCTCACGCGGCCGCGCCCGTGATCTCGCCGGCGACCACCTGCGCGGCGTGGCGGACCGCCCGAACGTCGTGCACCCGCACCATGCGCACCCCGCTGGCCATCGCCCAGACGGCGGTGGCGAGCGACCCCTCGAGTCGATCGTGCGTCGGCGCGGGGTCGGGGGTGCCGTCCGACGCGCCCAGCAGGTGACCCAGGAACGCCTTGCGACTCGCGCCGACCAGGACGGGGAGCCCGGTGGCGACCAGCCCGTCCAGGTGGGCGAGCAGCTGGAGGTTGTGCTCGGCGGTCTTGCCGAAGCCGATGCCGGGATCGATCCACACCTCAGGTACGCCCGCTGCGTGCGCCCGCTCGGCCTGCTCGACCAGATGGTCGTGCACCTCTCGGACGACGTCGGCGTAGGTGGGCTGGACCTGCATCGTGGCCGGGTCGCCCTGCGCGTGCATCGCCACCCAGCCGATGCCCAGCTCGGCGGCC
>JAUXRW010000035.1 GCA_030681555.1 Acidimicrobiales bacterium
CCCGAGGTGGTGGCTGCCGGGTCGACGTGGAGCACTTCTCGGTCGGCGGCAAGCGCGCTCGCTACGTCGTCTGCGACCACCGCCGGGGCCCGGGCTGTCGATCCGCCCGTGCAGCACGCCCCACCCGAGGAACATGCGCCGCACCAGTCGCAGCTGCTCCAGTGCGATGAGCACGGGTGCCCCGGCGGAGGGTGCAGGGGCTTGCTCATGCCGCCGCATCCAGACGGAGGTCGTGTCGGGCAGCACCGAGGATCGACAGGCCGACGATGTCGCCTGGGCCGAGCTCGGTCTGCCGGGAGAAGTTCGGGTGCATCACCTCGGGCTCGAAGTCGGCGTGGCCGAGACCGAGGGCGTGAAGGAGCTCATGGAGCAGGACTGCGGCGCCATGCGCCCGGGCGGCGTCGAGCCGAGCCGGGGGCAGGAGGATCTCCGCCTGGGTGATCGCTCGTCGCCCTGCTCCGATGTCCACGAGCGTTGTCACGGCGAGCCCGATCGACTCTGGGGATGCAAGCCGCTCGTGGTCGCGCACGTCGACGACGACATGGGCTTCCCCGGGCGGGACGATGCCGACGACCTTGATGTCGTCAAAGCCCGGTGCGGCGGTTGTGACCGTGCTGACCGAGGTAGCGATGTCCTCCGCGATCGACGGGAGGGCCGCGGCCGCAGCCTGCGTCCATCCGATCGTGATGGCGATGTCGGCGGGGAACGTGGCCGGGACAGCACCGTCCGAGATGTACGACGCCGTCCATGCCTTCCCGCCTGAGGGGACGTCGCCGACGTCAGGGTTCGACTGCGTCGGTGGTTCCGTCACCGGCACCACGGGCGCCTTCGGCTTCGTGGGAGCCTTGGGGCTCGTTCTCTTGGGCTTGGGCTTCGTCGGTGGGCGCGTCTCGACGGGGCCCTGCTGGAGGATCACGTCGGCGGCGAGCGCGTCACGCACGACGTCGGTGGTGACCCTGCCGAGGCTCGACACGAGGTTGGTGCGCATGAGGATGTCGCGGTCAAACGCCCACGCCGGCGAGATCCCGCTGGGTAGTCCGAGAGATGTCAATCAGCTCGCCCTGCTCAGCGTCGTCGTCGAGTCGGGCGAGGATCGCACGGGCCTCATCGAGCGGCAGGTCGATGAGCGTGGAGGTCGGCCCCACCGCCCAGCCGTCGAGGAGACGTCGGACGGCGGAGCCCGAGTGCTCGCCACCGACGATCACATCGGCCAGCTGCACGGGTCGGAGGTCGGAGCTCACGGCGAGGGCACCCCGGTGACCACGTCGATGACCTTCACGGTGAGGCTGGTGCCGGCCACCTCGATGTTGAGGACGGTGCCGGGGTACGAGCCGAGAAGGGCGGCACCGAGCGGGGACTCGGTCGTGGTCTCGGACTGCCCGGGCATCCCGAGGTGCGGGGTGACCAGGCGGAGGTTCACGATCTCGCCGTCGTCGAACTCGACGTACACGGTGTCTCCGGGACTAGCGGGCGTGCGCGGGCGCGCATCGGACATGTCGGTACTCCTCGACAGCGGCTCGGCGCATAAGGCGCCGGGGGTGTGGGGTGGCGTCGAGGGGGCCCGGTCGCTTGGACCAGGCCCCCTCGGATGGGACGACGTTGCTGGTCCGGCCCTGAGGGCTTCGGGTGCTCGTCGTCGATGTGCGGGAAGTTCTCCGCGGTTGCGACTAGGCAGCGCTCAGATGGACTTCCCGGCGCTCACTTCGCTGCCGGGGCAGAGGGGTGGGCGCAAGGTCATTGTGCACCCGACCCCCACTTCCGGTCGTGGGGGTCTAGACCCCCCAGCCGCCGGGGTGACGCTCTACGCGCCCGAGCCCGGCCAAGGAGCGAGCCTGACGAGCTCCCGGCTGACCTTGTCGTTCTGCGCGGCCAGCCAGTGCCAGAGGTACGGCCCGAGCTGACGGCCCGTAGCGGCCAGCAGCTCCCAGCTCGTCTGCGACGGCACCGCGCCGTCGCTCGGCATCATCTCGATGAACTCGCTCCACGCCTTCGGCTGCTCGCGCTCGACGTAGCCGTCGGAGAAGCCGAGGAAGGCCGCCGCCTCGGTGCGCCGGAGCGCTCCGGCGGCAGCAGCAGTCAGCAGGCGGCGGACCCAGACGTTCTGGAGCACCTTGTGAGGCGGCTCGCCGAACGGGGACGAGTGCGGGTAGAGGAAGCCGACCGAGTGGCGGATCTCGTACAGGAGGTGGTGGACAGAGTCGAGACGGTTGATCCGGCCGATGACGAGGTCACGGTGCCGGTCTTCGAGCTCGTGTGCGAGAGCCCACAGAGCGGCGTCGCGGTGGTTGGTGTGGAGCAGCACCGCCAAGACGTTCGACGTGAGGCCCTCGAGGAACATCCCGACGTGCCGAGCGGTGCGCTCGTCGGCAAGTCGATCGGCCATCTGGTTGTACGCGAGGTCCACGACCACGACCGAGGGCACCGTCGCCGTCACGTAGTCGGTGAACAAGCCGTAGTCAGTGAACGTCTTCGCCCGCACCGTCACGTTGAGCTGACCGTGCATCGTCGAGGGATCTCCGACCCTCAGGTCAGGCAGGTCACACTCGTGGCCTTCGTGCAGCCCGTGCCCGTTGAGCAGGACCGGCACGACGAAGGCGTGGTCCTCGCCGGCCACGGGCAGTTCGCCCTCGGCAGCCGCAGCGACGATCTCCGCTTGGCGACGGGCTTCCTCTTCGGCAACACGCCGCCGTTCCTGCGCCTTCTCGGCGCTGAGGATTGCGTCGGAGCGAGGGTCGAGCGGACCGGCCATGGGAGCCTCCGTGCTTGAACAGCTTGTTGGAGTGTACGAGTCCGACCAGCGTCCGACCAAGGAAGTTTCAGTCCTTTCGCATTCGTCTAGACATTCTTCCCAACTCAGCGCATGCTCTTGCACGATGGCACAAGAAAAGTTGCACACTGCGACAAGAGACGTCGGACGCCGGGTCGGTGAAGAGGCCGTGCTGAACGCTGCGGCCGACCTCATCGTGGAGGGCGCGTTGGAGCAGTACCTCGCTTTCGCCGGCGTACGGGCGGTAGCCCGCAAGGCGAAGGTGACCCCTACGACCGTCGTCCACCGTTTCGGCAAGGAGCACACGGCGGCGAGAGGGTTGGCGCTGGCCGCTACCCGGCACGCGTTGGCGCGGTCAGGTCTGTCGCAGTCGTACAAGACGGTGTCGGAGCTGGAGAAGACCGTTGACGGCCTTCGGGACGGGGATCCGGCGGCCTTGGAGCGTGTCTACGCGGCGGCGGTCAAAGACATCATCGCCTTCTCGGGCGACGAGCAACTGCTTCGCAGCGACACGGCAGGGTGGATCGCTGTCGCCGCCTCGCCGCAGGATCCTGACGCCCGCGAGATCCTCCGGGAGCACTACAACACGCTCCTCGAGGCGTACGCCCCGATCTTCGAGAGCCTTGCCGAGGCGACCGGACGCCGGTTCATCGCATCAGTGTCCGCTCGACAGTTGTCGGTCGCCATGACCGCGCTGGCCGACGGCTTCATCGCCCGCCGACGGTTCTCTCCCGAGGTCGCCCTTCCCGAGACCTTCGGGAGAATGGCGATCGGGATGTTCGTCGAGGCCACCGTTCCGTTGGGCACCGATGACGAACCAGCTCCGGGGGAACGCCTTCTAAGTGATCTCCCTGAGCCAGCGCGGCAGGTGGACCTCGGGGGTCGGGATCCGGACAAGCGTCTCTCCATCGAACGGGCAGTCCGGACGCTGTACTTCAAGCGTCACGCCTGGGATGACGTGACCGTCCTTGGGGTTGCCCGACTTGCCGACGTGTCGAAGTCCACGATCATGGCGAACTTCGCCGATCGAAACGCCCTAGCGGCCGTGCCCTGGACCGACTGGGCACTCGACTTCGAGGCCGACTTCGAGAAGGCGAAGTCCGGCAGGGCCTTCCGACGGGTGCTGGACAGCTACCTGGTAGCCATCGCGAAGCGAGCAGTGGTGCACCGGGAGCTGACCGGTGCCCTGTTGCACTCGGTCTTCGACTTCACGATCGTCCATGGTCCGCCGAACTACGAGGAGCCGCCGGACCCCCGAGACCCTCGGGCGCTCGTTCCGCTCCCCCGGCCCCTCAGGCCCTTCCTGGTCGCCCACGCCGACCGGTTCCGCAAGGAGCTCGTCAACCGCCCGGACTGGGACCGCTGGTTGGCGGCCCACTTGGTGAACACGACGCTCCACGCGGTCATGACCCGGGTGAGTCCGCAGAGCGGTTCGGTGACCGAAATGGAGTCCTCCGCTGAGGCTGTGGTCGGTTTCGTTCTCGACGTGACCCTTGCCGGGGTGCTCGATGGCAAGGTCACCGGTAGCCGGGCCGATCGCAAGCCAGGAGCCTGAGGGCATAGAGGCTTCGATCACAGTCCGAGATGACCTGAGGGCGAATCGCGAAGCGCGGTCGCACCTTGGATATAGCGACGAAGGGTTGCGTGAGATCGATGTCCGGTCTGGCGCATGATTGCCCATTCCGGCTGATTGCTGCGGGCCGCCGCGGTCACGAAGCCGCTCCGAAGGGAGTGTCCAGCGAGGAATGCTGGGTCGAGGCCCACCGCAGCAGCAGCCGCCTTCACGACGGTTGCGACGGATGCCGGGCGCAGCCGGTCGCTCCCCACGATGTCCCCGCGGTGCATGCGTCGAAACAGCGGTCCACGGTCGATCCCACCTGCAGCCATCCATCTCTCGAGGTTTCGCACCGGGCAGGTGAGCCGGTCGTGGCCGAGGGCGATACCGACGGCACGCCCTCGGCCGGTCGGATCGGTCTTGGATCGACGGACGGTGATGGTGAGCCCGTCGGGCTCAAAGCGCAGGTCGCCCACGTTGATCGCCACCAGCTCGGAGCGTCGGAACCCGCCTGCGAATCCGATGAGCAGGAGGGCGCCGTCGCGGTGGCCCCGCTTCGTCTCGGGGATAGCGCTGAGCATCTGGCGGAGCTGGGCGACGGTGATGGCCACCTTCTGATCCGGAGCTTCGGTGAGTTCGCGTCGGATGCCCTTCCAGACCTCGCCGACGCCAGGGTGGCGGGTCGGGTCGTCGTGGCCAGCGAGTCGGTGCATGTGCCGGATGGACACGATGCGTCGGGCGAGGGTGGAGGGCTTGAGACCGAGTCGTGTGGCGCCGTCACTCAGGTAGACGGCCACGGTCTCGGGCGTGGCCGGCAGTGATTCGAGTCGGTGGTCGAAACACCACTGCTTGAAGTGGCTGAAGTCCGACGCGTAGCTGCGTCGAGTGTTCTCAGCCCTGGCCTTGGTGGCGAAGTCACGCGCCGATTCGACCGCCGGAAGGAGGTCGAGATGCTGGCCGCGGCGCTCCAGGGATTGACCCACGAGAACGAAACATTATCAAGACTTGTTAGAGGGGACGCCCCGCCGTCGGTGCCTGGTCGCCTCAGCCGGGGATGGTGCTCGCGATCTTCCCGGCCTGCTCCAGGGGCGAGGTGTACTCCATGTCCCCGCGGACGATCGCCTCCGCAAGGCAGTGGGCCGCAAGAGCCCGAAGCTCGACGGTCGGGTCGACGAGTTCGGCGGCGGCGCCGATGTACCTCCGCGCTTCGGCGCACACGGTGTGGGCGTTCTCGAGGATCCGGTCGTTGTAGGCGGGCCAGTCCGCCGTGCTGGCCAGCAGGCCGTTCAGCCAGCGCGGGCCCGGCTCCTCGTGCAACGAAAGGTCCAGGTTGCCGAGGATGGCCTGGATCGCCGCCTGCCCGCCCTGCACCAGGTGGTACCCGTCCCCCGCATCTAAGCCGCACGCCCGCCTCGAGTTCAGGTGGGTGCCTACGGCGATGAGGTAGCACCAGAGGCTGAGGGGGTCTCCTGCAAAGGTCATTGATGTCTCCAAGTTGGTGTCGCGGCTGCAGCTGAGGCTGCGCCTAGTTCAGGGTGAAGGTCGCAGGGTGGAAGCCCGTTGGAAGTGCATCCATCTCGATGAGCTGAACGCAGTAACGGGTGGGGGCGACGAGCACGGCGGTGTGGATGAAAAAGGAGAGCGCTCGGATGGCGCCGATGGTCCTCGCATCCAGCTCGGGAAGGGCGCAGGTCAGTGCGTCCCCGAGATGCCGTCGCAGGTCGTGCATCTCGCCGATCAGCTGGCTGGCGTTGCGTCGAAGCGAATCGTCGGGGACTTCGGCAACGGGGTCGAGCGGCCAGTCCCACTGATCCTTGGTCCAGGTCAGCGGCAGGAAGCTGAGCGGCAGCTCGATGCAGCGGATGAGGGCGCAGAGCGCGACCACGGCTCCGTCGAGGCGCTCGTCGCCGGCCGACGGCGCGAGTGTCCTTCGCTGCTCGCGGCGTTCGGCCAGGGCGACCGTCATGTCGACCGCCTTCTCCCACAACGAGGTCGCTGGGTCGAACAGACTGCCGGCCGAGCCCGCCATCATGCCGACCCCGCGCTGGTCACGTCGTTCGACCGAAGTCGGGTGACGATCGACGACACCGTCTGTCCGGTCTCGTCAACCGTCTGCGGCTCTGGGTGGACCCTGGCGATGCCGAGCCACACCTCCTGCCGACGGCCACCGACCCGACGGTCGGAACCTTTGAGGAGCGGGCGTGCCCTCCTGATCGCACGGCCGAACGCGTTGACGGACATCTCCGCGTGCCCATGACGGGCCGCCCAGAGGTTGTAGGCAGCGGCCAGGTCCACCTTGGCGATGTAGCCCTCGGGGATGGCCTCGACACACCGGTCGAGCCAGACCGAGAGCGGGTCGGTGGCCTCCCGGAATTCCGCCTTTGCGACCTGCAGCGACTCGGGCTCGTCGATGCCGCGGCTGAGCACATCAGGCAGAGCCGCCAGAGCACGGTTCAGCAGGCCGGACAGCTCACCCGGGGCGGCGAGCCGGGCGTCCAGGACGGAGCGGGGAATTTCCCCGGAGGCGTCCCGGAAGCGCCGGGCGAACCGGATCACGATCCAGCGATCGAAGAACGCCTGCGAGGGGTCCGGCGTTCTGGGTGCCTGGTTGGCAGAGAAGATCAGTCGGACGTGCGGCTGGTAGTCGTAGGCGGCCTCGAACTTCCGCTCGGCCGTCATGACGTCGCCCCCCGTCACGCCCTTGAGGACGTCGGAGCCCTCGAGCTCCTTCGCCGGGAGGTCAGCGGCGATGTTGGCGAGCTTGCCATCCAGGCGAGAGCCGGCGAAGCGGTTGCCTTCGAGTCGCTGGAGCGTCTCGGTCGAGACGTTGCCCCTGCCCAGGAACGCGGTCAGTCCGGACAGGAACGTGCTCTTGCCTTCGCCGCCTCCACCCAGCAGGAGGATGGCCTTCTGGATCGACGGATCGGGCACCATCGCGAACGCCACGAGCTCGTACGCGACGTGGGTGGCGTCGGGCGGGAACACCTGCGAGATGAACTCGTCCCACGCCGGGCAGACCGCCTCGGCGTTGAAGGCGACGGGCAGCTGAATCTTGGTCAGCAGATGCGGGTCGTGAGGCTTGAGCTCATTCGTGCTGAGTTCGACGAGCCCGTTCGTGACATTGAGGTGCGTGAGGCTGGGCCGAAGGGTAAGTCGCGGGAGGCCAGGGGCCAGGTAGGCCACCACATCACCGGCGAGCTTCGCCCTCCAGACCTTCGTGGCGTTGTGGTCGGCGAGCGTGTCCCGCACGAACAGCCGCACGAACTCTCCTGCGGGCCGGTACACCCCGCCCTCGAACAGGTGGAGCTGCCCGCCGTCATCCACGGCGAAGAAGCGATCATCCTCGGCGAGGTCGGCGAGCACCGGAACCGAGCCACGCTGCGCGATCTCCTCCAGGAGCCCCCCGTCCTGAGCGTCGTCGGCGCCGTCGGGGTCTGCGGCGCTGCTAGCCCGGGCCTTGTGCAGGGTCCGCCGGTAGTAGTCAGGGCGCTTGATCTTCAGCGGCGCTTGGACGTGGCGACGAGCAGCGACCAGCAGATCGACGATCTCCTGGTCGGACCACCCGGCACGAAGGGCACTCGAAGCCAGGCTGAGGTCACGCTCGCTCTGGCTCTGCAGCTCGGGGCGCTCGCTATTGAACGCTGCGAGGACCTGGGGCCGGCGCCGGAGCTCCTTCCAGCGGTCCTCAGGCGGGTCGGCCAGCGGATCGAGCGTGAACGAGTCGGGCTCGTCCGGGGCGCCCGGGGGCGGGGTGCTGGGGTTCGAGCGTCGGCGGGCCCCAATCAAGTCGGCGAGGTCGGTCGCCTCGTACAAGGGGCCGCTGTCGTCCAGTACCTCGGCCAGCCGGGGATCCGTCGGGACCTTCAGGTTGAGCGAGCCGGGGAGGCGGAGCACTCGGGCGAGGTCGCCGACAGAGTCCAGGGTGTAGCCGCGCTCCCCGGCAAGGTCCTGGGCGAGGCCGACCCAGCCGCTGCACAAGCTGGCGACAGCCGCCCGATCGCGCTCGGACATGATGAGGAGCGGTTCGGTCAGCACCCAGTAGCCGTGGATGCCGTATCCCGACCAGACGGTCATCGTGGGGGGGACACCCAGGCGGTGGATGATCTCCACGGCCGCGTCACGATCGGGCGGGAGGTTCGACTTCTGGTGGGCTTCGCCCGCCACGTCGATGTCGAGCCACAACGCAGTGATCCCCGCCGCTGTCTCGTGGGTCGCTCGCTCCCGCCTGCCCAGCGGCTGTGCCACGAGGGACATGCCGAAGTAGGTGCTCTCCAGCGGGTTGGTGCCGTTGTTCAATGAAGCCAGGCCCGCCGAATCGGACAGGGGCAGAGTTCGGGTTCGCTTGCCGTTCAGACACCAGCTGTAGGCGTAGAGACCCGAGTCCTCGGGGACGGTCTGGAGCAGGGAGTTCAGGAACCGCTGGGTGTGGGCGTGGTGGTCGATGGCGTCGGTCACGCTCCCTCCGCTTCGATCCGGGCGTGCTCGAGGAACTGCTCGACGTCTGCGAGGGGGATGCGGATCCAGTGGCCGTCGCGGACCACGGCGAGTCGCCGTTGCCGGACCAGCCTGCGGACGTGGCCGGTGTCGGACCTCAGGACTGCGGCGGCCTCCTCTTCCGTGAGGAGGTCGGTCCTGGCTGGACTCGTGTCCATCACCTCGCCGGTCGTCGAGGTATCCGGGTGGGCGAGACCGTTGGGCCGGTCGTCGAAGGCGTCGGGCATCGGGGTGGGTCCTCCTGGTGGTGCGGTTCACCCCTTGGTCGCCCTCACCCCGCTTTCAACAGGACGATCTCGCGATATTTCTGGCTCTCCTGACTGATCCGTGGGTCGGTTGAGGGTCCATCCGCGAGCGCACCCCGTTCGCTTCCTACGTTCCGGGCTGTCTGACGGTCCGAAACGGGA
>JAUXRW010000040.1 GCA_030681555.1 Acidimicrobiales bacterium
GTACTGCGTACGGTAGGTGTCGCACAGCTTGATCCCGGCGATCTTGGCCAGCGCATAGCCCTCGTTGGTGGGTTCGAGGGGCCCGGTGAGCAGGGCGTCCTCCCGGATCGGCTGCGCCGAGTCCCGCGGGTAGATGCAGGAGCTTCCGAGGTAGAGCAGCTTCCCGGTGCCGACCTCGTGCGCCGCATGGATCACGGTCGCGTGGATCATCATGTTGTCGTAGAGGAACTCCGCCGGACGGGTGGAGTTGGCCAGGATCCCGCCCACCGTGCCCGCCACCAGATACACGTACTCCGGGCGGTTGGCCTCGAACCAGCGGTTCACGGCCGCCTGATCCCGCAGGTCGAGCTCCCGGCGGGCGGCGGTGAGCAGGTTCGTGAAGCCCTCCGCCCGCAGCCGCCGGGTGATCGCCGACCCGACCAGCCCGGCGTGGCCGGCGACGAAGACCGGCGCATCCCGGTGGACGCCTGTCGAGAACGCCTCGCTGGGGCTCACGAAGCGCACCCTACCGGCCCGCGGTCAGCGCGAGTGCCCCGGGGTCCGGCGACAACGGGACGGATCCGTCCTCTTTCCACCGAAGGCGAAGTGACCGCGCAGACCATCGGCGCACCTGCGGGGCGAAACCCATTCCGGACCTCCAGGGCAAGTACGGTGTGCGGGTCCGGGCTCTGGGCCGGATGACCCGCGGGCACCGAAGCCGGACGGGACAAAGGACGAGGTGATGACCGATCTGGAGCTGCAGGGCGGCCGTGTCGCGGAAGCGGCTCTGACCACCGAGCAGACCGCGCCGGACCATCCGCCCGTCGCGGAGTCCGACGGGCACCACGATCAGCCCTACCGGCAGTGGATCCGTCTCGCCCTCGCCGGCGACATCGTGGCGGCCACCCTCGCGGCATTCGTGGCCCGAGCCGTCACGTTCGGGCCGTTCAGCGACACCGACGTCCCTCGGGACGGGTCGGTCAGCGTCTCGTACCTCGTCATCGGGCTGCTGATGCCGGTCGTATGGCCGCTCGTGTCGACCATCTCGGGGTGCTACGAGCTGCGCACCCTCCTCGTCGGCGTCGAGGAGCTCCGCCGGGTGCTCCGGGCCGGCATCTCGCTCCTCGCCCTTCTCGGGTTCGGCCACTTCGCCATGAACGTGCTGCTCTCCCGCGGCTACGTCGGGGCGCTCATCCCCCTCCTCGTCTTCTTCACCGGGATCTGGCGGCTCTTGCTCCGGCGGCACATCAGGAAGCGACAGGCGGCGGGCGACAGCCATCACAACGTCGTCGCCGTCGGTCCCATCGACGACCTACAACGGCTGAGCGTGCAGCTGGCCAGCCAGCCCGGCGCCGCCGTCGACCTCGTCGGCTACGTCGCCGACGACCTCGACGGCCACGCAGAGGTGGACGACGGTCCGCTGAGCACCGTGCGGCGCCTTCCTTCCCGGGGGGCGATCAAGGCTCTGCGAGAGGGCGGCACCCGCATCGACCTCCTCGTCCGGGCGGGTCGCCCCCACCATGACGAGATGTGGGCGCTGGCCCGGCGCGCCGCCGAGGTCAACGCCGTGCTGGCCATCGCGCCCCACCGCGAGGACGCCTCGGCCAACGTGGCCGTCAGCTATGTGCCTTTGGGAAGCACTCCCCTGCTGGTCGTGGAGACCCCCACGCTCACGCCGTCGGCCAAGGCCATCAAGGCCCTGTTCGACCGGGGCATGGCTTTTGTGATGGTGCTGGCTCTGGCGCCAGTGTTCCTCGCCATCACCGTGCTGCTGCTCATCCGGCAGGGTCGCCCGGTCTTCTTCCGGCAGGATCGCATCGGCCGCCACGGCGACAGGTTCAGCTGCTTCAAGTTCCGCACGATGGACATCGACGCCGAGGAACGGCTGGCGGACCTGCAGGCGCTCAACGAGGTGGACGGGCCGCTGTTCAAGATCCGGGACGACCCACGCGTCACTCGCCTCGGCCGGTTCCTTCGAGACCACTCCCTCGACGAACTGCCCCAGCTGTTCAACGTGCTGGCCGGATCTATGTCGATCGTGGGACCGAGGCCGCCGCTGCCCCAGGAAGCCGCCACCTACAACGAGCGGGAGGCCCGCCGCCTCCTCGTGAAGCCCGGCCTCACCGGACTGTGGCAGGTGGAGGGGCGCTCGGACCTGCCGTGGAGCGAAGGTGTGTACCTCGACCTGCTCTACGTCGACCACTGGAGCCCACTTCTGGACCTCGTGATCATCGCCCGCACCGTGCGCGCCGTGCTCAGGCCGAGGGGCGCTTACTAGTCCGGCCCTCTGGTTGGTATCGTCCCCCGGACCACCGGGGTGCAGGATCCGTTCGCCCGCTCCGGGTCGCACAAAGACCACCATCGCCCATGACCTCTGAACGCCGCCGCGCCGTCGCCGCCCTCGCAGTCGCCGCCTCCCTCGTGGCGGCGCTCCTCGCTGCGCCGGGCACGCACGCGCAGACGAACCCCATCGGCGACCTGTTCACCACCACGACGACGGCCACCCCCACGACGACCCCGCCCACCGCCGCGCCCGACGCCGCCACCGCCGCAGAGGGTGGCGCGGGGGGCGAGGAACCGGCCGAGGCCCCTGCGGGCGCCGAGGACGCCAAGGGCGACGGCGCCCCGGCGCCGTCGAGCGGCATCGTCGTCCCCCCGGAGGCCCAGCGGATCATCGATGCGGTCAAGCGCACCGGGTCCAACAGCAACGCTCGGCTGCTCACCGCCATCTCCGAGCTCGTTGCGCTGGGGATGACCGAGGCAGAGGCCCATCGAGCCGGGCTCGGCCGCTTCCCGATCGCCGGCCCGGCCCGCTACTCGCACGACTGGCTGTTCCCCCGCTACGGCCCGGGGTTCCGTTTCCACCTGGGCACCGACGTGTTCGCGGCCCACGGCACGCCGGTGCGGGCCCCGGTCGACGGCGTGGCCCAGTCCCACAACGACTCGCTCGGCGGTTTGTCGGTGCGAGTGATCATGCCGGACAAGACGTACTTCTACCTGGCCCACCTGTCGGGCCTCGTCGAAGGGTTCCGGGAGAACATGCCGGTGACCACCGGCGATGTTTTGGGCTACGTCGGCGACTCCGGCAACGCGAAGGGCGGCGCGCCCCACGTCCACCTCGGCCTGTACCCGAAGGGCGGCCCGCCGGTGGACCCGAAGCCGGTCCTCGACGGCTTCCTTGCCGAGGCCGAGGCCCTCCTCCCCCAGGTCGTCGCCGCCTACAAGGCGTCCCGTCCGGTGGTGGCCGCTCCGGCTGTCCCGGTGCTCCCGGTGGTGCCCGACCAGCGGCTCCTGCGGCCCACGCTCGCCACGCGGGCGGTGCACCCGTTCGCGTCCGGCGGCGACGGCTGGAGCCCGGCCGCCCTCTACCTCCTCGCCACCGACCCGGCCGCGGGCGCCGGCTACCTGCTGCAGTCGGCGCTCGACGACCTGGCCGCCGACATCGACTGGTCGACCCGCTGACCGAGCTCAATCCTCCGTCGGCGACTCGCTGGCCCGGCGCTTGATCTCCTCGACCACGCCCGGGTCGGCCAGCGTCGTCGTGTCGCCCAGGGCACGCCCCTCCGCGACGTCCCGGAGGAGGCGCCGCATGATCTTCCCGGACCGCGTCTTCGGCAGCTCGTCGGTGAAGATCACCGTCTTGGGGCGGGCGATGGGCCCGAGCTTGGTGGCGACGTGCTGGCGCACCTCCTCGCCGAGCTCGGTGCTCGCCGTGTGGGTGCCCCGCGGGATGACGTAGGCCATGATCGCCTGCCCTGTGACGGCGTCGTTGGCGCCGACCACCGCCGCCTCCGCGACAGCCGGGTGGTCGACAAGGGCCGACTCCACCTCGGTGGTCGAGATGCGGTGGCCCGAGACGTTCATGACGTCGTCGACGCGTCCGAGGAGCCAGAGGTAGCCCTCGTCGTCGACCTTGCAGCCGTCACCGGCAAAGTACCGACCCTCGAACCGGGACCAGTACGTCTCGCGGTACCGCTCGGGATCGCCGTAGATCCCGCGCAGCATCGAGGGCCACGGGCGGGTGAGCGTGAGGTAGCCGCCCCCCCGCTCGACCGGGTTGCCGGCGTCGTCCACCACCTCGGCGCCGATGCCGGGCAGGGGGAAGGTGGCGGAGCCGGGCTTCGTGGTGGTGGCGCCGGGGAGCGGGCTGATCATGATGGCGCCGGTCTCGGTCTGCCACCACGTGTCGACGATCGGGCAGCGACCGCCCCCGATGTGCTCCTGGTACCACATCCAGGCCTCTGGGTTGATGGGCTCGCCGACGCTGCCGAGCAGGCGGAGCTTGGAGAGGTCGTGGGCGGCCGGCTCGGTCGTGCCCCACTTCCTGAAGGTCCGGATGGCGGTGGGCGCGGTGTAGAGGATCGTGACGCCGTAGCGCTCGGCGATGTCCCAGAGGCGGTCGCGCGCCGGCGCGTCGGGCACGCCCTCGTAGATCACCGACGTCGCACCGTTCGTGAGCGGGCCGTAGACGATGTAGCTGTGGCCGGTGACCCAGCCGATGTCGGCTGCACACCAGTACACGTCGGTGTCCGGGTGCAGGTCGAAGACGTACTTGTGCGTGAACGCGACCTGCGTGAGGTAGCCACCCGTGGTGTGCATGATGCCCTTGGGCTTGGCCGTGGTGCCCGAGGTGTAGAGCAGGTAGAGGAGGTCCTCGCTGTCCATCGGCTCGCAGGGGCACTCGGGCTCGGCGGCCTCCATGAGGTCGTGCCACCACCGGTCGCGACCGTCGACCATCTCCACGGGCTCGTCGACCCGTTGCACGACCACCACGTGCTCGATCGTCGGCGTGGAGGCCAGCGCCATGTCGACGTTCGGCTTGAGCATCGACGGCGCCCCTCGGCGGTAGCCGCCGTCGGCGGTGATCACGACCTTGCACTCGGCGTCGTTGATCCGGTCGATGAGCGAGTCAGGGCTGAAGCCCCCGAAGACCACCGAGTGAGGCGCCCCGATGCGCGCGCAGGCGAGCATGGCGATGGGCAGCTCCGGCACCATCGGCATGTAGATGCAGATCCGGTCGCCCTTCACAATCCCGAGGCCCTTCAGCACGTTGGCGAAGCGCTGCACCTCGACGAGCAGGTCGCTGTAGGTGATGGTCCGGGTGTCGCCGGGCTCGCCCTCCCAGTGGTACGCCACCTTGTCGCCCCGGCCCGCCAGCACGTGGCGGTCGACGGCGTTGTGGCAGGCGTTGAGGGTGCCGCCGACGAACCACTTGGCGAAGGGCAGGTCCCACTCGAGGATCGTGTGCCACTCGCTGTCCCAGTCCAGGAGCTCGCCGGCCTGCTTGGCCCAGAAGCCCTGCCAGTCCTGGTCGGCGTCGTCGTAGAGGAAGGGGGACGCGGCGAGCGTCTGCGCCTTGAACGCCTCCGACGGTGGGAACCGGCGCTCCTCGAGGAGGTAGTCCTCGATGGTGGCGCCCTGCGGCTCGTTGGCCATGTGCGTGCCTCCTGTGTGCGGTCGTGCCCCCGTGCGGGGGCCAACCCTACGCAAGCGGGTGCCGCCACTTGGCGGGGATGTTCCCCGAGGGGCGACGCAGCGGTCCCTCCTGAACCCGGTGATCCGGCTCAGGGCAGCCACTCGAGGACGCGGAAGCCGCCGAGCCCGGCCGGATCGAGGAGCGCCTCGGCCTCGGTGATCCGGCTGCGGGCGCGCACCGCCTCGAGGTCGCCGAGGTGGGCCCGCTCGGCCCATGTGCGCCGTCCAGCTTCGACGAGCTCGTCGATGCCGTGCTCCCGCAGCCACTCGGCCTGGCTCCGCTCGCGAGCCGGCGGGTGCACGGCGGCCAGCTGGTCCGCCGCGACCTCGCAGGTGATGTCCTGCCTGCCGAGGTCCGTGAGCGGCGGCCCACCCCGCTCGTGGCCGCGGTAGGTGCGCAGCCACGACACCGCGGGTCGCTCCGCCATCGCCGCGGTCGTGGACGCGTAGTCGATCACCACCACCCGCCCGCCGGGCCCGGACAGGTCGAGCGCCGCCCGCAGCCACGACGTCGCCGTGCGCTGGACGGGGATGCGGGCCCCGACGGTGGCCTCCGGCGCCAGCCGCTCCAGAGGCTCGGCGTCGGTCGGCACGAGCACCTCGACCAGTCGACCGCCCTCCTCGACGACCCGGACGTCGGCCCAGCCGCCAGGCGTCCGCTCGGCCAGGTCGAACGGGAGGTTGTCGAGGAGCTCGTTGGCCAGCACGATGCACGGGCCCTCGACGGCTGGGAGGTCGGCCCGGCTCTCGACGCCTGCGAGCCCTCGATCACGGTGGGCGGCACGCTGCACCGCAGACCGCTCCACCAGCACGTAGCGCAGCGCCGCCTTGCAGGCTGGCTCGGCGGCCAGGACCGACCGCGCCCACGTCCCTGGCCCCGCCCCCGCCTCCACGACGGTCAAGCGGTCCGGCTCGCCCGCGGCACACCACCAGGCGTCGATGGCGCGGGCGGTCACCGCGCCGAACAGCGGCCCGACCTCCGGGCTCGTGATGAAGTCGCCTCGGCGGCCCGCTCGCACGGCGGTGGCGTAGAAGCCCCGCTCCGGGTCGTACAGCGCGGCCTCCATGACCGAGCTGAACGGGCGGGCCTCAGCCAGGGTCGCCGCCGGTCGAGCGCCTCGGCGTCCCCCCGTTGGCTCGCACCCCTAGAAGCTATCGACCCACGGCACAGGGGCGATCGCGGCGGCCCTGGGCCAGACTGCGGACCGATGGCCGACCCCCTGCCGCCCGCCGCCGATGCCCTCTACGAGGTGCCGCCCGACGAGTTCGTCGCCGCCCGCGACCAGGTCGTCAAGGCCCTGAAGGCGGAAGGTGACAAGGCCCAGGCTGCCGTCGTGGCGGCGCTCCGCCGACCCGCGCCGTCGGCGTACGCCCTCAACCAGGTCGCCCGGACGCGCCCGGAGCTCGTCGCCGACGCGCTCGAGACCGGTGCGGCCCTCCGTGCGGCCAGCGACGCAGCGGCCGCTGGCGACGCCTCGCAGCTCAGGCCGGCCACCGCTGCCGATCGCACGGCGGCGAACGCCCTCGTCGGCGCGGCCGCGAAGGTGCTGGGCGGAAAGGGGCAGGCCCTGGCCCAGGAGCTGTCCGCCACCGTGCGGGCAGCAGTGCTCCTGCCGGAGGTGGCCGAGGAGCTCGTCGCCGGCGTGCTGACGTCCGGTCACGACGCCCCGGGCTTCGGGTTCGGCTTCGACCTCGGCTCGTCGGCGCCGGCCGCGCCATCGCGCTCGAAGGCCGCGGCCGGACCGAAGGTCAACAGGACGAGCAAGGCCGGCGCCACCGGGAAGGCCGGGAGCTCGGGCAAGGACGGACGAGTGCCCGCAGGGTACGGCGACGCTGGCGACGCCGCCGCCGAGCGGCAGGCGGCCCCGGATGCCGAGGCCCGGGCCGAGGCGGCGCGCCTCGCAGAGGAGGAAGCAGCACGCCAGCGGCAGCGACGGAAGGACCTGGCAGCCCAACGGCGGCTCGTGGAGCGGCTCGACGCAACGGCGGCGCGCCTGGCCGGGAAGGCCGACCGGGCCGAGGCCGAGGCCCACACGGCGAGGGTGACCGCAGACGCCGCGGAGGCCGAGCTGGCCGATGCCCAGGAGCGGTTGGCCGAGCTCGAGGCCCCAGACAGGCCTAGGTGACGGCGCTGCCCGTGTAGCGCTCGACGATGTCGCCCGCGATGTCCCGGAGCTTTCTGTTGTGCCCCTGTGACGCCCGGCGCAGCACATCGAAGGCGGCCTCGGGGCCCTCGTCAAGGCGCGCGGTTGACTCGCAACCACCCTACTCCTGTGGCGGATTGAACAGGGCGGCCGGTCCGGATGGATCGGCGCCGAGCCGGGAACCATGACCACGTGACCACACCGCACGACGAGCTCCTCATCGCCATCGGACAGCGCCAGGCGGAACAGGCGCGCGTGCCCGTCGAGGCGCTCCGCGACCTGGATCTCGAGGGCGGAGGCGACGTCGACGAGGCGCTCACCGCGCTTCGGGCCGCAGGGCTGGTCGAGACGGTCGACGCCTCCGGGCTCGCCACCCTCGTCCAGCCGGACGACGACGCCACCGGCTCGCCCCAGCCCGAGGTGATCGCGCTCACCCAGGCGGGCAGAGCGAGGCACCGCGAGCTCGTTCAGTCCGCGGACCCCTGACCGTCAGCCCGGTGAGCGCAGGGTCCAGCCGCGAGCTCGGCTCCGTCGGGCGCGGCGCCTACGAGGTGGCGACGGCCTCGGACGACGAGCGGGCCGCGAACGGCCGCAGTGCCTCGACGCGGACGACGACGGCCACCAGGGCGAGGGCGACGAGCGCGTCCGCCCAGTAGTGGTTGGCCGTCACGACGACCGCAGCCACCGTGATCACGGCATGGCCGACCCCCCACCAGCGCCAGCGACCGTCGGACAACTGCAGCGCGCCGTAGGCGACGATCAGCGCCCAGCCCACGTGCAGCGACGGCATGGCGGCGTACTGGTTGGCGAAGCTCTCGACGCCGGGCTTCTCGTAGATGGCCGGGCCGTACACCTGCACGGTGTCGACGAATCCGCTCAGCATCCTCGGCGGCGCCAGCGGGTACGCGATCTGCAGCACGAGCCCCACGGCCGTGACCCCGATGAAGGTCGTGCGGATGCGGGGGTACATCACCGGTGCCTTCACGTACACGAGCACGAGGAACGCGACGGTGGCGGGGAAGTGCACCATCGCGTAGTAGCGGTTCATGAAGCGGACGAGGGTGAGGTTGTCGAGGAGGAGCCGCTGCAGGCTCTGCTCGCTGTCGAGCCCGAACCAGCTCTCGGCGTCGAGCACGTCACGGGCGTGCTGGAAGGCCACGTCGACCTGGTTGCGGCCGAGGTAGCGGCCGAGGCGGTACAGGGTGAGGAGCGACGCGAGCAGGGCGACCTCGACGAGGAGGCGCCGTCCGAACCGTCCGCGCCACCACCGTTCCACCATCGCCACCGGCTCCGAGGACCTCACGGTCCTCGACGGTACCTCCGGGAAACGCCCGAGGCCGACCAGATCGGGCCGGTGCGGCCGTACCCAGGTACGGTCGACGGGTGCAGCTGCTCCTGCGGGCCATCGTCGGCTTCACGCTCGTGGTCGGCTTCGTCTGGATCGGGGTGCGGGTGGCCCACCTGGCCAGGCGAGACGACCACGCCGGCCCGATCACCCTGGGCCGTCACCTCGCGGTGTCGCTCCACCAACTGATCGGCGCGGTGGCGGTGGCGTTCCTCGTGGTGCTCGTGGTCACCGCCGTCACGCAGCTGTCCTGAACCGCTGACCAGGGCTCAGCGAAGGCGATCGAGCCCGTCGGCGACGGCGGCGGCGAGAGCGCGATGCCCCTCCACCGTGGGGTGCGCCCGCTCGGCGTCCAGGCTCAGCACCTCGTTGACCCAGGGCACGCCGTCGCTGCACAGCTCGTGGCCCTCGAACGCCTCGGTGACGTCGAGGTAGGCGACATCGATCCCGGCGTCGGACGCCCGCTCCGTCGCCTCGGCGACGGCGTCGTTGAGCCCCGTGACGATATCGGCGGCCGCCGACCGCTCGTCGCCGCTGAGCCAGGAGCAGTCGACGACGGGCTCCCCCGCAGCCGGGGTGAGCCGCGGATAGCCCACGTGCACGAGCCTCGCCCTCGGGTAGGCGGCGGCGAGCCTCGGATAGACCTCGGTGGCCAGCGTCGTCGTGAGCTCGGCCAGGCCACGGGTGTAGTCGCCACTTCCCGGCACCCCTGCACAGCTCAGGAGCACGCAGCGCAGCACGATCTCGCCGAAGCCGGCGTCGTTGCCGCCGACCGTCAGCGTGACGAGGCCGACCTCAGGGTGCTCGTCGGACGGGATCTGCGCCGGCTGGTCACGCGACTCCCACGGCCCGAGCAGGTGCTCGGCCGTCGCGCCTCCGCACGCGCGGAGCTCCAGCAGCTCGAACCGCTCTTCCAACCGGTCGAGGGCCGCCGGCCACGCCTTGCCCGAGCGGCGGCAGGAGCCGCTCTCCACGTCGTACTCGCGCGCGCCCTCCCCCGCCGAGTACGAGTCGCCGAGCGCGACGTAGCCCCTGGGTGGTGGCGCGGTCGACGGCACGGCGTCGTCGTCGTCGCTGCTGCACGCCGCCAGAAGGACGAGAGCGACCACAACGACCGCCCACCGGCACCTACGGCCGAGCGGCGCGGCCGTCGCTCCTCGCTGCCGCAGGGTCGGGTGCGGGGCCGTGGTCTCAGGCCGGGAGGAGGTGGGCGAGGTCGCCGAAGCGGGTGGCCAGGTTCGTCACGCCGAAGGCGACGGTGACGCCGATGGACAGGGTGAGCGCGGCGCCGAGCGACACCGGGATCCGCACCGGGGTGCGATCGCCGTCCGGGTTCGGCATCATCCACATCTGGCGGGCGACGTTGGCGTAGTAGTAGAGCGCGATCACCGAGTTGACGCCGACGACCACGGCCAGGGTGACGCCCCCGGCGGTCAGGTCGGGCTCGAGCAGCGACCGGAACACCACGAACTTCGCCAGCCAGCCGCCGAGCGGCGGGATGCCCGCGAGGCTGAACAGGAAGAGCGACATCAGCACGGTGAGGCCGGGCGCGTACTCGAACAAACCGCCCCAGGTGCTGATCTCGGCGCTGCGCGTCTTGCGGGCGACGGCGAGCACCACGGCGAAGGCGCCGAGGTTCATCGCGGCGTAGATGAGCAGGTACGTGATGATGGCCTGCAGGGCGCCGTCGGGGTTGGTGCCGACGACGGCCAGCGGGGCGAGGATGAAGCCCGCCTGGGCGACGCCGGAGTAGGCCAGCAGCCGGACGATGTTCGTCTGTCGGAGCGCGATGAGGTTGCCCACCGTCATCGTCAACGCCGCCAGCACCCACATGAGGGGCCCGACGACGTCGGTGCGGCCGGGGAAGGCGACGAGTATCAGCTGCAGCAGGGCCACGAAGCCCGCCGCCTTCGAGCTGACGGCGAGGAACGCCGTGATGGGCGTGGGCGCGCCCTCGTAGGTGTCCGGGGCCCACGTGTGGAACGGCACGGCCGACACCTTGAAGGCGAAGCCGACGATCACGAGGATGATCCCCAGCGTCACGAGCGGGCGGGTGTCGCCCTCGCCGATCGTCGCACCGATGTCGGAGAGCAGCGTGCTCCCGGCGAAGCCGTAGAGCAGCGACATGCCATAGAGCATCACGGCCGACGCGAACACGCCCATCAGGTAGTACTTCGCACCCGCCTCGTTGCCGTGGAGGTCGCGCTTGCGCCAGCCAGCCAGCATGTACGCCGGGATGGACAGCAGCTCGAGGGCCACGAAGATCGAGATGAGGTCGCGCGACGACGCCATCACGGTCATCCCGAGGATCGACGAGAGCAGCAGGAAGTAGTACTCCCCCTCGTCGTAGTCGCCCTCGGCGATGTAGTTCGTGGACAGCAGCACGACCACGTAGCCGGCCACGAGGAACAGGGCCTTGAGGACGAGGGCGAAGTTGTCGACCGCGTAGGCCCCGCCGAAGAGCGAGCGGTCCGTGCCGTCGAGGGCCAGGGTGAGGACCGGCACCATGGCCGCCAGGAGCCCGACACCGGCCACCTGCGGCACCACGCCGCGGGAGCTGGCGGGGGTGAACAGGTCGACGAGGAGCACGAGGACGATGGCACCGGTGAGGACCAGCTCGGGCGCGAACGCGTGGAAGTCGACGTCCGGCCGGACGAACTCCGTTCCTTGTGCGAGCAGGCTCAGCACGATGCCCTAGTCCCCCAACGTCGCGAAGGTGTGCCCCAGCGCATCCATGGCGGGGTCGGTGACCTGGAAGATCAGGTCCGGATAGACGCCGAGCACGAGCACCAGCAGCAGCATGGGCAGCCAGGCCAGCCACTCGCTGCCGTGGACATCGTGGATGTGCTCGTCTGCGAACTCGTCGTTGGGGGTGCCGAAGGCCGTGCGCTGGAACAGCCAGAGCAGGTAGCCCGCGGCCAGTACGGTCCCGATCGCGGCGACCACCATGTAGACCCGGAAGAGCTCCTCGGAGAGGTCGGCGCCGGGGTTGTAGGCCGAGAGGATGGCCGGGAACTCGCCCCAGAACCCGGCCAGGCCCGGCAGGCCGAGCGAGGCCATCGTCGTGAAGCCGAGGATCCAGCCGAGCTTCGGGGCCTGCAGCAGCAGCCCCCCGAGGCGCTTGATCTCCAGGGTGTGGAAGCGCTCCTTGATCGAGCCGGCGACGAAGAAGAGCATGCCCGTGATCAGGCCGTGGGCGACCATGCCGAAGACCGCGGCGTTCAGGCCGAAGTCGGTCAGGGTCGCGATGCCGAGCATGACGAAGCCCATGTGGGCCACCGAGGAGAAGGCGATCAGCCGCTTCATGTCCGTCTGGGCCAGGCAGCCCAGGGCGCCATAGATGATGCCGATGACGGCCAGAAGCCCGATGTAGGGGGCCCATTCGACGGCGGCCTCGGGGAGGATCGGCAGGGCGACCCGGATGAAGCCGTAGGTGCCGAGCTTCAGGAGCACGGCGGCCAGGATCACCGAGCCCTGCGTGGGCGCCTGGGTGTGGGCGTCGGGCAGCCAGGTGTGGAACGGGAACATCGGGACCTTGATGCCGAAGCCCATGAACATGCCGCCGAAGATCAGCACCTGCGTGGACATGGCGAGGTCGCCGGCCGCGTTGCGCTCGGCCACCCCCCGAGCCAGCTCCACCATCGAGAAGCTGTCGCCGCCGGTCACGAAGAAGACGGCGAGGAAGCTCACGATCATCAGCGCCGACCCGAAGAGCGTGTAGAGGAAGAACTTGATGGCGGCGTACTGCCGCTGCTCACCGCCCCACACGCCGATCATGAAGTACATCGGCAGGAGGACGACCTCGAAGAAGACGAAGAACAGGATCAGGTCCTGGGCGACGAACGTGCCGAGCATGCCCGTGTGCAGCACGAGGATCAGGATCAGGAACGCCTTGGGGTTGTGGGGCGCCGGGAAGTGGTTCCAGCTGTAGATGATGACGAGCGGCGTGATGAGCAGCGTCAGCGCGATCAGCGGGACGGACAGCCCGTCGATGCCGACGAGGTATCGCGAGCTGATGACGTCGATCCAGGAGCGGTCGACCACGAACTGGAGCTTCTCGGCGTTGTCGTAGTCGAAGTCGGCGAGCAGCGCGATGCCGACCGCCGCAGAGGCCAGGGAGGCCCCCACGGCAACGACCTTGTGGGCTGCCTCCTCGGCCTTGGGCAACAGCATCATGATGAGCGCCCCGGCCAGCGGCAGGAACACCATGAGGCTGATGCCCCAGTCGGTGAGGAAGTCGTTGTTCTCCATGGTCCGTGTGGTCCCCTAGATGACGATGATGAAGATGCCGGCGAGGATGGCCGCGCCGGCGAAGAGGAGGGCGGCGTACTGCTGCACGCGCCCGGTCTGCATCTGGCGGAGGCCCTGGCCGCTGCCCTCGGCGGCGGCGCCCGACCCGTTGACGATCGTGTCGACCACGCCCTGGTCGATCTTGTCGTACACGAACTGCCCGCCCCGCACCGCAGCGGTGCCGGCCCCGTTGATGACGCCGTCGATGCCCTTCTGGTTGAACCAGTAGGCGGCCTTGGCGATGGGGCCCTTCACGGCGCCGACGATGATGTCGGTGTAGAGCCGGTCGAGGTAGTACTTCTCGACGAGCACCCGGTGGCCCGCTCGGGCGACCTTGTTGCGCTCGGTGAGGCCGTGCGGGCCGAGGCCGCGGAAGTACCAGGCGGCGGCGAGGCCGATGCCGAGCAACCCGATGATCGTCGAGCCGATGGCGATCCCGATGTTGAACTCGGGGTGGCTGAAGGTGTCGAGCACCGACGGGAAGTACTCGCCCTTGGGCTCGTAGAAGTGCTCGAACCGCAGGGCCCAGCTGTCCGGCACGAAGTCGAGGGCACCGGTGTTCGGCAGGTTCGTGAAGCCGGCAAGGACGGCCATGCCGCTGAGGATGTAGAGCGGCACCACGATCCGCGGGCCCGACTCGTGCGGGGGGTGGGCGGCGTCGGCGGCATGGCCGCGCGGCTCACCGTGGAAGGTGAGGTACACGCAGCGCGTCATGTAGGCGGCGGTCATGAAGGCGCCGATCAGGCCGACGACGAGGAACGCCGTGTAGCCGGTGCCGAGCTGCTCGGCGCCCGCGAGGATCTCGTCCTTCGACCAGAAGCAGGCCAGCGGGAAGAGGCCGATCAGCGCGCCCGTGCTGATCACGAAGGTCCAGTACGTCTTCGGCATGAACCGCTTCATGCCGCCCATGTGCTCCTTCATGTCGAAGGAGTGCACCGAGTGGGCGACGGAGCCCGAGCCGAGGAAGAGCCCCGCCTTGAACATGGCGTGGGTGAAGAGGTGGAAGAAAGCGGCCGTCCACGCGCCGACCCCGAGGGCCATCGCCATGTAGCCGAGCTGCGAGACCGTCGAGTAGGCGAGCACCTTCTTGATGTCGGTCTGGACGAAGGCCAGACCGGCGCCGCCGATGACCGTCACGCCGCCGATGACGGCGAGCAGGTTGACGCCCGAGACGCCGATCGACAGGCCCTGGAAGAACACCGGGTACAGGCGGCCGACCATGAAGATGCCGGCCACCACCATGGTGGCGGCGTGGATGAGGGCGGACACCGGGGTGGGTCCGGCCATGGCGTCGGGCAGCCAGGTGTGCAGGATGAACTGGCCCGACTTCGACATGACCGCGGCCAGCAGCGAGCAGGCCCCGACGAGCAGGACCAGGTGGCTGATCTCGCCGCTGACCGCCATCTCGTTGATGGTGACGATGTCGAAGGTCTGGCCCGCCCCGAAGAAGAGGACGATCACCCCGCAGATGAGGCCGACGTCGCCAACGCGGTTCGTGATGAAGGCCTTGAGCGCCGCGTCGGAGTTCGGCTTCTCCTCCCACCAGTGGCCGATCAGCGCGAAGGAGCAGAGGCCCACAAGCTCCCAGCAGGTGAGCAGCTGGAGCGTGTTCTCGCTCATGATCAGGCCCAGCATCGACGCGCTGAAGAGGGACAGGAAGGCGAAGTAGTGGGTGTAGCGCCTGTCGCCACCGACGTAGTCGGTGCTGTAGATGTGCACCAGCAGCGAGATCAGCGTGACGACGAAGAGCATCATCACGGCGGGCCCGTCGAGGAGCATGCCGACGGAGAAGTCGATGCCGCCGCTCGACCACCACGTGATGCTCTCGCGGACGGGTTCGACCTCGAACTCCGTGTGACCGCCCCCGGCGCCACCCGCCTCGGCGTGGTCGTCCTCGCCGCCGTCGGACTCGTGGGCGTCGTCGCCGGCGTGCGATTCCTCGACAGCCGCGCCGCCTTCGGCGGCGGCTCCGCCCTCGTCGTGCTCCTCAGCGGCGGACGACGGCGACTCCGTCGCCTCGTCCCCCTCGGCGTCCGCATGCGACTCCGTCGCATGCTCCGTCGTTGCTGCGTCGCTGGCAGCATGCTCGTCCGTCGCTTCCGCTCCGGACGTCGCATGCGCTGCGTGTTCGGCGTCGTCGACCCGCTGGAACCACTGGACGTTGGTGACGACGGCCATCGCGAAGCACAGGCCGAGTGCGAAGATGCCGATCTCGGCGCCCTTGAACGGCATGCGCTTGCCGAACAGCAGGATCAGGAAGAACGAGGCCGCGGGGATGAGCGGGATGACCCAGGCGATGTCCAGCACGGCTATCCCTTGAGCTCGGCGATGTCGTCGAGGTCGACGCTGCGGCGGTTTCGGTAGATGAGCAGCACGATGGCCAGGCCGACGCCGACCTCGGCGGCGGCGATGGCGATCACGAAGAGCGCGAACACCGAGCCGGCCACGTCACCGCGCCAGGCGCCGAAGGCGATGAGGTTGATGTTCACGGCGTTCAGGATCAGCTCGATCGACATCAGCACGAGCACGGCGTTGCGCCGGACGAGCACGCCGTAGACGCCGAGGCAGAAGAGCACGGCGCCGAGCAGGAGGAACTGGTTCAGGAGGAGGTCGTCCACGCGCTCAGTCCTTCCGGGCAGACGGGTCGGTCGCAGGCCGGAGCCGAGCCGGCTTCGCCGGTCGGCGGGAGGCACGTGCGGAGGACGGGACGAGCGCAGCGAGGTCCGGAGCAGGCATCAGCTCAGCTCAGTCCTTCCGGGCCAGGACGATGGCGCCGACGAGGGCGGCGAGGAGCAGGACGGAGATGACCTCGAACGGGACGAGGTACTGGCTGAAGATGGAGTCGCTCACCGTGGCCGAGTTGGAGCCGTTCACCCCGATGAGGCGGGAGTCCTCCGGCAGCGGCGTGCGGCTCCAGCCGAACTCGTCGAGCAGCGAGTAGCCCATCACGGCGAGCAGCAGCAGCGCCGTCAGGGCCCCGCCGACGATGGCGCTCTTGTGCGTCAGCTCCTGGTCGCGGCCGATCTTGGCCCGCGTGAGCATGATGCCGAACAGGAACAGCACGACGATGGCGCCGATGTAGACGAGCACCTGCGTGGCGGCAACGAACTCTGCGGCCAGCAGGATGTACTGGGCGGCGACCGAGGCGAGCACGGCCACGAGGTGCAGCGCGGCGTGCACGACGTTCTGGGTGGTGACCACCCGGAACGCGCTCCAGACGATCACCGCCGCGATGGCGTAGAAGAAGATGTTCTGGGCGACCATCAGCGCGGCACCTTGCGGACCTTGGCGCCGGACCCCGACTCGTAGTCCTCGAAGTCGGGCACGGTCTCCATCCACTCGCCGAGGCGGGCCTGGTCGTGGAGCAGGTCGGCGATGCGGGGCTCGGAGTACTCGTGCTCGGGGCTCCAGAACAGCGCGTCGAACGGGCAGACCTCGACGCAGATCCCGCAGTACATGCAGAGCGCGTAGTCGATGTCGAACCGGTCGAGAACGCTGACGGTGCGCTCCTTGCCGCCGGGCCGGCGGGGCGGCGCCTTCGTCTTGTGGCCCTCGATGTAGATGCACCAGTCGGGGCAGCTGCGCGAGCACAGCATGCAGACGGTGCAGTTCTCCTCCTTGAGGGCGATCACGCCGCGGGACCGCGGCGCGGGCGCCTCGGTCTCGTGCGGGTACTGCACCGTGACCGCTCCGGTGGACGGGGCGGGGAGCAGCCCCTTCATCCCGCGGCCCTTCGGGAACAGCGTCTTCAGCAACTCGCCGAAGGTGACCCGCAGGCCGGTGAAGAGGCCGGGGATCTTGGGCTTGGGCATCAGAACGCCACCTTCAGGACCATCGTGGCCAGGATGTTCACGAGGGAGATCGGGATCAGGAACTTCCAGGCGAACGCCTGCAGCTGGTCCTCACGGAACCGCGGGAACGTGAATCGCACCCAGAAGATCAGGAAACCCACCAGCATCATCTTGCCGAACAGCACCAGCGGCCCGGCGATGTTCATGATGTCGTCGTCGAGGTCGACGAAGGGCACGGCCCAGCCGCCGAGGAAGAGCGTGGCGGCGATGGCGGCGAAGGCCCCGGCGGTGGCGAACTCGCCGATGAAGAACAGCAGGAACCGGAGGCCGGAGTACTCCGTGATGTAGCCCGTGACGATCTCGGACTCCGCCACCGGCATGTCGAACGGCGTCTGCGTGAGCTCGGCCTGCGTGGCCGTGAGGAACACGAAGAAGCCGACGAGCTGGGTGATGATGAAGGGGTTGCCGATGCCGCCGAAGCCGAAGATCTCCCCGCTGTGCTGTGCGGTGACGATCCCCTGCAGGTTGAGGGTGCCGGCCTGGATGACCACGCCGACCACGGCGAGCACCATCGGCAGCTCGTAGGCGATCAGCTGTCCCGCGGCCCGCAGGCCGCCGATGAGGGCGTACTTGCTGGCCGACGCCCACCCCGCGATGAGGATGCCGATGACGGAGATCGAGGACAGGCCCATCGCCAGGAAGATGCCGGTGTCGAGGTTCGTGAAGTAGGCGTCGGGCCCGAACGGCATGACCACCAGCAGGAGGAACGTCGAGGCGAGGACGATGTACGGCGCCAGGAAGAACAGCCGTCGGTCGGCCTTCTCCGGGACGATGTCCTCCTTCTGGAGGAACTTGCCCACCTCGGCGAGCAGCTGCATGGAGCCATAGGGGCCGGCCTCCATGGGGCCGAGCCTGCTCTGCATGAAGCTCATCATCTTGAAGAGGAAGACGTAGACGAACCCGCCGGCCGGCAGGATCACCGCGACGAGCACACCGAGCACACGGAAGACCGTCTGCTGCCAGTACGACAGCTCCACGGCAGTCATCAGACCTGTCACTTGTCGATGTCTCCGAGGATGAAGTAGAGGCTGGCCAGGATGGCGATGATGTCGGGCACGTAGACGCCCCGGAGCACCCAGGGCACCACGGAGATGTTGTTGAAGCTCGCCGTGCGGATCTTCACCCGGAACGGGCCGGTGTCGCCCTTGGACACGAGGTAGTAGCCCATCTGCCCGAGCGGGTTCTCGGTGACGACATAGGCCTCGCCCTCCGGCACCTTGATGATGCGGGGCACCTTGGCCATGATCGGCCCGGCGGGCATGCCGTCGCACAGCTGGTCGACCATCTTCGTCGCCTCCCGCACCTCCTGGAGGCGCACCCACGAGCGGGAGAAGCTGTCCCCGTCGGGGTGGGTCCAGACCTTCCAGTCGAGCTGGTCGTAGGCGAGGCCGATGTTGGCGTCCCGGCGGAGGTCCCAGTCGACGCCCGAGCCGCGCAGGTTGGCCCCGGACAGGCCGTAGCTCTGCGCCACGCCGGCGGGGATGATGCCGATGCCGCGGGTGCGGGTCTGGAAGATCTCGTTGCCGTAGACGAGGTCTTCCATCTCGTCGCAGTACGCCCGCAGCCGGCTCATCGCGGCCTTCGTGTCGGCGATCCAGCCCTTGGGGAGGTCGTCCTTGAGGCCGCCGATGCGGTCGAAGTTCGGGTGGAAGCGCCCGCCGGTGACCGACTCGATCTGGTTGAGGACGAACTCGCGATCGCGGAAGGCGTAGAAGGCAGGGGTCTGCGCGCCCAGCTGCAGGGCGAGGTCGCCGATGAACAGGCTGAGGTTGGCGATCCGGGAGAGCTCGAAGAACAAGGTCCGGATCCACATCGCCCGCGGCGGCGCTTCGACGCCCATGAGCTGCTCGGCGGCGAGGATGAACGGCACCTCGTTGGCGAAGCTGCCGAGCCAGTCGATGCGGTTCACCAGAGTGTTGATCTGCGGGTACGACCGGACCTCGCACAGCTTCTCGTAGCCCCGGTGCATGTAGCCGCACATCACGTCGGCGGAGACGACCTGCTCGCCGTCGAGCTTGGCGATGACACGCAGCGTGCCGTGGGTGGCCGGGTGCTGCGGCCCCATGTTGAGGGTCATGCCCTCGTCGGTCTCGAGATCGACGTTGACGCGCCCGTCGGCCGCCTGGGCGTTGGCGTAGGCGAGCTGCTGCGCTTCGGTGAGGGTGCCGGTCACGACTCCTCGCCTCCTTCCGTGGCCTCGTCCTCGTCGTCGCCGCCGCCGGGCATGGGCTCGACGTCGACGATGCCGGGCCAGGGTTTCACCACGCGGGCGAGGAGTGGGAACTCCTTGCGCAACGGGTGGCCCTCGAACTCGGTGGGCAGGTACATGTTCCGGAGGTCGGCGTTGCCGCCGAACCGTATGCCGAACATCTCCGCCGTCTCCCGCTCGTGCCAGGCCGCGCCGGCGAACGTACGGATCCAGGTGCCGACGACGGGGTCGTCGTCCGGCACGTCCGCCTTGAGCAGCACCCGCAGGCTCGTGCCCATGCGGGCCGCCGAGGCCAGCACCTGCAGGCGGGTGTCGCCCCCGGTGTAGCCGGGCACGGCTGCCGAGCGGTCGGGCATCGGCGGCGGGAAGGGGACGTCGAGCGAGGAGTCCTCGTAGCGCCCGTAGGGGGAGGGCAGCCAGTCGATGGCGGACAGGAAGTCGAACCACCCGCAGTCGGCCGCCTTGGCCGCCACCTCGGCGGCGGCGGGCCAGGCCTCGGTGGCGACGCGGATCCACAGACCGAGCCCCGGCTTGATCTCGTGAGCCACGACGGCCTCGCCGAGCTCTGCCGAGAAGACCGAGAGGAGCGCCTCGCGCTCCTCGTCGGTGGCGACCTCGGGGGCCTCGTCGACGGCCGTGTCGGTGGCGGCGTCGTCAGCCAACGACGATCGGCTCCCCGCGGTTCTCGCCGCGCCACCGCGTGGGCATGTCCTCGTTCTGGATCCGCTCCTGGAGCAGGACGATGCCCTCGAGGAGCGCCTCGGGACGCGGCGGGCAGCCGGGCACGTACACGTCGACGGGGATGATCTGGTCGACGCCCTTGGTGACGGAGTAGCTGTCCCAGTAGGGCCCGCCGCAGTTGGCGCACGAGCCCATGGAGATGACGTACTTGGGATCGGGCATCTGCTCGTAGAGCCGGCGGATGGCGGGGACGATCTTGTCGGTGACCGTTCCGGAGATGACGACGAGGTCCGCCTGGCGGGGGCTGGCCGGGAAGGGGATGACGCCGAGGCGCATGACGTCGTAGCGCGGCGACGCGAACGCGGCGCCCATCTCGATGGCACAGCACGCCAGGCCCCACTGATACGCCCAGACGGAGTACTTGCGGCTCAGGTTCAGCAGCTTGGTGAGCGGCTTCGGCATCTTGCCGCTCTCGACGAGGCCCATCAGGCGTCCCGCTGGCCGAGGAGGCAGGTGGAGCGGCCCAGCGACTGGCTCAGACCCAACGGAGCACCTTCTTCTTCCAGGCGTAGAGAAGGCCGAGGGCCAGGATCACGATGAAGACCACCATCTCGACGAGGCCGAACCAGCCGTAGGCGTCGACCCGGGTGGCGAACGGGAAGATGAACACCGCCTCCACATCGAACATCACGAAGAGGAGGGCGAAGATGTAGTACCGGACCTGGCTCTGACCCCACTGCGACCCGACGGGATCGACGCCCGACTCGTAGTTGATGTACTTCTCGGGCTGCGGACGGGTGGGCCGGAGGAGAGATCCGACCCCCAGGAGCAGGCCGACCAACCCGGCTCCGACCAGGCCGAAGATGCCCACGGTGAGGTAATCGCGGAGGAAGTCGGACACGCCGGGGGAGCCTAGTGAAGGCTCGCGCAAGGGGCCAAGATGGCCGGAGTTCGGGGGTTCGCGACCCTCCGAGGGTCGCCTAGGCGGCTTGGTAGGGCACGGAGATCGCCGAGATCCGCTCCCCGTCGGGCGACGCGAAGGCAACGGTGAGCACCTTCGCGCCGGCCGCCGCGTCCGGGGTGTGGACGCAGCGCTGCCGGTCGGCGCCGCGCACGTCCTCCAGCTCGGCCGTCTCGGAGATCCCGCAGACCGCCGCCACGGATTCGCCCACCCGGACGACGGCGGTGCCGATGTCCGTCGGGAGCTCCACGACCACGGCCGTGGACCCCTCTGCGGGGGCGCCGGGGGCCGGCTGGAGGACGGTCAGCGGACCGGCGTCGGCCCACGGTTCGAGCTCGAGGTCGTCACCGTCGCTGCGGACGGGGATCGCGTCCGCCCGCTGGACCGGCTCGCCGCCCTCCGGGAACGTTCCGTAGAGGGTGACCACGGAGATCGACGTGCCGCCGTCGGTCATCAGGGGTGTGACCAGGACCAGCTCGGGCGGGGTCGTCGCCCACGGCCCGTACGTGTCGGTGATGTCCGCGAGGTCGGCCTCGAACTCGCTGCGACCACCGAAGTGGCGCTGCGAGCGGGGCCCGAGCGCCTCCCACGCTGCACCGGCGTCGGCCCCGGCCACGGCCTGGACCCAGGCCAGCACGGCCCGGCCGGCCGGATCGTCGGCACCGCCGCCCTGGGCGACGAGGTCGCCGGGCACGAAGGAGGTGGGGGTGACGTCGCCGGTGCGCTCGGTCTGGGAGGCCTCGTCCCGCTGCCGCATCAGCAAGGTGCCGGCGACGAGCACCATGACCGCGGCGACGACGGCCACCGAGGCCAGGACCACGTTCGAGGGCTGACGGAGGGCCGGCGGGACGATCGCCGGGTGGTGCCGCACGTCGCGAGTCGCCGTCGGTCGCCGTGGCTCAGGGCCCGCAGGGGGGCGCCGGGGCCGACCGGTGACGACGGGGCCCGCCGGGGGACGCACCGGTCGCCCGAAGGCCACCTCGGCCGGGCGGGCCAGGTCGGCCTGGGACAGGCGCGCCGGACGCCGGGGAGGCTCGCTGCGGAGCGGCCGGACCGCGTGGGCAGCCGCTCGCTGCGGCCGCAGCCGGCCGGGGTGCGGGATCGGCGGTCGCTCGGTGGCGAACGGCGAGAGGACGCGGCCGTCTCTCGCCGCCGGCCGATGCTGCGGCGGCAGCTCGACGACCAGCTCATCGGGCTCGGGCCGCTCCTGTGCCGGGTAGCCGGGCTGGTCGAGGTCGTCGTCGAGGTAGGCGTCGAGGTCGGCCTCCTCCTCGAGGTCGAAGATCGCCGAGCCCTCCGGGTCGTCGTCGTACGGGTCGGGGGCGACCGGCGCTGCGACGACGGCCTCGTACGCGTCGACCACCACGGCGTAGGGGTCCGGGGGCGCCACGGCGTAGGGGCCTTCGACGTAGCCGCCGTACTCCGGTTCGGGCTCGTGGCCCTCGAAGAGGGGGACGTGCTCGAGCAGGCCCGGGTCGCGGTCGGCGCCGAGGATCGGATCGGCCGCCCCCATCCGCTCCAGGTAGAGCTCTTCGGCGAGGTCGTCGAGCCGGCCGGCCAGCTCGTCCCAGAAGTCCGGGTGGTGCTCGGGGATCGGTAGGCGGGCCAATGCCGTCATGACGAAGGTGTCGTCCTCGGGCGGGAGATCCAGGTCCGTCACCGGCGCATCTCGTCCCAGAGCAGGCGCCGCAGCTTGGTGCGGGCGCGGTAGAGCCTGGACGCCACGGTGCCCGGGGCCACGCCGAGGATGTCGGCGGCCTCCTGGTGATCGAACCCCTCGCCGTCGACGAGGACCACCGTGATGCGCTGGCCGGCCGACAGGTCGGCGAGGGCGAGCCGGACCGCTTCGGACGTGCCGACCAGCTGCGCGGGGCCGGGCTTCATCGAGGCGATCTCGGCGTCCTCGTGGGTGCTGGCGGGGGTGCGCTTACGGCGCCGCAGCTCGTCGATGCAGGCGTTGTAGGTGACTCGGTAGAGCCAGGGGCTGAAGTCGCTGCCCGGCCGGAAGCGGTCGAGGCCGCGGAAGGCCTTCAGGTAGGCGTCCTGCAGCACGTCGTCCATGACATGGCGATCGGCGAGGAGCCGGAAGGCCAGGCTGCGCATCCGCTCGTCGTGACGCCGGATCAGCTCGTCGAACGCGGCGCGGTGGCCGTCCTGGGCCAGCTCGACGAGCTCGATGTCGGTGGACGTTGTGGAGGAGGTGGTCGACATCGCAGAGGGCCCCGGGCGGGGATGGCGGGCGCAGTGCGAGCGCCGCGGGGCGGTCTCGATGCTACGGCTCGGCGCCCCCCGGATGCCGCATTTGGCGAACCGCTCATGCACCGCTTCGCCCGCCCGCCCACCATCGGTGGGTTCACCGGCTGACCCTCCGGGCAGGGTCAAAGGCGGCCCGGGCGACGCCGAGGACCTACGCGGTCGCAACTGACCTACGGCGCGGGCTGGATGCCAGGGTCGGGCGGGGCCTCGACCGCGTCCGGGTCGGGCTCCCGGACGAGCACGGGTGTGGCATCTTCCGCCCGGTCGGAGAGCAGGCCTGGGAAGATGCCGGCGCCGATCGTGACGACGACCGAGAGGGCCAGCGCAACCCCCGCTCCCAGCGGCACCGGGATGGAGCGCGACTCGGGGAGCTCGTCGTCGCTCGTCATGTACATCGACACGATGATCCGCAGGTACAGGAAGGCGGCGACGACCGCCGACACCATCGCGATCACGGCCAGCCAGGTGGAGCCCGCATCCACGGCCGCGGTGATCACGTAGAACTTGGCGAAGAACCCGGAGGTGAGCGGCACGCCCGCCTGGGCGAGCAGGAACAGCGCGAAGGTGAGAGCCAGGAGAGGGCGATCACGCGACAGGCCGCGGAGGTCGTCCAACCCGGTGCCGACGTCGCCCCGCCGGGTGATGACGGTGATGACGCCGAAGCTGCCGGCCACCATGAAGGTGTAGGCAGCCAGGTAGAACAGCGCCGCCTCCACGCCCTGCTCGCTCGCCGCCTGGACCCCCACCAGCACGAAACCGGCGTGGTTGATCGACGAGTAGGCGAGCATGCGGCGGACGTCGGTCTGGACGATGGCGAGCACCGACCCGGCCACCATGGTGATCGCTGCGATGGCGTAGACGATCGGCTGCCAGTCGAGCTGGTACGAACCGAACCCCAGGTAGAACACCCGCAAGAGCCCGGCGAAGCCCGCCACCTTCACGCCCGACGCCATCCACGCCACGGTGGGGCTCGGGGCGCCTTGGTACACGTCGGGCGTCCAGAAGTGGAACGGCACGGCGGCGACCTTGAAGGCGAAGCCGACGAGGAGCAGTGCGGCGCCGGCCAGCAGCAGCCCGCTGTCGGTCAGGACGGTCGTCGACAGGAACGCGGAGATGTCGACCAGGTTGGTCGACCCGGTCGCGCCGTAGGTCATGGCGATGCCGTAGAGGAAGAAAGCCGAGGCGAAGGCACCCAGGACGAAGTACTTCACGCCCGCCTCCTGCGAGGTGATCTTCCGCAGGTGCATCGCGGCCAGCACGTACACGGCGATCGACAGGATCTCGAGGCCGAGGAACATGACGATGAGGTCGTTGGCCGAGGCCATCATCACGCCGCCCGAGGCGGACAGGAGCGTGAGCACGTAGGGCTCCGGGCCCTCCATCCCCTCGCGGCGCAGCCACCCGTCGAGAAGCAGGGCCCCGAGGACGACGGCGGCACAGATCACGAACGTGGCGAACAGCGAGAACCCGTCCACTCCGACGGCCTCACCGAGCGTGGAGAACGGGCCGCGATCGGCGTCCTGGATGCGGCTCCACAGCGGGAGGGCGCTGATCGCGGCAGCCAGGGCGGACACCGTGGCCACGATGGCGTAGGCGCCGCGCGCCGACCGCAGGCGGGTGAGCGCGTCGCCGAGGAGCAGGACCATCGCGCCGCCGATGAGGAACAGGATCGGCGCGAGCGCGGACCAGGCCACGTCCACCCGGGCGATCTCGGTCGGCGCGTCGTCGAGGGGCTGCGACAGGAGAGCGAGGAGCGAACCCATCAGTGGCCCCCCTCGTCGTCCTCGGCCGCGCCGCCGTCGGCGCCGCCTTCCTCAGCGGCCCCCCGCTCGGCCACCTCGGGCTGCCGGTAGTCGCTGTGGTCCTCGATGTGGCTCACGAGCTGGTCGACCGACGGCTCGATCCGCTCCAGCATCGGCTTCGGGTACACGCCGAGGAAGACGATGAGCCCGAGGAGCGGGGCCATCACGAGGCCCTCCTTCCACGTCATGTCCGGTACGTCGGCGTTGTCCTCGTCGGGTTCGCCGTGGAAGACCCGCTGGTAGGCCCACAGGAGGTACAGCGCAGCAAGGATCACGCCGGCGGCGGCCACCACGGTCCACCACTTCATGGTCAGGTAGGAGCCCACGAGGATGAGGAACTCGCCGGCGAAGCCGTTGAGGCCGGGCAGCCCGATGGAGCTGAGCATCACGACGGTGAACACCGCGGCCAGGATCGGGGCCGACTTCTGGAGGCCCTTCAGCTTGGCGATCTCGCGGGTGTGGCGCCGGTCGTAGATCATCCCGACCAGGAGGAACAGGGCACCGGTCGAGATGCCGTGGTTCACCATCTGCAGGACGCCGCCCTGGATGCCCTGGGTGGTGAGGGCGAAGGTGCCGAGCACGATGAACCCGAGGTGGGCCACCGAGGAGTAGGCGACGAGCCGCTTCAGGTCCTTCTGCATCGCGGCCACGACGGCGCCGTAGATGATCCCGATGACGCCGAGCGTCACCATGCCGGGGGCGAACCACACCGTCGCCTCCGGGAACAGGTAGAGGCCGAACCGCACGAAGCCGTAGGTGCCGAGCTTCAGCATCACGCCGGCGAGGATCACGGACCCTGCAGTCGGCGCCTGCGTGTGGGCATCGGGGAGCCACGTGTGCAGCGGGAAGAGCGGCACCTTCACCGCGAACGCGATGGCGAAGGCCAGGAAGATCCAGCGCGCGGCCCCCCAGTCGAGCGGGTTGCCCGACGTCGAGGTGTCCTCGACGTGCTGCGACTCGGCGATCGTCACGAGGTCGAAGTCCAGCCCGGCCTCGCCGAGCTCCTCGAGCTGGGCGTCGCGCTCCGCGTTGATCTCGTTGATCTGCGCCGACAGGACATCGACGGTGCCCTGGTTGGCCGGGTCGTCGAGATCGAGGCTCTGCGCGCTGGCGGCGATGGCCGCGATCTGCTGCTCCGCCTCGGCCTGGATCGTCTCGCGCTGCTGGGCGAGGTCGTCGTCGACGCCGTCGCGATGGAGGAAGGCCAGGCTGACGATGCCGACGAGCATGAGCGCCGAGCCGAGCATCGTGAAGATGAAGAACTTCAGCGCCGCGTAGACCCGCTCGGCGTAGCCCCAGCCGCCGATGAGGAAGTACATCGGCACGAGGACGATCTCGAACATGACGAAGAAGACGAAGAGGTCGAGGGCGCAGAAGACGCCGATGCACCCGGCCTGCAGGATGAGCAGCCATGCGTAGTACGGCTTCGGGTCGTGGTGGGGCGTGACGGCAAGGATCGCCAGCGGGAACAGCAGCCCGGACAGCACCACGAGGAACAGGGAGATCCCGTCCACACCGAGGTGCCACGAGATCCCGAACTCGCCGATCCAGGTGCGGTTCACCTCGAACTGGAAGCCCGCGTCGCTGGTGTCGAAGGCGGCGAGCACCCAGAGCGTCACCGCAGCGGTGCCGGCCGAGAACAGGAGGGCGGTGAGCCGGTGCAGCTCGCTCCGCTGCTTCGGGATCAAGGCGACGACGAGCGCCCCGATGAAGGGCAGCAGGATCGCCGCGGTGAGGGGCGAGCTCTGGATGGCGTCGCCGCCGTGCGCCACTTCGCTGGCGAGGATCGACGGCAGCATCAGAAGGAGACCCTCGTGAGGAAGTAGGCGAGGAGGGCGACGACCCCGACGGTGAGGCCCAAGGCGTAGCTGCGCACGAACCCTGTCTGCACCAGGCGCAGCCCGCGGCCGCTGCCGCGGGTGAGGTGGGCCACGCCGTTGACGGCGCCGTCGACCACCTGCTTGTCGAACGCCGACACCGCCTCGAAGCCGGCCCGGCCCGGGCCACCGGCGAAGGCGGTGATCGAGCTGTCGAAGCGCCACCCCTCGGCGAGGATCTGCGGCTCGACCGGCTTGACCCGCTTCTGCAGGTAGACGGCCACGGCGGCGGCGATGCCCAGCAGCCCGGCGATCACGGCGACCACTGCGAGGCCGACCTTCGTGCCGGTGGCCACGTCGATGACCCGCTCGTTGCCCTCGAGCACCGGCTCGAGCCAGCGCTCGAGCAGGTGGAGGTCGCTCGTGAACGGCAGGTTCAGCCCGCCGCCGACGATGGAGAGGCCGGCCAGCACGACGAGCGGCAGCGTCATCAGCCACGGCGACTCGTGGGGCTGCGCGTGCGCACCCTCATGGCCATGGGCGGGCTCCTGGGACACGGGATCCGCGCCGGACTCGACGGAGGCGGCGTGCTCGCTCGTGAGGCCCGTGTCGCCGGCGGGCTCGCCGGCGGGCACGCCCGCCGCCGCCACGTCGGCCGAAGCTGCGTCGTCCGCATGGCCCCACCGCTCGTCACCGAAGAACACCATGAACACCTGGCGGCTCATGTAGAAGGCCGTGAGGAGAGCGGTGAGGAGGCCGACCGCCCACAGCGCCGGGCTCTTGTCGTAGGCGTACAGCAGGATCTCGTCCTTCGACCAGAAGCCGGCGAACGGCGGCACGCCGGCGATGGCGAGCCAGCCGATGATGAACGTCACGGCCGTGATCGGCATGAGCTTGCGCAGCCCGCCCATGCGCCGCATGTCCTGCTCGTCGCCCATGCCGTGGATCACCGAGCCCGAGCCGAGGAACATCAGCGCCTTGAAGAAGGCGTGCGTGACCATGTGGAACACGGCAGCCACGTAGGCCCCGGAGCCCACGGCGAGGAACATGTAGCCGAGCTGGCTGACCGTGGAGTAGGCCAGCACCTTCTTGATGTCGGTCTGGGCCACGGCGATGGTGGCTGCGAAGAGGGCGGTGGCCACGCCCACCCAGGCGATCAGGGTCGGCGCCCAGTCGTAGGACTGGGCCAGGATCGGGTTCACCCGGGCCATCAGGTACACGCCCGACGTCACCATCGTCGCTGCGTGGATGAGGGCGGACACGGGGGTGGGACCCGCCATGGCGTCGGGCAGCCAGACGAAGAGCGGCAGCTGCGCAGACTTGCCGCAGGCCCCGACGAACAACAGGAGGGCGATCGCCGTCGCCGTGACGGGCGCGAGGTCGTGGGCCTGCTCGAGGATCCCGTTCTCACCGCTGTACGCGAGCGTGCCGAGGGCGGCGAAGGTGACGAACATCGCCACCATGAAGCCCCAGTCGCCGATGCGGTTCGTGATGAACGCCTTCTTGCCGGCCGACGCGTTCGCGTCCTTCGTGAACCAGAAGGAGATGAGGAAGTAGGAGCAGGTGCCGACGCCCTCCCACCCGAGGAAGGTGAGGAGCAGGTTGTCGCCCAGCACCAGCACGAGCATCGAGAAGATGAACAGGTTCAGGTACACGAAGAACCTCGAGAACCCCGCGTCGCCGTGCATGTAGCCGATCGAGTACAGGTGGATCAGCGTGCCGATCCCCGTGACGAACAGCGCCATGGTGATCGAGAGCGGATCGGCCAGGAAGCCGACGTCGACGCTGAAGCCCCCAGCCGGGAGCCACTCGAACAGCGTGACCACGTGGCTCCGGTGGTGGTGGTCCTCGCCCAGGAGGGCCAGGAACACGCCGACCGTGACGACGAAGGAGCCGGCCGAGGCGGCGGTGGCCAGCCAGCCCGCGCCGGGCTCCCCCAGCCGCCGTCCCGCGACGAGGAGGATCAGGAAGCCCGCGAGGGGGAGCGCGGGGATGAGCCAGACGAGGTCGAGCACGGTGGTGCCGCTATCCCTTCAGGACCGTGAGGTCGTCGGCGGTGGCCTCGGGCTCCTTGCGGAGCAGCGCCACCATGATCCCGAGCCCCACCACCACTTCGGCGGCGGCGACAACGAGGACGAAGACCACGACCGTCTGGCCGTGCACGTCCTCGAGCATCCGGGAGAAGGTGACGAAGGTGAGGGTGACGGCGTTGAGCATCAGCTCGACGCACATGAACATGACGAGCGGGTTGCGGCGCACGCGCAGGCCCACGGCGCCGATCGTGAACAGCAGCGACCCGAGCACGAGGTACCAGGCCGGCGTCACCTCCGCGATCGCGAGCATCAGGGCGCCACCTCGGTCTGCTCGCGGTCCGAGTCGTCGACGGCGACCTCGGCGGCGGGGACCTCGTCGGCCGCCTCCCCGGGCTGCTCCGCCGCGGCCCGCTCGGCCTCGGCGGCCGCCACGAGGGGATCGTCGACGTAGTCCGACCGCTTCACCTTGCGGGCCATCACGACGGCGCCGACGACGGCGATCACGAGCAGGACGCTGGTTACTTCGAACGCGAAGAGGTAGTCGGTGAAGAGCGACTCGCCGATCTGATCGACGTTGGCCACCCCGCCGTCGATGCGGTTGCGCGCGCCGTCGGCCGCGGGAGCACCGGTGGCCTCGCCCCCCGTGGACGCGATGGCGAGCACCGACAGCGCCAGCACGCCGGCCCCGACGACGAGGGCGGCGATGCGCTGGCCGCCCAGCGGCTCGACCGAGAGGTCCTCGGCCCGATCCACGCCCAGCAGCATGAGGACGAACAGGAACAGCACGACGATGGCGCCGGCGTAGATGATCACCTGGACGGCGGCGAGGAAGTCGGCGTTCTGGGCCACGAACAGCACGGCGACGCCGAAGAGGGTGCCCACGAGCGACAGCGC